>CAZNVN010000092.1:0-6165 GCA_964576635.1 uncultured Rhodospirillaceae bacterium
TCCACTCAGCCACGGCTCCCCTGGTGCTTGGTCTGGTAATCTTGTATTATTTAAACGAGAATGTAGTTCTAATATTTCATTCTCGGCAATATTTAATAAATATGGTTTAATATTAGCAGACATTTTTATCATATAAATGACATTAACTCCTGATCCACAAAAACTGCATCATTTTCTTTTATAAATATTTCTGATACTTCTGAAGCTTTTTCTGCTTTAATAATGTTTTCCATTTTCATAGCATCTAATATTATTAGATCTTCACCCATTTTAATTTTCTGTCCCTTTTTAACAAATATTTTAACCACCCTACCGGGCATGGGAGAAATTAATGTTTGTTCTGTACCAATTGAAACTTTATCCGGAATATCCTTCTTTAAATTGTACTCGTCAGGGCTATTAACTCTTACTAATCCATCATATCCAGAATACTTAACTCTATATCCCCCAGTAACTTTTTTATATTGAACATAGTGTTCCTCGTTTTCCAAAGTCACTTGTATTAAAAAATTTCTGAAAAGCGGTTTTATTTTGACTAAAAATTTTTTTGAACTACGTTTTATCTCTATTAGATGATCTTCATTCTTACACGAATTTAAAAATTTATAACTAAATAAAAAATCTTTATCTCCTAAACTAACATAAAATTCTCCTATTTTTTTCATCCCTACATACATTGCTCTATTAACTTCTAATGCTTTTATTGATATGGACGCCAAAGCAACTAATAACATAACTTCATTCTTTACCTCATTTCCTTTAAAACCAGACTTGTACTCCTGATCTATAAACCCAGTGTTTACTTTGCCAGAGATAAAAACTTTGCTATTTATAACATTATTTAAGAATGAAATATTGTTAGAAATTCCGTTTAAAACAAATAAATTTAAAGCATTTACGAGGCTCTTTCTTGCGTCCTCTCTATTTTTTCCATGGGTTATTAACTTTGCCATCATAGGATCATAATAAATACTAATCTCATTTCCCTCAGTTACACCTGAATCCAACCTAATCTCAATTTTAGAATCTTTTTTGGTAACTGGAGATAAAAAAGAAGTTATTCTACCAGTTGAAGGCAAAAAATTATGAAAAGGATCTTCAGCATAGATCCTGGCCTCAATAGACCATCCCTTTAACTTTACATCCGATTGTTTGATTGCAAGTGTCTGTTTACAGGCAATCTTTATCATGTGTTCTACTAAATCTATGTCTGTAACTAATTCAGTGACAGGATGTTCCACCTGTAATCTAGTATTCATTTCTAGAAAATAAAAAGACTGATCTGATGATGCCACAAACTCAACGGTACCCGCACTATAATAATTTACAGCTTTAGCCAGCATAAGTGCCTGCTTTCCCATCTTTTTTCTCATCCTTTCTTCTACTAACGGGCTAGGACACTCCTCAATTATTTTTTGATGTCTTCTTTGAATTGAACATTCACGTTCTCCCAAGTATACCATATTTCCTTTTGTATCCGCTAAGATTTGGATTTCTATATGTCTTGGATTGGTTATAAACTTCTCTATAAATACCCTATCATCTCCAAAAGCATGTTTAGCCTCGTTTTTAGCGCTCTTAAATCCAGATTCTAAATCTCCTTCATTTTTTGCAAGCCTCATCCCTTTGCCTCCACCTCCAGCCGAAGCTTTAATCATGACGGGATATCCTATCTTTTTAGCTTCTTTTTTAGCTAATGAAAGATTCAAAATTACATTTTCTCCTCCAGGAATTACATTTAATCCTGCAGTTCTTGCTATTTTTTTAGACTCTATTTTATCACCCATAGCTTTAATTGACTTAAATGAGGGACCTATAAAACTTATTCCTGCCTTAGTTAATCCTAATACAAAATCTGCATTCTCAGATAAAAAGCCATATCCAGGATGAACGGCATTTACTTTTAATTTTTTTGCAATTTTGATAATTTTTTCAATATTTAAATAACTATTGATAGACTCTGCCGGACCTATATGGACTATTTCATCCATAAAACTTAAATGCATAGCCCTTGAATCTGCATCAGAATAAATTCCTACGGTAGCAATACCCAACTTTTTGCAGGTTCTTGCAATTCTGCAAGCTATTTCTCCTCTATTCGCAATCAATATTTTCTTAAACATACTTGGTCTCTTAATTATAATGGAATATTGCCATGTTTTTTGGTGGGATTTGAAAGCTTTTTTGTTTTAAGTAATTCTAGTGATCGATATATCCTGAATCGAGTATCATGTGGAAGAATAATATCATCAATATATCCCCTTGCAGCAGCACTAAAAGGATTTGAGAATTTTTTTTGATATTCTTTACTTTTTTTAATTATTTCCTTTTTATCAGAACCTCTAAAAATAATTTCTACTGCGCCTTTAGAACCCATAACTGCTATCTCAGCAGTAGGCCATGCATAGTTTACATCACCTCTTAAATGCTTAGATGACATTACATCATATGCACCACCATAGGCTTTTCTAGTAATAACTGTGACTTTAGGAACCACAGCTTCTGCATATGCATATAATAGTTTTGCTCCATGTAATATTATTCCATTATATTCTTGTGAAGTTCCTGGTAAAAAACCAGGCACATCAACCAGAGTAACAATAGGGATATTAAAACAATCACAAAAACGGATGAATCTTGCCGCTTTTCTAGAAGAATCTATATCTAAACAACCAGCTAATACCATCGGTTGATTTGCTACAATACCAACTGGCTTTCCTCCAATACGCCCAAAACCTACTATTATATTTTTTGCATAATTTGCCTGTATCTCAAAGAAATCTTCTTCATCTATTATACTTAGGACTAATTCTTTCATATCATAAGGAGTATTAGAGTTTTGTGGAATTAAAGTATCTAAATTATAGACCTTTCTAGAAACAGGATCTGTCGTCTTTTTAAATGGAGGCATTTCTAAATTCGAGAGAGGTAAAAAATCAAAAAGTCTTCTTGTTTCCTTTAACGCTAGTATATCATTTTCAAATGACATGTCTGCTACACCTGACTTTTTAGTATGACTACTCGTCCCTCCTAACTCTTCTGCACTAACATCTTCATGAGTAACCGTTTTTACTACATCTGGGCCAGTTACAAACATATAGGAGGAATCGTCTACCATAAATATAAAGTCTGTCATAGCGGGGGAATAAACAGCCCCTCCTGCACAAGGTCCCATAACTATTGATATCTGAGGAATTACTCCTGATGCTAGTACATTTCTTTGAAATACTTCTGCATAACCTCCGAGAGAAGCAACCCCTTCTTGAATTCTAGCTCCACCAGAATCATTTAAACCTATTACTGGACAGCCCACTTTCATAGCTTGATCTAAAATTTTACAAATTTTTTCAGCATGAGTCTCACTTAAAGAGCCTCCATATACAGTAAAATCCTGACTAAAAACAAAAACAGATCTTCCATTGATTTTGCAATGTCCTGTCACCACTCCATCTCCTGGAATAATATTTTTATCCATTCCAAAATCTTTGCTTCTATGCTCTACAAACATATCATATTCTTCAAAAGAACCTTTATCTGCTAAAAGATGAATGCGTTGTCTAGCACTCAATTTTCCTTTAGCATGCTGCGCATCCAGACGTTTTTTTCCTCCACCTTTTTCAGCTTTTTTTCTTTTATTTTCGAGCTCTTCTGCAATTTTATTCAAAAAAATACTCCTATATTTTTATTCTAAGCTTAAAGCATTTAAATAATTATATATATCAGCACTAATAGCTTCTCGTCTATTACTTGCTTCAGAATCCTTTCCCCATCTAGACAACTGGTATGATTCTTCTAACTGACTGGCCCTAAATGCCTCTTCATAAGTTAACCTAGAATCACACAATGCAAGTGAAATTACAAGCGAACCCGTTAACTGACAAAGAGTACTTATGCCAGACAATTTAAAAACATCACAACCTACTAGGATCTCTTTTATAATTTGGATATTGTTTTTATTCTGTATTAAGGGTTCAAAAGAATATGAATAATTTAATTCAACAGAATAAGTTTTTTTGATCCATTTTAAAAGTGGTTTCCAACTGTCAATTTGTAGTTGCAATAAACTTTCAGGTGTCTTTGAAAAATAGCAAATTGTATCACTATGAATCTGGGATGCAATTTTATTAATAAAACTATCTTTATCTTTAATAATTTTGTCTATAGCAGAATTAGTTATCTTAATGTAAGTCACCGAATCATTGGAAGTAGTTTTTTTATTTAATTCTGTCAAAATAAGTTGAACTATTTTTTTATAAGGAATTGATATTAGATTGCCGTCAGGAGTTTTTAAGAATTTATTATTCCTCTCAATTAAAAAATTAGAGTTTCTTTTAACAATTGCAAAAGTACCATTTTTAATTTCTTTAGACATTAACATTTACTGCTAAAAATTTTTAAAATTTATTATATTGAAGATTTTTAATATATGGGAAGGGAAAGGAGCTTGTATTCTAATTGTTATTCCCTCTAAGTCTGGGACTCCCACCTCTCTTGCATGCAAACACATATTAGTAATATACATTTTTATTTCTTCAGAAATTAAATTTTTAATTTTATATTTTTTATCTCCTACTATAGGACAACCCACATGAAAAGAATGAGCTCTTAATTGGTGTTTTCTCCCAGTCAAAGGACTAAACTCAACTACAGATAATAAATTTTCTTTAAACTTTCCTTTCCATAAAGTATTATATTCTGTTACAGCCTCCTTAGCTTCTATATTATTATTTTGCTCAATAGGGACTTTTATAGTGCCACTTTTTTTAGGAAATTTACCATAAACAAGTGCCACATAATTTTTTTTAATTTCTCTATTTTTGAAAGCTAATGTTAATCTCCTTGCTGATTGCGGGTTTCTTGCTATGAGTAAGACACCACTAGTGTCTTTGTCTAACCTATGTACCAACTGAGGTCTGAATTCTACTCCAAATTGAAGATGTTCTAGAATACCATCTATATGGTGTTCTATTTTACTTCCTCCCTGAACAGATATTCCCGCTGGTTTATTTATTGCTAGGATATCATCGTCTTTATAAAGAATATCATTATTGATAATACTTTCTGATAATACTAATGATTTTTTATTATCTGTTTGAATTTTTTTATTTGAAATATAAAAATAGGGAATTCTAACATTATCTCCAAGTTCCAAACGTTTTGAACCTTTTACTCTTCCTCCATTCACTCGTATTCGGCCTGTTCTTAATAGCTTTTGTATGAAAAAAAAATTTAATCCCCTACAACGATTGGATATAAATTTATCTAATCTCATACTCACCTCATGTGATTTTATGACAAATATTCCTGAGTTGTAACTCATATTTTATCCAATTAAACGAAAAATATTAATACCTACAAAAAATCCGCCAATTGATAATACCAATGATAAAAGTATATATATTATAGCTACAAAATATTGTCCCTTTTCAGTAATATAAAACACTTCTAATGCAAATGTTGAAAAAGTAGTAAATGCTCCTAAAATTCCTACCTGAAGAAAGACTTTCATATTTTCACTGATTAGCGGATCCTTCAGAGACCAAGCAATTAAGATTCCTAACAAAAATGACCCTATAATATTGCAAAGCATGACTCCTATAGGCATCAATATTAATGAAAAATTAGCTAAAACAGTTACTATCATATACCTTAAAACTGCCCCTATAGCACCTCCTAAAGCGACTGCCATAATGGAAGCCATGTTACACATCCCTCTTTAAAATAAGAATTAATTAACAAAGCTATTTTAACACAGATTATTTAAAATGAAATTCTATAGTTGAATAAAAATTAATAGTCTTAGACTAAATAAGTAAAATTAGGCATTCTCTTTCATTTCTGAATCTTCTTTTTTAGGCTCTACTGGGCCACTGTCAAGACCCTTAGATTCTAAATTTCTATCAATTAATTCTATAAAAGCCATGGGCGCACAATCTCCATATCTATTGCCTGCTTTAATAATTCTAGTATAACCACCTTGTCTAGAAGAATAGCGTTCCGCAATCTCACCAAATAGCTTATCTATTTTTGCATCTGGAGATAATTTTGCCATAGCTTGTCTTCTAGAATGAAGCGTACCCTCTTTGCCTAATGTAATTAATTTTTCAACTATCGGCCTTAATTCCTTAGCTTTAGCTAGCGTAGTACGAATCTGTTCATGCTTTA
>CAZNVN010000093.1:0-6037 GCA_964576635.1 uncultured Rhodospirillaceae bacterium
TTAACTAAAAAAGAAGCAGTCAAAGAACAAGCTGAAGATTATGTGTTTAAAAGTTGGTTTTCCAGACTAGGAATTGGACTTTCTAAAACTTCTTCAATAATAACTTCCGGAATATCTAAGGCACTAATTTCTAAGCGCTTAGATGCAAAAGCTTTAGAACAAATTGAAGAAAATTTAATTTTAGCTGACGTAGGAACAACCGCAGCTAATGAATTAATTACTGCTTTAAAAAGCGAAAAATTTGAAAAAATAGATGATGAAATTGTAAAAGAAAGAATGGCAGAAATAATTACAAAAAATATTGATTCTGTTGCAAAGCCTTTAATTATTGAGGAATCAAGTTCTCCTCAAATATTATTATTTGCTGGGGTAAATGGTTCAGGAAAAACAACTACCATTGCAAAGATAGCGTCTAAAGAAATAGAAAAAGGAAAAAAAGTAATTATTGCAGCGGCAGATACTTTTAGAGCTGCAGCCGTTCAACAATTAGAAATTTGGTCTAAAAGAGTAGGTGCTGAATTAATCTCTGGACCAGAGGGAAGTGATCCAGCAGGAATAGCTTTTAAAGCTTATGACAGAGCAATCGAAACTAAAACTGACATTGTATTAATAGATACTGCCGGGAGACTTCAAACTCAAATTGATCTTATGGAGCAATTAAAAAAAATCCACAGAGTTATAAATAAAAAAGATGAAAACGCTCCACATCATAGAATCCTCATAGTAGATGCAACTGCGGGACAAAATGTGCTAAATCAGATAGTTGCTTTCCGTAATGCAATAGATATTAATGGTATTATTATAACTAAATTAGATACAAGTTCTAAAGGCGGAATAATAATTTCTATTAGTAACACACATAAGATGCCAATACATGCTATAGGGATAGGAGAAAAACAAGAAGATTTGAATGTCTTCGAAGCGGAACCATATGCAAGAGCAATGCTCGGATTAGAAATAGATGAAAGTTAAGAATTAAAATGAAATCTTATATAAAATTATTTACTGAATTTGGTCCTATAGCTGTTTTTTTTCTAATGAATGCTCAATATGGTATTTTTCATGCAACTGCTGCTTTTATGGCTGCAACAGCAATAGCAATTCCAATTGCTTGGAAGATGGATGGAAAAATTCCAGTTATGCCAATAGTTATAGGTATTTTTGTATTATTTTTTGGCTCTCTAACTCTTATCTTTCATGATGATACTTTTATAAAACTTAAGCCTACTATAGTTAATTTACTATTTGCTAGCATTTTAATAGTTTCAAAAACTTACTTTAAAAAGAATATATTAAAGTTAGTTTTAGGTTCAGCTTTTAAACTTAGCGAAAAGGGATGGAATATTTTAAACACGAGATGGACATATTTTTTTATATTTTTAGCAATCTTAAATGAAATTGTTTGGAGAAACTTTAGCACTGATACGTGGGTGACATTTAAACTATTTGGCATCTTACCTATTACTTTGATATGGGCTGCTTTACAAATGCCCTTAATATTAAAAGAAGGCAAGGAAAAAAAAGTATAATAAAATTATTTACTTATAAACGGATGTATAATTAATTTCATAAAACCCTTTTTTTTCATTTTATAGAATTCTTCTAGTCCCAATACCAAATCTTCTTCTGGTCTTTTTGGCTTATGCAGATAAGTTCCAAAAATTCTATCCCAAATTGAAAGATTAAATCCAAAATTTGAATTAGTCTCCCCTTCTTCTATAGAATGATGGATGCGGTGCATACTAGGTGTAACTATTATTCTACGCAATAATAATTCAAAAGATCTAGGTATAATGATATTTGAATGGTTAAAGATAGATGAACCATTCAAGATTATTTCAAATATAATAACCATTATTGCAGAAGGTCCAATAATTAATATATAAAAAAATTTGAAAATCATAGATATCAATATTTCAACAGGATGAAATCTAATTCCCGTTGAAAAATCTAACTCCTCATCACTATGATGTATTTTATGAAACCTCCAAAATATTTTATACCGATGAAAAAGAAAATGTTGAAACCAAATTCCTAAATCTAATAATAATATAGATATAAGAAGGGATAATCCAAAAGGTAACAATACATTATTTAAAAGACCAAAACCCTTATCAACACAAATAGATGCGAAACCAACCGCTAGAAGCGGAAAAGTTAATCTTAATATTATAACATCAGTAATAACAAATAGAAAATTAGTTCCCCATCTTATAAATGTCTTCTTAGTTCTTTTGTATAAAGGAAAAATAAATTCACAAGCCATAAATATTAAAACAAAAGAAATAAAACATAAAAACCTAAAGGTTCCTTCTTCAAAATTTATAATCTCCATATAATTAACCTTTTATATTTAAACAAACTATCTATTATGATATATAGGATACATTTCATTTAATTTAAGTTATAAATTAAATGTTTCAATAATTACAGCGAATTAATAAGATTCAAATATAATAGAATTATGGTAGCAAATATAAAAAATATAGCTGAACAATCTTCTGCTTGGCCATTTAGAGAAGCTAATAAACTTCTAAAATTCTTCAACAACAATGCTCCGAAAAAAGGTTATATATTATTTGAAACCGGATATGGCCCATCTGGTCTTCCCCATATAGGAACTTTTGGAGAAGTTGCGAGAACTACTATGGTCAAAAATGCATTTAACAAAATATCATCTATACCTTCCAAACTCATTGCCTTTTCTGATGATATGGATGGATTAAGAAAAGTGCCTGAAAACGTGCCTAATAAGAACTTATTAGAGCAGTATATTGACAAACCTCTTACCAGAGTACCAGATCCATTTGAAAAATATGCTAGCTTTGCTGAACATAACAATGAAAATCTAAAACAATTTTTAAACCAGTTCAATTTTGAATATGAGTTTATGTCATCCACTAAATGTTATCTCGATGGTATTTTTGATTCTACTCTTTTAAAAATTCTAAATAACTATGATAAAATAATGGAAATAATTTTACCTACTTTAGGAAAAGAAAGAAGAGCCACATACAGCCCTTTTTTACCAATTTGTGAACAATCTGGCAAGGTTCTGCAAGTACCCGTTATTAATATTAATACGGATAATGGAACCATAAAATATAAAAGAGAAGATGGAAAAAGTGTAGTTACCAAAGTTACGAAAGGAAAATGTAAACTTCAATGGAAAGCCGATTGGGCAATGAGGTGGGTTGCTCTTGATGTTAATTATGAAATGAATGGAAAAGACCTTATTCCTTCTTATGAATTATCAAAAAGAATAGTAAATTCTATAGGTCATAAAGCTCCAATAAATATGACATATGAATTATTTCTAGATGAAAACGGAGAAAAGATTTCAAAATCAAAAGGTAATGGTCTTTCTCTACAAGATTGGTTAGCTTATGGAACGGAAGAAAGTTTATCCCTATACATGTTTCAAAATCCTCAACGAGCTAAAAAATTATATTTTGATGTGATACCTAAACATGTAGATGAATACACTAGGTTTTTAAATTCAGCTAACGATCAAGAAATGGAATCACTTTTAAAAAATCCAATTTGGCATATCCACAATGGAAATTTTCCAAAACTATCCAATCAAATTAGTTATTCTATGATTCTAAATTTAGCTTCTGTTTGCAACGCTACTTCTCCTAAAATTCTTAAAGGATTTATATACAAATATTTAAAGAATTATAAAAAAGAAGATTCTTATCTAGATACACTCATCACTAAAGCACTTAAATATTATAATGATTTTATACACCCATATAAACAATATAAAAAACCAAATAAAAAGGAAATAATAGCTTTGAAAGAATTAGTGGAGAGATTATCTAATATCAAGGACAATACAGATGACCAATCCATTCAATATGAGATATATGAAACTGGGAAAAGTAATAACTATAAAAATTTAAAAGAGTGGTTCGTTTCTCTATATGAAATTTTATTAGGACAAAAAGAGGGCCCTAGAATGGGAACGTTTATAGCAATATACGGATGCAATGAGACTATAGATTTAATTCATACTGCTATAGAAGGAAAATTAATTAAGGATTAGATGCATAATCTTTAAAAACATTTTTTACTTTATCCACAGCTAACCTATCAAAATCATAAAGTATTGATTTGGTCATTTCTTGTATTTGATAATCTCTTTCAGCTAATGAAATATTTTCTCCCAGCTCCTTGCTTTTATAGGCCTTAACCTCACAATAAGCTAATTGAGATCCTTTTTCATCTAGTAACTCAATATACGCTTCAATATACATTTCTATTCTTAAAGAAGCTTGATCGTTCCATAAATTTTCAATAGTGTCATCCGTATTTAAAGGAAAAGCTAATGTATTGGCTTTTAAAATAGTTGTTTTTAATACAATTGAACTATCCTTATTTTTGAAAGAAAATCTGGCGTTAACCCACCTTCTTAGCAGATCACCTAATTTTTCAGGAACATAATAGTCTATATACGGAGCATCTATTTTTTTAATAAATTGATTATCAATTACTAAGACCCCATAATCTATATTTAAGTCATTAAAAGAAGAAAAGTCTATTTTGTGTATTTTCAAATTAGAAGATGAAGCACAACTGCATAAAACCATAATACTTAATATATATAAAATTCTATTAAACACCTTTTCTCACCTTAAAATAACTTTTAAAACACTTAAATTTAACTTATCAGTAAAAAGGATAGCAATTAAATAATTTTTTTATATAAACACTTTATTGGCTATAGCCCAAGTCAGTACAGCTTTTTGTATATGCAATCTATTTTCAGCTTCATCCCAAACTACAGAATTTGGTCCATCTATTATATCTGCAGTTACTTCCTGCCCCCTATGTGCAGGAAGGCAATGCATAAATATTACCTCCTTAGAAGCAATATTCATTATTTTTTTATCAACTCTATATTTTCTAAAGATACTTTCTGGGTCCTCAGAAAAATTTTCGCCCATAGATATCCACGTATCTGTTATAATTGCATTAGCATTCTTTGCAGCAGAAAGAGGATCTTGTGTAATTTCAATATTTCCTCCGTTATTTTCTGCCCATTCTATTGCCTTTTTAGAAGGCAATCTTGTTTCAGGACATGCCAAATAAAGTTCACAACCAAAAATAGCTGACGCATGCAACCAAGAGTTAGCTACATTATTTCCATCACCTATCCAGGCTATTTTTTTTCCTTTTATGGAACCCAAATTCTCTTCAAAAGTCATAATATCTGCAAGTGCCTGACATGGGTGGCTCATATCTGTCAAACCATTTATTACTGGTATTTCAGAATATTTAGACATTTGTAATAAAGTCTCATGTTTAATAGCTCTCAACATTATGCCATCTATATATCTTCCTAATACTCTGGCAGTATCCTCTATAGTTTCTCCTCTACCTAACTGCATAGAATTAGAATCCAAAAATATTGCTGAGCCTCCGAGTTCAGTCATAGCCACCTCAAAGGAAACTCTAGTACGAGTAGAAGGCTTTTCAAAAATCATACCTAACGTTCTTCCTAGCAAAGGGGCGCCTTGAGCTAAACCTTTATTTTGCGATTTATACACTTTAGCCATATCCACCATCTTTCTAGGGATATCCATTTCCAAATCATTTAAATCTAATAGATGTCTCATATTATTTCATTTTTAACCGTTTAATTGATTTATCTAGAATTTTCAGACTAATATCGACATGAGAAATATCTATATTCAATGGAGGAAGAAATCGTACTATATTTCCAGCCGCTGGAACTGCTAATAAATTTTCATCCCTTAAGGCTTCAACCAATTCAGTATTTTTAACTTTACTTTCTATTCCTATCATCAGCCCTTTTCCTCTCACTCCAATAATAATATCGTTATTTTTATCAGCTATATTTCTTATTCCTTCCATTAACTTATCCCCATTTTCTAAAACATTATCTAAAAATCTTGGTTTAAGCAATTTAGTTAATACTTCTTTGGCAACTGCTGCAGCTAGAAAATTGCCTCCAAAAGTAGAACCGTGGGTCCCAGCAGATAATACTTCCGAAGTTAATTTATTTGCTACT
>CAZNVN010000094.1:0-6035 GCA_964576635.1 uncultured Rhodospirillaceae bacterium
AATAACTGTTTTAGAAAATAAAATTAGTAATTATGATAAGATTATTGATAAAGAAAAGTTTATGGTCCTAATCTCAACAGCGTATTTATTTGGCAATCATCACCTTTTATATGAGGATATTTAGACATATCTATCTCAAAACGCGCGTTGTTAACCACCTGAGAAAAAAGACATATATCGGCGATAGTTGGAGTATCTCCGAAACAATATAAGCCTACTTCTTCATCCTTAGATAATATATTTTCAAATGGAAAAAATACTTTATGAACCCAATTAGAAAACCATTTTTTAATTTCCCCATCCTTGACAGAAAAATTTGTTTTTAGGTAATTAAGTACTTGCAAATTATTTATTGGATGTATTTCTAAAGCTATTGCATAGGCCATAGATCGAACTTTTGCTCTTTAAATAGAAGTCGAAGGAAGGATAGGGGGAGAAGGATAAATTTCATCTAAATATTCTAATATTGCTAAAGACTGGTAAAGTTTAATACCTGAAGGAAACTCTAAGGTGGGCACTAACCCATAGGGATTAACTTTTAAATACTTTTTACTCCTGTGTTCTTCTTTTCTTAAATGTAATGCAAAGTAATCATAATCTATTTCTTTTATATTTAATCCTATACGCACCCTTATAGATGTAGAACTTCTGAAGTAGTTATATAGTAATGGTTTATCCATCAATCTAATTGCTCCTAACTAGGATATACTTAGGCTAATTTCACCTAATCCGTCGATACCTCCTGAAATTTTATCACCTTTTTGTATAGGTCCAACACCCTCCGGGGTGCCAGTATATATTATATCTCCAGGTTCTAATGCCACAGTTTTTGATAAAATAGAAATCATTTCAGGAACAGACCAAATTAATTTATTTATATTAGAATCTTGTTTTACAATTTCATTTACGGCTAACCAAATGCGTGCCTCCTTAGGATGATCTACTTTAGACACTGGAGAAAGTGAGCTAATTACTGCTGATTTATCAAAGCCTTTACCCAATTCCCAAGGTCTTCCTTTGTCTTTAGCCGCTTTCTGCAAATCCCTTCTTGTTAGATCAATTCCAACACCATACCCCCAAATTACACTCAATGAATCATCAGGTTCTATATTGATAGCCTGTTTGCCTATAGTAACAACCATTTCTATTTCATAATGAAAATTATTAGTATTTGGAGGGTAAGGAATACTAGTATTTAAAATTGTGTCAGCATTAACAATTGCATCAGAGGGTTTAGCAAAAAAAAATGGAGGATCTCTATCTGGATTTCTGCCCATTTCAATTGCATGAGCCACATAATTAGCACCTACACAAAAAATTCTTCGAACTGGAAAAACTTTTTCGCTTGCAACAACTAAACATGAAGGTCTTTTAGATGCTTCAAAAACAAAAGTGTCATTCATAATAAGTCGCTCTCCCATATTATTGATTTTAGACGTACCTGATAAAGATTTTTATTATTTAACATATTACTATATTTTTTGATATGTTAAACTAAACGGAACCAAATTAATATTAGTGTCCTAAAAATGATAAAAATTGATAAAGTATATACAAAAGGTGGAGATAAAGGGAAAACTTCACTAGGAAATGGAGAAAGAGTAGACAAGTCATCTACAAGGGTAGAAGCTTTCGGAACTGTTGATGAAGCCAATGCCATATTAGGCTTATTAAAGATGGAAATAACTTCTGTCCATAAAAAAACCATAAATAGAATACAGAATGACTTATTTGACTTAGGAGCTGATTTATGTATTCCCGAAGCTAAAAGTTTAAAATATCCTCCATTAAGAATTTCAGAAAAGCATATAGAACTTCTGGAAAGAGACATCGATTTGATAAATAAAAATTTAGACCCATTAGAATCTTTTGTATTACCTGGAGGAAGCTATACTTCTTCCTACCTACATCTTGCAAGAACAGTAGTAAGAAGAGCTGAAAGAAGAATTATAGAACTAGCTAAAAAAGAAAATATTAACCCGATTACCATAAAATATATTAATAGGCTTTCAGATCTCCTATTTGTATTAGCAAGAATAGAAAACAAAGATAAAAATATTGAAGATATACTTTGGAAACCATCTACAACTGAATAAACAATATAATAAATTTGGACATAAGATTTTTTTTTCAATAGGATCTTAAGTTCAAATACATTAAAGAATGGAAAGTAAAAATGCCTATAATTAACAGAATTGCTGATTTTCATGATGAAATGATTGAATGGAGACATGATATACATAGTAATCCAGAATTAGCTTACCAAGAAAAAAGAACAGCTAAAAAGGTTGCATCTCTTTTAAAAGATTTTGGCGTAGATAAAGTAGTAGAAGGCATAGGAGGAACTGGCGTCGTAGGTATTATAAATAATGGAGAAGGAAAAAAAGTAGCTTTAAGGGCAGATATGGATGCACTACCAATTAGTGAAGCAAATCAATGTGACCATGCTTCTAATAATGACGGGGTAATGCACGCATGTGGACACGATGGACATACGACTATGCTTCTCGGAGCAGCTAAATATTTAGCTGAAACGAGAAAATTTAAAGGTCAAGTTATATTAGTATTTCAACCCGCAGAAGAAGGATTTGCTGGGGCAAAAGCTATGATAGATGACGGTCTATTTGAAAAATTTCCTGCAAGTTCAATATATGGCATGCACAATATGCCGGGTTTGGAAGCAGGACATCTTCGTGTTGCCCCTGGTCCCATGATGGCTGCAGCCGATAATTTTGATATAAAAATTTCTGGTAAGGGTGCCCATGGAGCTATGCCCGAAGATTCTATAGATCCAATAGTTTGCGGATCTGCATTAGTACAAGCCATTCAATCCTTAGTTTCTCGTAATTCAGACCCTAAAAAAACTTTGGTGGTATCTGTAACTAAATTTAATTCAGGACATGCCTACAACGTAATACCTGATTATGCTGAATTATCTGGAACTATTAGATATTTTGATCAAGAAACAGGAACGTTTATAAGGAAAAAATTTCCTAAAATAGTTAAGGATTTATGTGCTACTTATGGAGCAAAAGCTGAAGTTGACTATAAAGAAGGGTATCCTCCTACTATCAATGAGAATATCTCATCAGAATTTGCTCTTAAGATTGCAAAAGAAGTGGCTGGGGCAAATGCTTCAGATCAACAAATGCCTGTGATGGGTTCGGAAGATTTTTCTTATTTTTTACAGGAAAAACCTGGAGCATATGCTTTTATTGGAAATGGAAACTCTGCATCATTACATAATCCTTCCTATGATTTTAATGATGACAATCTTCCTATAGGCGCATCTTTTCTGGCACGTATTGCCGAAAACAAATTACTTTAGAATTCTTAAAAAATGGAGAAAATATGGTGCTAAACCGATTTAATATTCCAAGAGATATTTTTGACGGTCCAGTTTTAGTCACAGGAGCAGGAGGCTGCATAGGGGCCTGGACATTGTCTTTACTTACTGATGCTGGAGTTGAAGTAGTTGCGTTTGATTTATCTGATAATAAAAGAAGACCATCTTTTTTAATAGAAGAGGAAAAACTTAATAATATTTCATGGATGACAGGAGATATTTCAGATACCGAAACCGTTATGAACACTATAGAAAAAGTTCAACCTCAAGCAATCATTCATCTTGCAGCACTACAAGTTCCTTTTTGTGCAGCTGATCCTGTTGAAGGAGCAAAAGTTAATGTGGTTGGTACAGTGAATATTCTTGAATCGGCAAAAAAAAACGGTATTAAAAGAATATCGCATGCAAGCTCGGTGGCTGCACATTCATTTCTTCCTGGATCAAATTCTCTTAAAACTCTTTACGGAGCATACAAAACATGTGACGAGCAAATTTCAGAAGTATATTGGCAAGATCATGGGGTGCCTAGCATATGTTTAAGACCAGGTATAGTTGTTGGAGTAGGAAGAGATCAAGGAATGACCTCAAAACAAACGGTTGCAATGTTAGCTGCAGCTCTAAATGAACCTTACGATATCCCCTACACTGGCAACGTATCTCATCTTTTTGCCGGTGAGGTAGCTTCTGCTTTTATTCATAGTGTAGCTTATGAAGGAGATGGGGCCTTTGTATTTGATATTTTTGGAGAAAGTGTAAACATCGAAGATACAATAAAAATGATTAATAAAATTAAACCAAATTCAAAAATTACTTCTTCTGGATCAGAAATGCCTTTTCCTAGCAGGTTGTCTGATACCCCACTTAGAGAACATCTTAAAAAAAGAATTTCTGATTATGGATGCATAGATACCATGACAATAATCTCAGAAACTATAAAAGCTTTTGAAATTTTACTTCAATCAGGAAAAATTGATAAAAATTATCTCAAATAAGGAAGCAAAATAATGAGTTGGGAAAAAGAGGTAAAAGAATTAAAAAGTAGAATAGATCTCTCTAAAAAAATGGGAGGTAAAGAAAAAGTTAAAAGACAACATGATGCTGGAAGAACTACAGTAAGAGAAAGAATAGTAGCCCTTATAGATAAGGATAGTTTTAGGGAAATAGGTGGTATTGCAGGGAGAAGTGAATATGATGATGAAGGAAATTTAATTAATTTCCTACCTGCAAATTCAGTAATAGGTCAAGCAAAAATAAATGATAGACCTGTAATTATATACGGCGATGACTTCACTGTTAGAGGAGGAGCGGCAGACGCAGCAATACATGAAAAAATGGTTGCTGGAGAACGTTTTGCAAACGAATATAGAATGCCAATCATTAGACTTATAGAAGGAACAGGAGGAGGAGGCTCTGTAAAATCTTTAGAAAAGGATGGATATACTTATGTCCCCGCAAATCCTGCATGGGATTGGGTTGTAAAAAACATGTCAACTATACCTGTCGTCTCCCTAGGATTAGGGCCTGTAGCTGGATTAGGTGCTGCACGTTTAGTAAGTAGCCACTATTCAGTTATAGTAAAAGAAATGAGTCAAGTTTTTGTTGCAGGACCTCCAGTAGTAAACAGATTAGGAGAAACAGTAACGAAAGAATCCTTAGGAGGAAGCGATATTCATGGTAAAAATGGTGCAATAGATGATGTGGCACAAAACGAAGCAGAAGCATTATTAATGGCTAAAAGATTTTTAAGTTACCTCCCTTCTTCTACATATGAGTTACCCGAAAAGAAAAGCAATAAAGACCCAGTAGACAGGTCTGATAAGTGGTTAATTGGAGCAGTTCCCAAGGACAGACGCGAAAGTTATGAGATAAGACCTATAATAGAAAGTGTTACCGATAAAGATAGTTTTTTTGAAATAGGAAAAAATTGGGGAACGTCTTCTGTCTCAGGCTTTGCAAGACTGGATGGACACCCCATTGTTATCTTAGCAAACAACCCTCAAGTCTATGGTGGCGGATGGACAGCAGATTCTTCTTTAAAAATCATTAGAATTGTAGAAATAGCAGAAACATTTAATTTACCTATAGTTCATTTAGTAGATAATCCCGGATTCCTCGTAGGCACTCACGCAGAACGACAAGGTACAATAAGACATGGAGCTAGGGCCTTAGCCGCTATTTACCAACTCACCACTCCAATTTGCTCTATAATTTTGAGAAGAGCTTTTGGCGTAGCTGGTGCGGCACACATGAATCATACTCACCATAAATATCGATATGCCTGGCCTTCTGGAGATTGGGGATCGTTACCTGTAGAAGGCGGAATAGAAGCAGCATACAAATCAGATTTAGAAAAATCAGATAATCCTGAAAAACTCCTTAAAGACATAGAAGAAAAATTGAACCACGTTAGATCTCCATTTAGGTCAGCTGAAAAATTTTCTATTGAGAATATTATTGATCCACGAGATACTAGAAAAGTACTCTGTGAATGGATCAATCTAGCTGCAAATATACGTACTCCTGGCCCAAAAACATTTGGAATGCGACCTTAATTCAAAATTCATACAATCACTAAGAAATTTAAAAACTAATAATAGTAATTTTCAAGAATGGTGCCCAGGGGAGGAATTGAACCACCGACACAGCGATTTTCAGTCGCTTGCTCTACCAACTGAGCTACCTGGGCTTA
>CAZNVN010000095.1:0-5623 GCA_964576635.1 uncultured Rhodospirillaceae bacterium
ATAGTTATAAGAGATTAAATATAATAATTAATTGTTTAAAAAATTTAAACAACTTCATCTCTTTGTTTAAAAATATTTTAATAAATAAAGTTATATTTATACATTTCCGAGCATTAAATTTGTGGCCAACAAGACTAATTTATTATTTAAATAAAAAAAATACTATATTGTGTGATGCAGATAGCTCCGGATGGTCATTATCAGGATACAAAGCTGATAAATCTGTACATGAACAGAGACCAGATCCATATGCATTTAAAAATTTATCCCCTAGAGGAAAAAAAGTTATAGCTTTTTCAAAAGATTGGCCTCTATTAAAACATCCTGCAATAATCAATGCTAAAAAATATATTATTGAATCCCCTTATAAGAGAAAAGTATGGTTAGATTATTTAAAAAATAATGCCAGTAAGATGATTGAACAATCCACTGGTATTAACGAGTCAAAAGATTTTTGTGTTTTAATTTTAGGGCATATAGGAGCAGAAGATCGAGGAGCAATGTTTTTAAAAAATAGGGATAGCTGGACAACCTTAGTAGAAGATATTTTAGATATAATTTATGATGAATGGCCAGAAATAACAATTTTAGTTAAGCCTCACATAATTACAGATATGCAATGTTTGGAAAAAATTATTGCTGCTAGAAAACATATTAAAATTAAAATTACTTATTTACATCCAGGATTATTAGCAATTTTTTCTAAGTTTTCAGTAGCTACTTATTATTCTACAATATTCCAATCAATCTCTTGTCTAGGCGGAATAACTGTTGAGTATACAGACCAGAAATTAGAATATTTAAAAAACCTAAGCTTTAAGTCCAAGAGACCAGAATTTACTAATTATTTTTTTAATAATGATGAAAATGGTTTTAGAGATTTTTTAATAAAATTTAAACTAGGTTCTATCAAAGTAAATCTATCAGAAGGTTCAACAGAAGATCCAAGCAATATAATAAATTTTTTATCTAACTAATACTAGACATATTTGGAATAAATATAGTGTTTTAGTGTTGTAGATAAAAAAACAAAAGAAGAAATTTTATATTCAGGAAATATACTCAAAATAATAAATAATAAATTAAGGATTTTGTTGTGTCCAAACAAGATATATTCTTCATTTATTTTTTCAAAAACCCCATCTATTATCCATGGTCACAGATATTTTAGTACCTTTTTCTTCTTCAAAAATACCATAAGCATTTCCTATAAATTTAGAAGTTAAAGAACTATTTTTTATTTGTTTTTAGACTTTTTACTTAAATGTTTATGCCAATGCCAAATAAAATTATTTTCATACGTACAAAAACCTAGTTTTTTATAAAAATTCATACTTCCAATATTAGATATTTGAGTAGAAACTGTAAAATCTTTCTTTTTACTACTATAAATTGAAAATGACTCTTGGATTAAGTTTTTTCCTACTCCCTTCTGTCTGTATTTTTCCCCAACTCCTATCAAATCGATAATAATCTCTTTATTATTTTCAATTAATAAAATAAAACCTGCCAGAGAGTTATTTATCTCAGATACTAATAAATTATCTCCACGTATTCCTCTAAAATAATTAGCTACCCAATTTTTTTTAAAAGAATCTGCAAGAATATTTGAAATTGCTTGGTCTTTATGCAGCCTATCATGAATAAAGGATTTTTCGGCTATAATTTTTACATTTTGCTCATCATATTTATCAGCCTTCCTTGTGTTAGTATTTAAAGAATATTTGTAATTATTTTTAAATTTACGTTTAAATTTTACGTTTACATCTATAATATCAAAACCCAAATTTATTAATTTATTATGATTTTGAAAATCCTTTGAAGATGTTCTGCAATAAATAAAGTCTGCTTCTTTATTATCAATTTGGTTATTATCTGGTATGGACATCAACTGATATACATGTTTTTTGAGAATTTTAGACATAAATTCATCATAACTATAAATTTTACCAACCATTATTTTTCAGCCTTCATTAATATAATTATAGTTAAAAACTTAATATTATTTTAAATAAAATTAAATTTTTAAAAAGATTGAATATATAAAGCAACTTTTTTAGCCATAAACATTCTAGCTCCTTTTATAGATTCTTTTGTCGACCCACCAATATGAGGAGTAATTAGTAAATTATTATTATGTCTAGAATATTTTATCAATGGATGATTATAAAGTTCATTTTTAGACAACCATTCGCCATCTATTACATCAAGACCAGCTGCCGCAATTAACTTTTTATTTAAAGCATCTAATAAATCAGTTTCATTTATGATTTTTCCTCTAGAAGTATTTATAATTATTGCAGAGCTTTTCATTTTACTAAAAAAATTTTTATTTATCATGCCTTCTGTAGTCTCATTTAGATGAACATGAATACTTACAAAATCTGACTCTTTTGCCAAAGTGTCTAAGTCTACCATCTTTATATTTTTTTTATTTTTATCATTAATATCATAAGCCAAAACATTCATACCAAATCCTTTAGCTATCCGAGCTGAAATATTCCCTAATCTTCCCAATCCAATAATACCAAAGTTTTTTCCATATAGTTGAAGTCCCGAATGTTTTTCTCTAGACCAAATTCCCTTTTCGGTATCACCTATTGCTGGAACAAGTTTTCTTAATAAAGCCAAGAGCAAAGTAAAAACTAATTCTGAAGTCGCTGTAAAAGAGTTAATTAATTCAAATTCCTGAGAAATATCAAAACACACTATACCTTTATTATTTACTAATTCTAAATTCATATGATCCGTACCTGTGGAAGGGCTACCTATGACCTTCAATTTATGAGCATTGTTTAAGAACTCATCATCAATTTTAATTGAAGCAGAAGCTAGATAAACGTCTGCATCTATGATTTCTTTTAAAACTTTATTTCTATCAGCTTCAATATTTATTAATTTTCCTATTTTATTAAAAATATAACTGAATTCAGGAATATCTGATACATCTAGCGTATTTAGAATTTTTTTCATATTTAACTCTGCCTTAGAAAAGCTCTTTGTAAATCCTCTTCAAAGTGAATATTTGTGCAATCATCTACTATAGTATAGTCTTTTTTAGAAACTCCAGTTAATAAATAGCTTTTAGAAAGCATATAATGCGCTCCATTCTTTAATCCATCCTTGTCTTGACTCATCAATCTATCTAAACAATTTTTATTAAATAATTGAATTATTTTATCTAAGGGTTCATTTCTATCTGGGTGATCCGGTTGAAGTCCTGCTAAAATTTCAACTTTTTCTCCATCTTCAATATTTTTTATTGCATGTTTATATACATCTATAATAGGGGTATCTCCACCCAATGACTTTGATCTCCTAATCACACTTAATCCCAAATTAGAGCAGTATGTATCTATATAATCACTATCAGTAGAAATATATATTTTATCTATTAATTTACTATTATTTGCATAATCAATAGTATAATTAATTAGCGGCTTATCATTTAATAGAATCATATTTTTATTAGGAAGTCTTGAAGAATCTCCTTTCGCAGGAATAATCACTACTATCATTTATGTACCCTTGAATTTTTAAATCAAATTAAAAAATTCTTGCTTTCCACTGATTTATATACCAATCACAATAACTGCCATATCCTAATTCTAAAGACTTGCTTGGATAAAAATTTAAAAACTTTTTTGCACGGTCAATCTCCAACGTTCCTCTTATAGGTTTATCTTGTGCAATTGGAGCATTTTCAATCTTAACATCTGGTATTCTTTCTTTTATAATTTTAGCCAAGTCTGAAATATAATGCGCATTTCCATAAGTAATATTAAAAGTTTTCGATAAACCAGCCTTGTAAACCATAGACCTTACAATACCTTCTATTAAATCATCAATATGAGTAAAATCTAGCATTCCTCCTCCTCCACCTTCTAAGATTAAAGGTTTTCCAGATAATGCATTCTCCACAAATTTTTGACTCACTCTCCCCGAGATACATCTTATTCCGTATAATGCACTTGGTCTTATAATCGTATACTCTATATCAAATAAAGTTTTTGCTTCCCTTACCATTCTTTCACCAATGTACTTTCCATTGGCGTATACACCTTTAGGTTGAGGTCTAATTTCTTCACTCACTGATTTTCCATTAAAATCACCATATATTGTACTTGAAGACATAAAAACTATTTGATTTGTTACACCCAAATTATTCTTACAGATATCTATAACATTTCTTAAACTATTTATTTGTATATCATATGCCAAAGTTGGATTTTTATTAGCCACCCCTGCACTCGAAATTGCTGCTAAATGAACAATCTTGGAAGGTTTAAAGGAAGAATAAGCGTCGTTTAATGAATTTAAATTTCTAGCATCAATATTAATGAAATTTACACCATTGGCTCGCATTAACTCGAACCTATCATAAATAAACTTTAAATAAATATTTCTTTGGTGGTGAGAATAATCTCTGCTTCCTAGAATTTGTACAATATTATTTATCTGAAGATTATCCACTACTATAACATCAGCCTCTTTTTTCCTTAAAGCTAATGCCAAATGATGTCCAATGAAACCTGCACCTCCTACTAGCATAATCCTTTCATCTTTAAGAGTCTTTTTGCTAAAATCTAAACTTTTTTTTGACATTATAACAATTTCTCTAAACATTCATTAAAAGTATCAGCTATTAAATTCGATCCTGTACTATCAAGATGTGGCCCACAAGGTAATGATATTGTATGATTAGCAAAGTGCTCTGCCACATCAAAATTTTCATTACCAACTAAGTTTTTATAATATAAAGATTTTGGTAGGCATACAGGATAATGCACACTAACACCAATTTTATTTTTCTGAAGTTTTAAAATTAAATTATTTCTTAATTTTTTTCCCCCAAAATTTAATATAATATTTACACAAAAATTAGAACTTACACTTTTCCCACTTTTTTGAGGCAAAACATAAATATTAGTATTATTTTTTAATTTTTTTCGAATAACAGAAGAATTAGAATCTCTTTTCTCAAAAAATATTTTAATTTTTTTTAATTGTTCAGTTCCTATTGCAGCAGAGACTTCATTCATTCTAAAATTATAACCTAAATTATCTACATCATATATTCCGGGCACTGATCTTTCATATAAATTTTTTGTATATCCAAAAGAACTTAATTTACGTACATGAATAGACATTGCAGAATCTTCCGTTATAAGCATACCTCCTTCCATAGTTGTAATATGTTTAGTTGGATAAAAAGAGAAGCATCCTGCTTTTCCAAATGTCCCAACCAATTTATTATCATATTTTGCTCCTAAGGCCGCTGCACAATCTTCTATTAAAAATATTTTTTTACCTGCAGTAATATCTATTATACTACCCATATCTGCGGGCAAACCGACCAAGTGAACAACTATGATTGCTTTAGTATTTTTATTAATTTTTGACGATATCAAATTAGGATCTATATTGCCGGTTTTATGATCAATATCAACGAAAACAACTTTAGCACCTGTATGCGAAATACAATGAGCGGTAGCTATATGCGTCATAGCAGGAACAATAACCTCATCTCCCGGTCCTATCCCTAGAGTTTTCAGAGATAAAAACATTGCTGCTGTACAATTAGACAAAGAAACAGCTTGGGAACAACCATGAAACTTACTAA
>CAZNVN010000095.1:5639-5957 GCA_964576635.1 uncultured Rhodospirillaceae bacterium
CATTGCGTTCCTCATCTTCTATTAGAGGTCGCGCAAAGGGAATATTATTTTTTATCATTCTGTTCAACATTATTATAAAATATAAGAAACATCTATGGTTATTTTTTTTTGGTATGACTCCCAAATTGCAAAACATATATCCATAACATTAAATTTATCTTTTCCTGTAATTTCTGGATCTTTATTATTTTTAATTGCATCAATAAATTCTGGTAATAAGTCGCCTTTCTCATACCCAGGATATATAGAAGAATCTAATTCAAAATCTTTATTATCATCTCCAGAATACAACTCTCCTTTACCTCTACTATTGACATA
>CAZNVN010000096.1:0-5930 GCA_964576635.1 uncultured Rhodospirillaceae bacterium
ACAACTCTTCCAAGCAGTCCTTTACCGACAGGTACATCTACTATCCTACTAGTTCGTTTAACTATATCTCCTTCTTTTATTCCTCTATCATCCCCAAAAATAACCACACCTAC
The DNA here is from genome assembly GCA_964576635.1 of uncultured Rhodospirillaceae bacterium. Lineage (GTDB taxonomy): Bacteria > Pseudomonadota > Alphaproteobacteria > TMED109 > TMED109. The sequence continues at coordinate 114 of CAZNVN010000096.1, forward strand.
ATTATCCGCTTCAAGGTTCAAAGCCATTCCTGATATACCTCCAGTAAACTCGACCATCTCTCCTGCTTGAACTTTATCTAATCCATACACCCTAGCAATACCATCTCCAACTGAAAGGACCTGCCCAATTTCAGCCACTTCAGCTTCTGATTCAAATTTTGAAATTTGTTCCTTAATAATAGATGAAATTTCCGCAGCATTTAGATCCATTTATCTTATCCCTTTCTCATAGATATTTTTAAGCCCTGTAGTTTAGACCTTATTGAACCATCCAACATAAGCGAACCTATTTTTAAAATATAACCGCCCAGTATTGAAGGATCTAACTTTATAATCAAATTTACTTTTGAACCCGCTGATTCCTGTATATGTTTTTTTACTAAATTAAGGTCTACTTCACTTAATTCAGTTGCACTGCTAAGCTCTGCAGTTAAAATACCCTTACTACTAACATACATTTCTATAAAACGATCACAAATACGCCCTATTAGATAAGACCTCTTATTCAAACATACCACCGAGAAAAAATTTATTAAGAGTTTAGAAATTGAAGCTTTTTTTAAAATGCTGATTACTAAAACTTTTTGTAAATCACGAGACAATACTGGACTCTCAATAATTTTATTAAAATCTTTACTACTGTCTAACATTGATTTGATTCTTACTATTTCTTCATGGATATTATCCATACATTTTTTTTCAACTGATAGTTCCATCAGTGCCCTAGAATATCTGCTTACTATATTATTAGTATTTTTAGAGTTATTCGCCAATTATACATGTATCCTATTCAATTATTAAATATAATCACGCCTTTTTAAAAACCTGCGACGGTTTGGTAACACAACAATGCATTATGTGCAATAAGAGATAAACATTTATATAATAATTTATAAAAAATTATAAGGATCAATATCAATTTTTACTCTCATGTCTCTCCTAATGTTAACTTTTCCAAGCCATTCCCTTATAAATGGTTGCAAAAGATCTTTCTTATTACCCATCACCAAAAACCGATATCTATACCAACCTCTTAATTTATTTATAGGAGCAGGCGCCGGCCCAAGAACTTTGATTCGCTTATTAATTAAATTACGTAAACTTTTTCCAAGTATTTTAACAAAAATTTCTAATTCTGAAATATTTTTAGACTGCACTATAATTGCTGCTAATCTTCCATGTGGAGGAAGGTTTCTCAGTGACCTATTCTCTGACTCTATTGCAAAAAATTTTTCTCTATCTCCATTTGCAATGGCTTGCATAACGTTATTATCGGGCTCATAGCTTTGTATTAAAGCATGCCCCCTTTTTTCATCTCTACCTGCCCTTCCTGACAATTGAGTTAGCATCTGAAATGTTCTTTCTGCCGCTCTTAAATCACCTCCTGTTAAACTTAAGTCAGCATCTACTGCAATCACATTAGTTAGTAAAGGAAAGTTATGTCCTTTTGCAACCACTTGTGTTCCTACCAGGATTTCAATTTTCCCATTTTCTATATCGTTAAATATATGCTTTGTTTTTGAAAAGTTTTTCAAAGTATCACTGGATAAAATTTCTAATCGAGCATTAGGAAATATTTCTTTCACTTCTTCAGCTAGCGTTTATGCTTTGCCCGATGTAAAAGACTCACTCCAGGTCCACAAGATACAAAACTATCTTCAATCTTACAATGGGGACAACAAGAATGAAGTTTCTCTTCATAGCCACAATAATGACAAAGAAGGGCATTTTTCTGTTTATGAGATACTAGCCAAGAGGAACAATCGGGACAACAAAATCTATAACCACATTTATGACATAAAGTTAAAGGAGAGAATCCTCTTCTGTTAATAAATAATAAAGATTGCTCTTTATTTTTTAAAGCGTTTTTAATCGACTCAATAGCCTCTTCAGATAACCATTGATTAGACGATAATTTCTCTTTACGCATATCTATTAATTTTATTGTAGGCATAACCGCTGGTCCATAACGCTCATGCATTTCTATTTTTTTGTATTTTTTTATATTTACGTTATATAGAGTTTCAAGAGAGGGAGTAGCCGAAACTAAAATGACATTTAAAGAAGCTATTGCACCCCTTGCTACAGCCATATCTCTCGCATTGTAACATACGCCGTCTTCTTGTTTATATGAAATATCATGTTCTTCATCAACTATTATCAATCCCAAATTTATAAAAGGTAAAAACAAGGCACTTCTAGCTCCTACCACTACTTTAGCTTCTCCCTTTATAACTGACTGCCAGGTTAAATGTCTTTGTTTCATAGAAAGTCCTGAGTGCCACAAATAAGCCTTCTCCCCAAAACGTTTAGAAAATCTATCTAAAAACTGTGAACTTAAAGAAATTTCCGGTAACAAAATTAATGACTGCATTCCATTATTTATATATTTATTAATTACCTCAAAATATACTTCCGTCTTACCTGAACCTGTTACACCATCAATCAGAAAGACATTATTTTTATCGACCTTTATAAAATTTTTAATAATTTTATAAGATTTTAGTTGGTGTGAAGACAATGTTTTAGAAATAAATTTAATATTTTTATTAATACTTTTTTTAATTTTTTTAGGCTTATGTAAAAGCACATTATCTAAAATTAATTTATCTATTACACTCCTACTAATTTTTAATTTTCTTATACAATCAGCAATACTTAAGTTGGGATTTTTAGATACAAATTTTTTAACCTTAAGACCCAAAGTAGTAGTTTTAGTAAAACTCTTATAATTACAAATAAGAAATTTTTCTTCTTTTATCAAATCTAGGAATTTAATGGAGGGAAGTGACATTTTTAATACTTGGGATATATCATACATAGTCCAATTAGAAGCCCAAATACAAAAATTAAGGAACTCTATAGATAGACATGGTAAGTCAATTATTTTATTTATATATCTAAGCTTTTTCTTACTTATGTTACTCGTACCTTTAGATATTACTACGCCTACACATAATCTTTTTCGTAAAGGAACTACTACAATTTGCCCAACGCTAAGAGCTTTGGGAACCAAATAATCATATGAGCCATTTGCAAAATTAATTAATGTTACTTTACAAATACTTTCTGATGGTAATTTTATTTTTTTAATAAAAATCTTTCTTATCCTTGGCACCAACTTAATCATAAGATATTGTTAACTAAAGTTTAATATAACATGTTTTTTCTTTTTTTTAAGGAGGTTAAATTGAAGTTTTTTATTGATACCGCAGATGTTAAAGAAATTAGAGAACTCTCTGCTACAGGGTTATTAGATGGAGTTACAACAAATCCATCTCTTATAAAAAAATCAGGAAGAAAAATCACTGAAGTAATAGAAGAAATATGTAAAATAGTTTCAGGTCCAGTTTCCGCAGAAGTAACTGCCATAACATTTAAAGAAATGGTTCAAGAAGCTCAAGTACTAAAAAAAGTAGCAGATAATGTTACAATTAAAGTACCATTAACTTGGGATGGTTTAAAAGCATGTAAAACTCTTAGAGATCAAAACATAATGGTAAATGTAACCCTTTGTTTCTCTTCGTCTCAAGCCTTACTAGCAGCAAAATCAGGAGCGAATTTTATATCTCCTTTTGTTGGAAGACTAGATGATATTGCTACTGATGGAATGAATTTAATTTCAGAGATAAAAAAAATATATTCAAATTATAATAACTTAAACACTGAAATTCTTGTTGCAAGTGTTAGACATCCTAGACATGTTATAGAAGCAGCTAAAATTGGAGCTGATGTGGTAACTTTGCCTCCAAATGTTTTAAAACAATTAGCTACTCACCCTCTAACAGATAAAGGCCTTGATGCTTTTCTCAAAGATTGGAAGGAAACAGGTCAAAAGATAGGCTAATCGTAAATGCTCGATAATAATATTAACAACTTTATAAAAAACATATCAACAAAAGAACTTCATTCTATTATCAAGAGTTGGTCTAAATTTATCAAAAGTGAGCGCTTACTTAGTAATAATACTATTAAGGCTTATGAATCAGATGTAAGCCTATTTATGAATTTTGTCTTTCAATATAATAAAGGTAAAGTTTCACTAAAAGCTATTGATAAATTAACAGTTAGAGATTTTAGGTCTTGGTTGTCTGCTCTAAAAAGCAAACAACAGAATTTTTCTGCTAAAACTCAAGCTAGACACAGAGCATCTCTTCGTTCATTCTTTAAATATTCTCTAAAAAACAACTTTATTAAGAACACAAATTTGTTTAGTTTGCGACCTGTAAAATATAAAAACAAACTTCCTAGACCATTATCAGCCAGTGAAATTGTAGATATTATTCACCTAGCTAGTAATAAAGAATCTTGGATAGGTGTAAGAGATAAAACTTTATTTACTTTGATATATGCTACAGGACTGAGAATAAATGAATTACTTCAACTCAATATAGTTGACGTAGAAGAGACAGAAGTAATACGCATAAAAGGCAAAGGAGGAAAAGTTAGAGAAATACCTTTAATAGAGTCCGCTATGCAATCAATAAGAGAGTTAATTGAGAAAACCCCTCAAAGTAGTCAAAGTGGTCCTTTATTTATTGGAGTAAAAGGCAAAAGGTTGAGCGCTAGACATGTGCAAAAAACAATGGAAAATATAAGAAATGCTCTTTCTTTGCCTAAAAGCGCAACTCCTCATGCTTTACGTCACAGCTTTGCTACTCACCTCCTAGAAGAAGGAGTAGATCTAAGAACTCTTCAGGAACTTCTTGGACACAATAATTTATCAACCACCCAAAGCTATACTGCAATATCCATAGAAAGAATGAATAAGGCGCATCGTTTAGCTCATCCTAGAAAATAGAGAATTATATACGTATAGTTTCTTAAGAAAAAACACACATTGTTTTTAATTTCCTAAGAAATTATCCTCAGAATATTATTTTTATTTCCTTAATAATTTTGACATTTCTAGTCCAATATTAGCTGGAGAATCAGCTACTAATACACCTGCTGATCTCAGAGCTTCTATTTTATCTTCAGCACCGCCATGCCCTGATGATATAATTGCACCAGCATGACCCATTCGTTTCCCTTCAGGAGCGCTCATTCCGGCTATAAAGCCAACTATAGGCTTATTAGTCTTAGACGATCTTATAAAATCCGCAGCCTCCTCCTCAGAAGATCCTCCGATTTCTCCAATAATTACTATTCCTTCAGTTTCTTCATCAGCAAAAAAAGACTCTAGTATATCTACAAAACTAGTACCAGGAATGGGATCTCCTCCTATACCTACGCATGTTGACTGTCCTAAATTATAATCAGACGTTTGTGCTACAGCCTCATATGTTAATGTACCAGAACGTGAAACTATACCCACATTTCCTTTTATATGTATGTGACCTGGCATAATACCTATTTTACACTGGCCAGGTGTTATTATGCCGGGGCAATTAGGGCCTATTAATCTGCATTGAGATTTTTCTAGTACTTTTTTGATAAAGACCATATCTAAAATTGGGATGCCTTCAGTAATACAAACGACTATATCCAAATCAGCATCTATCGCTTCCAGTATTGCATCCTTCGCATACTTTGGAGGTACATAAATTACACTCGCATTTGCATTAGTGCTTTCAACAGCATCTATTACATTATCAAAAACAGGCAGATTTAAATGAGAAGCACCTCCCTTACCAGGGGAAACGCCTCCTAATAAATTTGTACCATACTTAATAGCTTGTTCTGAATGAAATGTACCCTGAGATCCGGTAAAACCTTGGCAAATCACTCTTGTATTTTTATCCACAATTATAGACACTATAATTATCCCTTTACGTGAGAAACAACCTTCTTGGCAGCATCTCCTAGACTATCAGC
>CAZNVN010000097.1:0-5877 GCA_964576635.1 uncultured Rhodospirillaceae bacterium
AGCAGCAAAAGAAATGATGGAAGAAATGAAAAATAAGGATGAATTTACTAAGAAAGTATATAAAAACTGGTCTATATTTAGGAAAAAGATCATCCAACTATCTCCTATGACAGAGCTTGGCTACATGTCCTTAAGGGAAAAATTTAAAGAAATTATTTAATATATCCTGAGAAAAAAGTTTTCTCAGGATATAATATTGTAAATTATGGTTCTTTATTCCAGGTTGAATATCCACCAGCAGTTCCATCAGGCCAATTAGTAACAATATGGCCATAAAAATAACCACCATCTCCTGACAGGCCTTCATATTTTCCGGTTCCACCTGTATAGTAATATGTTCCCCTATTAGCTACACCTAGTGTTCCATTAGGTAAATCAAATTCTAAATATGCTTCATCACCATCTAGATCTTTAATAATACAAACGCCATCCACAGAAGTAGTCCCATTTACTAGATCCACTCTATTAGCAGCAGGACATCTTACACTTGCTTTGTGAAAGAATCCCCCATCATCACTCCTGAATGACCCACTAAATTCGCCAATCCAATAAAGCTTACCTTCTCCCAATTGATATACTTTACCAACACCAAACCATCCGAAATAACCAACGGCTTTTTCATGATGCCCGGAGAATGCTGAGCTATTAATAAAGGCAGAAACAGCTAATATTATAAGTAAACTTATAATCTTTTTCATTGTTTTTCCTCCCCATAATTATTATTTTAATGATTAACAAAAGTATTGCTTAAGTTAACATATTATTTTAGCAAATTTCTAATGATAACTACAACGGAATATATAACGGTAATTATGTGTGAGTTATTTAACCAATGAAAAAATTTTTTATTACAGTATTTATTTCAATATTATTTAATCTGTGTTTTTTATCTCACTCTTTCTCTGATTCAATAGAAGAAGAAGCATTCCGTTTACTAAAAGAATATATAAAAATTAATACGGTTAATCCTCCAGGAAATGAATCTAGAGCTGTAGATTTTTATGCACGTATATTCGATAAAAAAGAAATACATTATGAGCACATTGAATCTGCACCAGGAAGAGGCAATATATGGGCAAGAATTAGAGGTGGAAATAAACCTGCTCTTATGATGCTACAGCATACAGATGTAGTCCCTGCAGACCCTAAACATTGGTCTGTACAACCATTTGATGCAACTGAAAAAGATGGATTTCTCTATGGAAGAGGAACTTTAGACATGAAGGGAACTGGCATAACACAATTAGCCACCTTTTTGTCCCTTAAAAGCAATTCAATACCTCTTAACAGGGACGTTATATTTTTAGCAACAGCTGATGAAGAAGCAGGAGGTTTTTATGGCGTTGGATGGTTAATAAAAAACAAGCCAGAGATTTTTAAAAATGTTGAGTTATTAATTAATGAAGGCGGAAGCGGTAGAATTATTAACAATAATCTTGTTTTTGAAATCGAACTAACACAAAAAGTTCCAGTTTGGCTAAAGTTTATTGCTGTTGATACTCCTGGTCACGGATCCAGCCCAAGAACGAGCAGTTCAGTAACCCGTTTAATTGATGGATTACATTATCTAAAAGAAAATCCTTTTCCTCCAAGAATTATTTCAAGTGTGGATGAGTATTTTTTAGGCATGTCTAATTATTTAGAAGATGAAAAAGCTGAAGACTATAGAAATATTGATGGTTCAATTAAAAGAGAAAACTTCATCAAGCAATTACAAATTAGATCCCCTTTTCATCACTCTCTTACACGTGACACTTGTTCAATAACTCGACTAGGAGCATCAAATAAGATAAACGTGGTTCCTCCTGTGGCGTGGGCAGAAATAGATTGTAGAATTTTACCTGATAGAACTGCGGAAGATTTTATAAATGAAATTAAATATATGATGAAACCCTTTGATATTAAAGTAGAAACTATTATGGCATTTACTTCTGCTACTACTGAAAGTGAACTTTACAAGGCAATACAAAGCACATTGAAAAACCTTTACCCTCATTCACACATTATTCCTAGAGTGACTACAGGATTCACGGATAGCCACTTTACTAGAGATCTAGGAATTCAAAGTTACGGCTTCAATCCCATTATTGTTCCTCTTAAAGAATTTGGCCGTATTCACGGAAACGACGAGCGTATAAATATAAACGCGTTCAAACAAGGAGTTAAAGATCACTTAGCTATTATAAAATCATTAGTTTATGATTAATTTAATCTAATGAAATTACAAACCTAACTTTATCTAGCAAATCTTCTACACCACCTTTTCCAGGAAGATTAGGATACTCGGCAAAGTCTCTATCCTTGAATACATCAGGAGCATCTACTGCCCATTGAATATCTGCTTTAAACCTTAATTCTTTGTTAGTACCTTCATTCAAACACGTAATGCCTCTTCCAACATACTTGCTGCCCCCACCTGAATAGCACCATTGAGGTTGAGTAACACCTCTTCTAGGCGGATGTAATGTAAATAATACGCTTTTGCCTTTATGTTCGCCTTCTAATATATCTAAAGACGCCCAATATTTTTTGTCTACCCAATTTGCTTTTTGATCAGCTGTAGTTCCACCCTTTAGAAATAATACATATTGAGGATACATTGCAGCCTGTACTAATCGGCCACCAGCATCTCCATTAATAATAATTTGATCGCCAGCAATTGTATAACCTACTCTCGCTAAAGAGATAAATGCAATAGCTAGCAAAAAGACTATATACTTTTTAAACATTCTATTTCCTCCCTTATAAATTATTAACTAATATATAAAAAAACATTATAAATGTAAAAATTGAAAAGAAAACAAATTAACAATGTACTATTGAAATATTAATCCTATAGAAAGAAGTTATATATTTGGTAAGCTATAAAGCAGTAAAAGTCATTTCTTCATTATTAATTTTGCTTGGAATTTTCAGCATCGTTTTCCAATTAAATAAAAATTCTTTAAATGCTTTACCGAAAAGTGGAAAAATACTGAACTTCGCTGAAGGAAAAAAAAGCTATGTGGGTGTAAGAATAATTCAACAATATACTATTGATGATTCTAATTTAGGTATTATTAATATAGCTGTAAGCTTTCCTAATCCTATGCCTAGCCACCCTCTTCCTGTATTATTTATACTTGGCGGACTAGAAACTGGATTTGATAGCGTACAACATGTTTCGGATATAGGAGATAATATTTTAGTAGGTTATAATTGGCCCTTAAATTCTAAATTGCCTAAAGGAATAAGTATTCTCACAGAGTCTTCTAACATTTATAAGGGAATTTATAAATCTCCTGGACAAATAGCAAAAGCAATAGAATGGGTAAGTAACCAATCTTGGTCGGAAAAAGAAAAAATAAGTTTATTAGGATTCTCTATAGGCGCTATCGCTTCCCCAGCAGTACAACATATAATAGAGAACAGAGGACTTACTAATATTGGTTGGACAGTGCTCGCATACGGGGGAACTAATATTGGTCAATTGGTTAACTCAAACCCCAACATTAAACCTAAGTGGGCGAAACCTTTATTTGGCTGGATTATTCAACTTCTGTTTAATCCCATAGACCCTAAAGAGCATTTAGAATATATTTCTGGGAATTTTCTTTTAATTAATGGAAAAGATGATGAATTTATTCCAAAAGAATCATCTTCATTAATGCAAAAATTAACACCTTCTCCCAAAAATATTATCCTTTTAGATGGAAAGCATATGGGTGTTGGAAAAAAACAAAAAGAGCTTTTATCCATAATTATTAAAGAAACAAAAATGTGGTTAAAGCAGAATGGCGCAATAAATCCTAATTTTTAATATTTACTTTGAAGTCCTCAGTAATTAAAGTGTATATCTAACATAAAAAAAACAGGAAATAAAAATGGTTGATCGCGTAGATAAACACGGGCTTAAAGTAGATAGTATTTTAGAAAATTTTATAGAGTCTGAAGCTTTACCAGGAACAAATATAAGTTCTGAAAATTTTTGGAAAGGGTTTTCAAAACTAATTAAAGATCTCAGCATAAAAAATAAAAGCCTACTTGAAAAACGTGAAAAACTGCAAAGTCAAATTGATAATTGGCATATAGAACATAAAGGAAAACCACATGATAAAGAATCCTATATATCTTTTCTTAAAGAAATAGATTACCTCGTACCTGAAGGTCCAAAATTTAACATTGAAACAAGTAATATAGATCCTGAGATTGCAAATATTTCAGGTCCTCAATTGGTTGTGCCTATCATGAATGCTCGATATGCTTTAAATGCAGCTAATGCTCGTTGGGGAAGTTTCTATGATGCAATCTATGGAACAGATGCAATGGGTGATTTGCCTCCTGACGATGGTTACAACGCGGACCGTGGAACAAGAGTAATTATTTTTTCTAAAGATCATCTTGATGAAATAACACCTTTAACAGACTGCAGCTGGAAAGACATAACCAAAATTGAAGTAGTAAATAATAATCTTCATTTAACTGCAGATAAAAAAATATCTTTAGTAAACCCAGATCAATTTATAGGGTTTATTATGAAAGATAATAAAAAGTTGACCGAAATTATATTGATCAAAAACGGTTTACATATTCGTATTCTAATAGATCCTGAACATCCAATAGGTAAATCTGATCCTGCCAACATCTCAGATATACTTTTAGAATCTGCCATGACAACTATTATGGACTGTGAAGATAGTATAGCCGCAGTTGATAGCGAAGACAAAGTTGTTGCATACCGTAATTGGTTAGGACTTATGAAAGGAGATCTTTCTGAAGAGTTTGTTAAAAATAATCAAACAATTAATAGAAAGCTAAATGGAGACATAAAAATTACTACTCCTAAAGGAAATAAACAAATTCTTAAAGGACGCTCTTTGATGTTAAACAGAAATGTTGGTCATTTAATGACTAATCCTGCAGTTCTTGACCATAATAATAATGAAATTGGTGAAGGCTTATTAGATGCAATATGCACTACTCTTATTGCAATTCATGATTTAAAGAAAACAGATGGGATGCGTAATACCACAAAAGGGTCTGTATATATAGTTAAACCTAAAATGCATGGTCCAGAAGAAGTTGCTTTTACAGACGAAATATTCACTCGCGTAGAAGAGATTTTAGACCTTCCATCAAATACTGTGAAATTGGGTATAATGGATGAAGAACGACGGACTAGTGTAAACCTAAAGGAATGTATACGTGCAGCTAAGTTCCGTGTGGCATTTATAAATACAGGATTCTTGGATCGTACCGGCGATGAAATTCATACCTCTATGGAAATGGGACCAGTTCTAAAGAAAGGTGATATGAAGTCTACTTCATGGATAAAATCTTATGAGGAAAGAAACGTTGATATAGGTCTTGCATGCGGGTTACAAGGACGCGCACAAATAGGAAAAGGAATGTGGGCAATGCCTGACCTTATGGCTGATATGCTAGAACAAAAAATTGGACATCCTAAATCTGGTGCAAACTGTGCCTGGGTGCCCAGTCCAACAGCTGCAACTCTTCACGCTACTCATTATCATAAAATCAACGTTCTCTCTGTTCAAAATGAACTTCTCAAAAATGACAGCAAAGAGAGTTTGAATGATTTACTTACCATCCCAGTAGCTAGTGGACAAAACTGGTCTAATGAAGAAATTACTGAGGAAATTGAAAATAATGCTCAAGGTATTTTAGGGTATGTTGTTCGTTGGGTTGATCAAGGAGTAGGATGTTCAAAAGTACCTGATATCAATAACATAGGACTAATGGAAGACCGTGCAACTTGCAGAATATCATCTCAAGCTTTATCTAACTGGTTATATCATGGAATCATTACAGAAGATCAATTAATTAATACAATGAAAAAGATGGCCAACGTAGTAGATAAACAAAATGCTAACGATA
>CAZNVN010000098.1:0-5761 GCA_964576635.1 uncultured Rhodospirillaceae bacterium
CCGACCCATCGTTCAGCGAAGCCAGAGAGTTGCAAGCGGACGCTTTGGAGCAACTCGGCTACCAGTCAGAATCGGGAACTTGGCGAAACGCGTATCTGCTTGGTGCTCAAGAACTTCGTAATGGGTCGCCTGATTTCCCGGCAGGAAGAGGACGTCAGTTGGCGCATGCGATGACTGCTGAGCAGCTTTTTGACTCTATAGGGTTCCGACTGGATTCAGAATTCATCTCAGAACTCAGCCTCAAGATCAACTGGGTTTTCACCGATCTCGTTGAAAGCCACGTTATGGGTATCGACAACTGTGCGATACATCACCTTGCTGATCGCCACGTTGACGATGCCGTAGCGACGGTTACGCTCACCCGTCATGCCCTCGCTGAAACGTTGGGTGGAGTTATCTCTTTCGCGGACGCTACCCAAAGCGGAGAAATTGTGGTTGACGGCGACGAGTCTCTGGTAGCCCACCTTTTTGAATCCCTGACCGAGTTTCGAATGTTTCCGATTATTGAGCCCTTGGCCGAGAGGGTGCGGAGATGACGAGAGCTACCGAACCGAGTAGGACGACGCCCCCGAAAGCCTGAGTTGCAGTGATGGGTTCATCGTGCAATGGCCAGGCGAGTCCGACGGCGACGAGGTGCATCGCGAGGTTGTAGAGCGACGAGCGAGCTACTTCCATATGTCCGTGAACCCAAGTCATTAACACGTGTCCGAAGATGCCGGTAACGAACGCGATGAGCAGAATCCACAGCCAGTCGCGCCCACCGAATTCAGCCCAGTCCGATCGATCCAGGATGACCAATGCTGGCAGTACGGTTGCTAAGAAGGCCCATATGTTGATGCCGGCCATCCATTCAATTGGGTCGACTTCTTCGCCAGTACGGGCCAGTCGTGTCAGCACGAAATAGGCAGTAAAAGTAACCATGGACAAGCCCGCGTACCCGAGACCTACGATTGAAGTGCCCAGATCTCCGCCGGCGCCGAGAACGACGATGATCGCTCCACCTATTCCCACGAGCGTGAAGTACAGCTGACGGATTGATGGACGCTCATCGAAGAGTGGGGCCGCTAGCAGTAGCAGGAGTGCCGGTTGTGTAGCCATCACCGTCGACAACAGAGAAATTGTGGTTTGTTGAACTGCGTGGAACACAAAGATGAGATTGAATCCAAAACAGAGCCCGGGTAGCGCCGTGGACCGGAAAATGCTGACAGATAACCATCGCCCTCGAACAGTTAACAACAGCAAAAACACGGGCATCGAGACACCGAAGCGAATGAAGGTAGAAACCAAAGGCGAGGCGGTTATGAGTTTGGAGATGGGTGGAGCAATTCCCCACACAACAACCACTAACCCCATAGCGAAAAGGGGCAGAACGCTATTGTCTCGCTCCGGCGACTCCAATACGTCACTATTGGAACCCGATTTGACTAGAAAGACTGACGGAACGCGAGATCCATCACGAGTTATTGCCACACAGCCCCAAAAACGTCGTCATGGGCGAGAACTGAGATGGGTTGGCGAGATATTGGTCCGTGCCCCTTACCGACCGGGTACCCGAGCGGCACCATCGCAAGAGTTGCCCAATCTTCAGGAATTTCGAGCGCGGCCTTAACTTCGTCTTCGGCAAGACAATGCAATGTGGTCAAAACGCATCCAAGTCCTTCCGTGCGCGCGGCCAACATCGCGTTCTGCACTGACGTGTAAACAGATCCGCCTCCGACCATCGATATGCGATCGAGTTTGGCGTCGGTAATCGCCATCATCTTGGGGTCCGCGACGAACATCAATATGACTGGGGCCTCATGAAGGTGGTCCGCCAAATAATCGCCGGCAACTCGATTTCTCCGCGCTTTTTCGGCCTCATCGGCAGGTAACTGTTCGATTCTCGCGTCATAGCCTTTCGCATAGCGATACCAGGCGGGTCCATAAACATCGGCGAGCGCTTGTTTTCGTTTGTCGCTTCGCACTACCACTACGCGCCAGGGCTGCATGTTGCCACCAGTCGGAGCCCAAGCTGCTGCCTGCAAAACGCGTTCCAATACCTCGTCGGGAATTGGGTCGGGGCGCAGGCGACGCACCGCACGAAGTGTGCTCATCATTTGATAGATGTCGTTCATAATTTGATCCTCATAACCAAGTGGTCCATTCGTCGACTGCCATGCGTTCACTGCGGAGGCTATTGACGGATTTGGACTCGTCACGTTTCCCTATGGCCATTCCGCAGAAAAGCATTTCCTGTTCCGGGGCGCCGCAAAATTCTTGGACGGACTGCCAGTGATTGGCCCATGCCTCTTGCGGACATGTGTCCAAGCCGGCTTCAACTGCGAGCAGCATGAAGGTCTGGAGGAACATTCCTAAGTCGGACCATTGAGCAGCGCCCATGTTTCTTTCGATGAAACAAAAGAAGGCGGCCGGGGCACCAAAAAAGTCGAAGTTTCGCGCGAGGTGAGCAAGTCGCGCAGGCTTGTCCTCTCGCGGTATACCGAGTTTTTCGTACATAGCTTCGCCCAATTCGTATCGATTGGTGCGGTACGGCTCTTGCAGCTTTGGCGGATAAACCGGGTATTCGGATTCACCTGGCCGTCGTTCGGATATGAAGGACCGAAAACGCATCATGGATTCACCGTTGATGACGTATGCCTTCCACGGCTGAACATTCCCCCCAGACGGTGCACGCGCGGCGACATCCAACAATTCACGTATCTGCTGATCGTCAACCGGGTCCGGAAGAAACGAGCGGATTGACGCTCGACGCTGGGTAGCTTCGGTGACATTCACTGGGTGCTCCTGAATTCGGACAACGACACGAGTGTGCCCCACTTGGGCCTCGGTTGCTCAGGAACTGCGGAGGGACTCGGTAGCTCCGTCGACTGATAGCACCTGTCCGGACACGTGCCTTCCAGCCGGAGATGCCATGTAAACAACTGCGCCGGCGATGTCGGCGGGGTCCATAAACCGCCGCATCGACACTTGTTGCTCATAACCACGGCGGAGAGCTGAGGCGTCGGCACCCGTGGCTGCCGCCTCTTGTTCAATGACCTGATCCATTCGAGGTCCCCCCACTGACCCTGGGCAAATGACGTTCACCCGAATGTTGTCTTCGCCTAATTCCATCGCCCAACTGCGGCCGAGACCAACAACCGCCCACTTCGCGGCGACGTAGGGTGAGCGGTACGGGTACGGAAAGATCCCAGCAGTTGATGCGATGTTTACAATCAGCCCGCCACCCGCGGTTCGCAACATTGGCACGGCTTGAGCGGTGACCCGAAATGTTCCACCTACATTCACTCGCAGGACTTCGTCGAATGCTTCTCTCTCAATTTCGTTTACCAGGCCTGCAGGGCCAGCCACACCAACGTTGTTCACCAGTACGTCCAACCCGCCGAGTTTCGCGTTGACCGCGTTAAACAACTGATCGACGGAGTTGTCGTCACTAATGTCGCTCACGATGTCGGGATCGGTTGAGGGGTTGACGTCGCACACAAAAACGTTGGCTCCGGCAGAGCGAAGGGCCGCAGCGATAGCCGCGCCGATACCAGCTCCGCCCCCGGTGACTAACGCTCGGGTGCCATCTTTGACTCGTCCAGCTTCAAGGATTAGAGGTTCTTTCACCAACGCGCACCCTAATTCGTGGCGCCGCGATTAGACGATCAATCCTTTGCCGCGTAAACAAAGGGAGGTAAAGGTTTGTTCAACTGGGGGGACAATGACTGAAACACCCAACTTTTCGATCGATCTAACCGGTCAAACTGCGTTCGTAACCGGTACTACCTCGGGACTGGGCCGCCGGTTCGCCGAAGTGCTCGCCGCGTGCGGGGCCAACGTCGCGGTGGCTGGTCGACGAGTCGATCGGCTGCAAGAGTTGGCCGACAGTCTCAAAGCCACAGACGGAACGGTTCTTCCGGTGCCTCTGGATGTCACCGACACGGATGCCCTGTTCGCTTCAGTTGAAACAGTGCAAAACGAGTTGGGACCCATTCAAATACTGATCAACAACGCTGGTAAACCCGATGCGAAGCTTGCGTTGAAAATGGACCCAGCGTTCGTCGACGAGATGGTCGCTACGAACCTCACTTCTCTCTTCCATTTGGCAAGCGAAGTCACACGTCGTCTTATCGACGCACAGCTGCCAGGGCGAATCGTCAACATCGCCTCTGGGGCGGCGTACAGCGCCGGTGTCGGAAGTTCGTGGTACGCGATCACAAAAAGTGCTGTTGTTCGAATGACCGAAATGCTGGCTCTCGAATTTGCCCGCTATGACGTCAACGTTAACTGCATCGCTCCGGGTGCATTCGAAAGCGAAATGATGGATGGCATGCTCCAACGCATGGGCGATATCACCGAAGGATTTCCGCGCAAACGAATAGGGAAACCCTCTCAGCTCGACAGCACGTTGCTCTACCTGGTTTCCCCAGACTCCGACTTCGTTACTGGCGCGACCATCCGTGTACATGATGGGCAAGGCGCCCGTTGATGCTCACACCGTTCAGCCGACTAGCCTCGCCAGATGGTGACCATGGACCTAGAAACAGCAGCTGAACAATGGCGCACGCAAGGATGGACTGTTGTCCACGGCTTAGTCCCGGCAGCCGAAATCGACGAAGCTGTTGAAGGGCTATGGAAACATTTCCCCACACCAGCCGACTACCACTCCGGGAATCTTGACGCTCTCGCGTTCTTCGAAAATGAGAGTACCGATGCCCGGTACAAGCCTGAAAACCAAGGGAAGTTTCGCGAGCTGAATGATGAGCATGATCCGGGACCTGAGTTCCGGTTACGCCAGTTTTTGGGTCACGTGCTGTTCCCTTACGGCTCCCACCTTCTCAATCGGCTTCAAATCCATCCTCGGGTAGTCGATTTCGCAAAATTGGCCATGGGGGCGAACGACATCCGCTTGTACCAGGCAAGAATTTGGGGAAAGTACACCGGGGTTACTAATTATGAAC
Source organism: uncultured Rhodospirillaceae bacterium (assembly GCA_964576635.1). Lineage (GTDB taxonomy): Bacteria > Pseudomonadota > Alphaproteobacteria > TMED109 > TMED109. Next base: position 4,944 of record CAZNVN010000098.1, read on the forward strand.
AGCCCTTCCACCAAGACCGTAACCACAACGTCGTCCCCGACCGTCTGGAACCGGGCTGGTGGAACCTGGAGGGGTTCTTATATTTATCTGATGTCGAAGAGGGACTAGCTCCAACCGAAGTGCTGAGCCTCGGGGACTCTCCGCCTGGTAAGAACCCTCAATCTGCTTCGGGTCAGCGAGGCTCCTATCTCGCTTACCGCCCAGACGTTTGGCATCGGGGGGTGAATCTGACCAAAGAGGCCGGTTCACGATTTCTGATGAATATCGCTTTTAAGCACGCGCACCACGAGTGGATTGGTTTCGACAGATTACAACAAAATTCGAATAGCTGTCCGTGGTCTAAATTTGCGGCCAGTTGCACTCCTGAAGAACTCGCCTTATTTGGAGCACCCATGCCGGGTCACCCATACTGGACGTCGGAGTTGGTGGATGCGTTAGAGGACCGTTACCAAGGTATTAACGCAAGGCCGTGGAGAGAGGCCCTAGCTAAGTGAGTCTCGATCAGGCGATCGATGATGCAATTGGCGGCGCTGTAGATAAGGGCGCGATTCCGGGAGCTGTGGCTGCTGTTGTTGACCTCGAAGGATTGCGAAGTATCCGCTCCTACGGAGTTCGGTCCGTGTGCGACACGGACCCTATGACTGATGACACTGTCTTTCAGATCGCCTCAATGACGAAGCCGGTCACCTCGGCCATGGTGATGATGCTCGTCGAGGCGGGGGAGGTGGATCTCGACGACCCGATTCAGGATCATCTGCCGGGGGTGGTTTCCACCGAGGTCATCGACACCTTCAATCGGGACAATCGAACCTATACAA
>CAZNVN010000099.1:0-4026 GCA_964576635.1 uncultured Rhodospirillaceae bacterium
AAATTGTGTTATTTAAACCTAAACCCGATATAGTTCCTTTTGCATCAACATCATGAATTGGTGTTTTTTCCCCTAAAAAGTAAGGTAATACAACTATTTTATTATTGATTATGTCAGTTTTAGATGATTTTTTATCCAAGTAACTATGTATATTGGTATTTAATTTATTAGAATGAGCATAAAAATTATTTATAAACCAGTTTAATAAACTTCCAGAGGATGCCATACATCCATTTGGCATGAATAGATCAGGTATAATATGATAATCAAGAAAAAGCCTCTGATCATCAATAGGTTTATTGGTTGCTATTAGTATATCTCCAGCACCCCCAAATTTTAAAAGTACATCCCCGCTTTTTTTAATGCCTGCAGAAAAAGCAGAAACTACATGATCGGCACATCCAGCAATAACTTTTACATTTTTTCCAAGCGACAATTCTTTCGCCAATTTTTCAGATATATTGCCTAAAATTTGATCAGAGGAAAAAATCTTAGGGAGCATAGACAGTTTGATTGACCCTAATTTTACTAAGTCACTTGTAAATTTTTTCTTTTTGAAATCCATTAAACCAGATTCAAGTGCCCAATTATGCTCTATGGAATATTTGCCAGTTAATTTAAAATTAATAAAATCGTAGGAACCACACACTGTATGAATTTTTTTAAAATTATTTTTTTCATTTTGTTTAAGCCATAATAATTTAGGGGCTATTAATTGCTGATTAACCCCACATTTAGTTTTTTTTACAAACCATTTTTGAATTTTATAATTAAAGAGTTGCTTGATTTGTTCTCCAGTTCTGCCATCACTTTGTTGGATGCTATTACGTATGACTGTGCCGTTTTTATCCAAGATAACTAGTGCTGGTAGCATACCAGTTGTACCTAGTGCGATTATTTTTTTCCTTTTTAGTTTTGAATATTGTATTAGTTTAATGAGGATTTTTTTTGTATTACTCCACCATTGGTTTGGATTTTCCTCTGCCCATCCTATCTTTGGAGAGAATAGATCGACCTTCAAAGAAACTTTTTTAAGAATTTTGTTTGTTTTGGTATCTAACAGGATACCTATAGTTGATGTAGTGCCTATATCAATACCTACCACACAAGACATCAAGAATTATTCTCTAATCTGATTGACTTTATCCATAAATTTTTTAACCCTATCAGGATCAATATTATTCCAAGTGTTTCCATCATATTTTAATGAAGAACCAATTACACATCCATCTGCAACTGACAGCATTTCCTCAACATTTTCTATCTTAACTCCGGTATTGGCAAATACTGGAACATCTTTTATTCTTTTTTTTGTTTCCTCTAATTCTTGTAGATTAACCGATTTACTTGTAATCACACCTGATACACAAATTGCATCAGCTAATGAGGAAAAATAAGCGCTCTCAGCTTTTTCAGCTGTAGATCTCGTTCCTAAAGGTGAGGCAAATTCAGCATTTACATTAAACAATAATTTCATATCCTTTCTATGAAGATTAGTTCTCAATCTAACAGCTTCAGCAGCTTTCGGTTCCCATAATCCCATGTCTGAATCATAAACACCAGTGAAGACTTCTCTAACAAAATTTGCATTACAAACAGATCCAAGGGCTACAGTTGCTACAGGATCCCATAAGTAGTTAACACCAAAAGGAACTTTAATTTTATTTTTAATAAGACCTATTACATATGCCATAGCTGATAGAGTTTCATTTGATGCTTTTAATAAATATGGTCTGTCCCCCTCATTACCAAACATGACAGCATCAATTCCATTATTTTGCAATGAGTCTAAGTCTGAAGAAATAGAATTTACAATTTTTGATAAATTTTTATCATCATTAAAATTCGGGGTGCCAGGGAGTGGAGGGAAATGCACCATACCAATAATAATCTTATTTTTTTTAATTAATTCTTTCATAAAAATTATTCTCCTAATATTTTTTCAGTTTTAGTATCAAAATATAACATTTTTTTTAAATCTATATAAATATTTATATTTTCACCAGATTTATATTTATAAGTTGTGTCAGTTCTTAAGTATAACGAATCATTTATAGAGTTAAAATTTACACATAGTATATTCTCATGACCCAAATTTTCAACAACTTCAATTTTTGATTCAATCAAAAGCGTATCAGATCTTTCTTCTAAATATATATGTTCAGGTCTAATAGAAAAAATAATTTGATTGTGATTAAGTTTAAAATTAAAATAATTTCTATTAATTCGTTTATTAAAAATCTTTAAAACAATTCCATTTTCTTTTACGCTAATGTCACTTTTAAGAATATTATTTATAGGATTAGCTAAAAAATTTGCAACAAAAACACAATTAGGTTTATTATAAATAGTATCTGGTGTTCCTATTTGCAATATATGACCTTTGTTCATTATACAAATTTTACTTGCCATCGTCATGGCTTCAACTTGATCGTGAGTTACATAAATAAAAGTCGCTTTTAATCTTTTTTGGATTTGAATTAGTTCAGTTCTCATTAAAGCTCTAAGTCTAGCATCTAAATTTGAGAGCGGCTCATCTAAAAGAAAAGCTTTTGGATTTCTAACAAGAGCACGTCCTAGCGCCACACGCTGTCTTTGCCCACCAGATAATTCTGATGGTTTTCTTTCTAAAATGTCTTTAATTTTTAACAGTTTTGATACTTCATCTATCTTATTATTAATATAATCATTAGATGATTTTTTTAATCGCAATGCAAAAGATAGATTTTTTTTAACATTCATATGGGGATATAGAGCGTAATTTTGAAAAACGATTGCTAAATCTCTATCTTTAGGGTCTAAATTTGTAATATCTTTATTATCAAGATATATTTTTCCATTTGAAACTGTCTCAAGACCTCCTATGAGTCTTAAGGTTGTAGATTTACAACAGCCTGAGGGGCCTAATAGTACAAAAAAGTCTTGTTCTTCAATAGCAAAATTAATTTTTTTTACTGCTTCAATATTTTTTTGATAAATTTTTGATAAATTTTCAACAACAATTTTTTTCATCCTAATCCAATCGGTTCATATATCTAAACAGAGGAATAGTTATTATTATTATAATTAAAAGCAAAATTGATGACATTGCTGCAGCCTCACCAAGATTCAAACTAATAAAAGCAGATCTATAAATATAATAACTAATTAAGTCTGTTGCATCGCCAGGTCCTCCTTTAGTCATTATATAAATTAAATCATATGTTTTAATCGCAAATATCAGTCGTATTAATACAGTAACAATAATCACAGGTCGCATATATGGTAAGGTTATATGAATAAAACAATCAATTATATTTGCTCCATCACTTTTAGCTGCTTCATAGGGCTCTTTTGGAATTGCAGAAAGTCCTGCCAATAAAAGAATAATCATAAATGATACTTGGTGCCAAATATCAACGAAAATAATTGTTGTAAATGCCATTTTAGGATCACCTAGCCAATTTATCTCTCCTATACCAAATAAACTTAATAGGAAATTTAATATTCCTAATTGTGGATGTAAAAACATTCTCCAAATTAAACCAACGACTATAGGATTAATTAATAAAGGTAATAACAGAATAAAATAATAAACTGATTTAAATCTATTAATAGAGTTCAATAATAAGGCAATAAAAAAACCTAATATAAATTCAAATAAAACTACTAAAATTACAAAAAAAGAAGTTACAAGAATTGAATTGATAAGACGTTCATTTTTTAATGAATTTATGTAGTTTTCAATTCCTATAAAATTGTTAAAATAATTGGAAATAATATGACAGCTAATATAATTAAAAAAGTAGGGGCTACAAGAATATACCCGAAGCCCCTATCAGCCAATTCTAATTTTCTATTCACGTTTATTATTTATAAAGACCATCCTTTTTAGCTAAAGCTTCTAGTTCTGAATTCATACTTGCTAAAGCATCATCTATACTTTTTTCACCTATTATCGCTTTAGAAAGTTCTGTTCCCATAATTACAACAAATTGAGAATTATAAGTGAAACCTGGAAAATTTTTTGCTGTAGATAGAAATTTT
>CAZNVN010000099.1:4036-5589 GCA_964576635.1 uncultured Rhodospirillaceae bacterium
AGCTAAAACCTCAGGATTGCTAAACGCATCACTTCTAGTTGGCGCACCCCCCATTAATGCTCTTTTTGCAACTATATCAGGTGACTCAACCCATTTGATGAACTCCCAAGCTGCATCTGCATTTGGACTTGATGTTGGAATTGCCCAACCCCAAGCACCATTTAAACTGCCATTATTAGGAACACGTGCTAAAGCCATTTTACCAACGACACCAGACTGACTTGCATCCTCATAAGAAGGCATGAACCAATTATATGTAATATAGCTGTAAGCCTGACCTTGTGCAGCAACGTTAAACGCTTCATCAAAACCAAAGCTAGCGGCTCCAGTCGGTCCATGGTCATTCAAATTATGGATATAATCAGCAAGGGCATTTTTTGCAGCATCTGAAGTTAGTTCGCCATGCCAATTTTCATCATGAAATCTTCCTCCATTAGCATAAAGATAATTGGACCATTCCATTGCAACAGGATCAGCTTTTGAGCCCTGATTTACAACACCATATTTAGTTCCATTACCAGTGAAATAAGATACTTGATTCATATACTCGTCCCAACTGGTTGGTTCTTTTAAATCCATGCCATATTTTGATTTAAATCCAGCTTGGTGAGTAGCATCAGCAACCAAATCTTTTCTATAAGTTAAACCCATAGCGTAATTATAAAATGGTAACATATAAGTAGTTCCCTCTACTTTTCCTACAAGTTCCATCATTGAGTCAAAGTAAACAGATGTATCAAAACTGTCCTTTTCAATGTAATCATCTAATGGAATCATCCAGCCAGCTAGAGCAAATTCACCAACCCAGTAAAAATCCACTGGCATAAAATCAATACTTCCAGTTGAAGCAGTTAATGATGGAATCATCTTTGGATGCATTTCACCATATCCCATTATCTCAAATTCAACATCTATTCCTGTCTTAGCTTTGAAATCAGGAAGCAATTCTTGAATAAACAAAGTATCCGGAACATTTTCCATGATTGCATTAAGAGTAACCGCTTTGGCATTAAAAGAAAAAATAGATATTAAAAAAACCAACAATAATGATTTAAAAAATCTCATCATACCTCCTATTTGAAGTAAAACTTAGCATACAAGACTTTAATGACAAGATTAATAAGCTATAAAAATTGATTTTTTCTAACTTTTAGATTTATTTAAATCATTTATGTCAACTATTTTACTTTATTGCCCCAAGAGATAACCCTTTAATTAAATATTTCTTTAAAAAAGGTAAGATTAAAAAAGCAGGGGCTACCGTTAATGTAGTCGCTGCTGCTAATAGTGCAATTTCAACTCCTCTATGAGTGCTCAGGGTTGAAAGTCCAATTGGTAAAGTAGATGTTCCTTTGCCAGATAAAATAAGTACAAAAATAAATTCATTCCAGCTTAGTATAAAACCTAATAATCCAGCGGCTATAAGTCCAGGAGCAATTAAAGGAATAGAAATAAGGTATAATGCTTGAAACCTTGTTGCCCCATCAGATCTTGCAGCAGATTCTAAAATAAAAATATCACGTGAATAAAAAGAAATTAACATCCAAGATAAG
>CAZNVN010000100.1:0-5567 GCA_964576635.1 uncultured Rhodospirillaceae bacterium
CCAGAACCTAATTCAAAAATTCCCACATGTTTATCAAAACTTCCGGCTTCTAATGAATTAATAGCAGATGACTCATTATCTCTGTAATCTATCCCTTTTTTTGTCGTTAAAGCTAGTGATCCACCAAGTGCATTTAGACCAAATACTGGGTTAGCACTCATTAAATCAATTTTCTTTACTGCGTTTTCAGGAATTAGTTCCCACTGTAATGTATCGCCAAACCCTTCATTGGCTCGAGTCCCGTTTAAGTAGACTGCTAAACCCTGGGATTCGCCTAATAGAGGAGATGCTGTAAATCCTCTGTAGTCTAAATTTTTTTGAAAAGGACTATTTTGTAAATCTTTTACAGTAATCCCGGTTAGTTTTTCTCCCATAAGATCAGTAAAAGTATTTGATTTAAGGTTTTCAATGTCATTGATATTTATACTTTGAGTAGAATTAGGCACTTTATTTCTATCAATTCCTATTCCAGGAATAGGGGAAGCACCAATTATCTCAATAGTTCCTAAATCTTCTTGAGATTTTGCTATATTTATATTAAACAATGCTAGCAGTACAATTGTTATAAATTTGCATTTATTTAAAAAGTTAAATATTTCTAAGTGCACTTCAAATCCCCAACTTAATAGTTGTTAATAATAGTTGTTAATAATTTATATTATTGTATATGTCAATAGTTATTATAGGAAAAAACTATATCATGGCAGGTATGTCTTTATTAGAATTGAACTATCATTGTATAAATACTATAAAATTGTCTCTTAGGAGAACGTGATGCACTTAATTTATATTCTATTCTTAAATTGTATAATTTTTCTTTCTAATAATTCATTCGCTGAAGAAATTAGCGTTATAGATCTTATGGAAAAACAATTAAAAATTATTGAAGAACAAAATAAAAAAATTAAAAACTTAGAAAATTTAGTGAATGAACTTAGTAAAAAAATTAATAATATGAATTCTGCAGTTGATGTTCAAAGTGAAAAAGATGATAACGAAGTTAAAGTAACGGAAAATACTAACGAAAGCGAGATAGGGTCTTCTAGCTCTCAAAAAATATATAATCCAGAAAAAGCATTCTTCGGACCTTTGCAACCCTTAAAGAGTAAAGATGGTAATTATACTGCAGGATTTATGGGTTTAGTACAGTTAGATGGAGCTATTCATGACCAACAAGCTAATTATAATAATAATAATGACTTATCTGATGGATTTATTGTAAGAAGAGCTGTTTTAACTCTAGCAGGACTTTCTGAAAAAGATTGGATCTGGTTCTTATCATACAATTATGCGAATGAAGGCGATTATCCTAAAAATGGGCTAGGGGCTGCAATGGCCATTTATAGAGGTTTTAAGCCTTGGTGGTTGTTTGCAGGATTATTTGGAAATTCGGTGGGATTAGATGCATCTAATTTTTCCTCGCAACGACAATTTATAGAAACTGCTATGCCGCAAGCCACTTTTGCTTTTAGCCCAGGTTCTCCTGCTATGGGTGTAGCTGCCACATATAGAGGTGATGATCATTATCTGCGATTTGGTTTATATGGAGAGCCTTATGTAAATGCTAGTAGTGATGATGAAGGGATGGGTATTCATGGAAGGGCAATATGGCAGCCCGTTAAAGAGAGAAAAAAGGCCTTTCATTTAGGGGTTACAGGATATTGGAGAACTGTCAATTCTGCAAATACTTTCACTAATGGTTTAAGAGATAGCACACTGCGGTTTAGAACTAAGGGAGAAAATAGTGTTTCTGGTGATTATATTTTAGATACTGGAATCATTACTGACTTAGACAAATATTATCACGGAGGCATAGAATTGGCTATGGTTGAAGGTCCAATTTCCTTACAAGCCGAGTGGGGCGCTGTAATGTTGGATAGAAAAACTAAAGCAGACCCTACTTTTTCTGGAGGCTACATGCAGGGTGGGTACATGCTAACTGATGATGCAAGAAACTATAATGCTTATTTTGCACAATTTTGGAGAATTAAGCCTAATATGTCCTTAACTCAAGGCGGGATGGGAGCTTGGGAGTTAGCAGTAAGAGCTAGTACTCTTAATTTGTCAGACTCTGGTATAAACGGTGGAAAAGCAAACTCTTATACTTTTGGCATAAACTGGTATATGACCTCTTTCGTTAAAAGCATGGTAAATATTATACATGTGGATTCAGAGGGCCCTTCTAGTGAAGACTATAATCTCTTAGGTGCAAGACTTCAGTTGGAATTTTGAGCTAAAAAAATGGTTATAAAAGATTTTTTAATATACTAGGCATAATATTTATTAAATCTTCTGCCTCCTTTCCATGTCCTCCAACTTAGCCGGATTCTGAATGTATGTAAACTCCGAGTCCAGCTGACGTAAAACTTTCTACTCCTGTTGCCATTAAAGCACCAATTATTCCGGCAAGGACATCTCCACTTCCTGCTGTAGCCAGCCATCTTGCTCCAGGTATATTAACAATTATTTTATCTGTTTTTTTATTAGATACTAAAGTATTGGGTCCTTTTAGTACAAAAGTAGAATTAAGATTATTTGCAGCGTATACAGATTTTTCAATGGCATTACCTTTTAGATTAGGAAATAATTTTAATAATTCTCCTTCGTGAGGTGTATAAACAATGTCTGACCCATTGGTTATTTCTTTAAGTAAGTCTATATTATTTTTAAACGAAGATATTGCATCAGCATCTATCACTGCTCTTCTTTTTCTTTCAAAAATTATTTTCATTTTACTTATAGTTTTTTTTCCTTGTCCTAATCCAGGACCAATGACTATTGAATTTATTCTAGGATCGTCAAGAATACTTCTAAATTCTTTGAGATTTCTGTAACTTTTAATAATTTGAGAAGTTAGAGATGAATAATATATATTTTCTGAATTTTTGCTGACTGCTACTACTACTATTCCACTGCCTGCTCTTTGGGCAGCTAAAGCAGCTAGTCTGGAAGCTCCAGTCATGGATTTTGGCCCACCAATAATAAGCGTATATCCTCTTGAGTATTTATGAGCATCAATTTTTGGAAATATTATTTTATTTGTCCAGATTTTATTAGTATTTGTTATAATTTCAGGTTTGTATTTTGAGAAGTAGGAATTAGGGATTCCTATGTTTGCTATTTTAAGGTTACCATTATTTTTGTATCCTGGTAAAAGAATGTTTCCTATTTTTGCTCTTGAAAAAGTAACAGTAAAGTTGCAATTAGTTGCAACTCCCATTATTTCTCCTGTGTCAGAATTTACACCACTAGGAATATCAATTGCTATAATAGGAACCTTAGAGGAATTGATTTTTCTTATTATAAATTTTTCTATTCCCGTAATTTTTCTGGATATTCCAATGCCAAATATTGCATCTACTATGAGATCAAAACTTTTAATTTTTAAGTCACTAAAGTTTTGAGGGGACAGTTTAAGTTTATCTAGTGCTTTACTTGTATCCTTTGAAAAATTCTTAGGAATATCAGTTAAAACAAAAGAAACGGGCCAGCCTTTTTTATTCAATATGTAAGCTGAGACTAAACCGTCTCCTCCATTACCTCCCTTACCACATATAAATAGGACTTTGCTTTTAGGAAAATTTTCAATAATTATCTTAGAAAAAGCACTTCCTGCTTTTTTCATCAAATCATAACTTCTAATATTATTCCGGGATATATATTTTTTTTCAACAGCAAGCATAGTATTTTTGGTTACCAGTTGATTACTGTATTTATAATAATTTTGCATTTTTTCAATTTCTAGGATTATGTAAGGGAAGGCTATATTTTTTTACAACTTGTTTAAGGGAAAAATAAGATCTAATACTTGATACACCAGGAATTCTTGTGAGATTTTCCTTGAGAAATAATTCATATTTTTCTAAATCTTTTACTACTATTCTAAGTAGATAATCTGCTTCACCAGTCATCAAATAAGCTTCCATTACTTCACTATATTCTTTTATTCTTTCTTCAAAAATTTCTAGATGGTTTTCAGTTTGTCTTTCTAAAGAAACTTGAACGAAAACATTTACTGATAGTCCAACTTTATTTTGGTTTATTAATGCAGAATATGCAGATATTATACCTTTCTCTTCCAAAGATCTTACTCTTCTTAAACAAGGGGAAGGGGTAAGTCCTACTTCTTTAGCAAGCTCTAAATTACTTAATCTTGCGTTATTCTGCAAAGCAGTTAAAATTTTATATTCTATGTAATCCATTTATATATACGCTATATTATATCAAAATATTATGTAATAGTTTAAATTATTGCTAAATTTAATCATATTTTAGCAATATTTGCAATTTCAAAAATTATTTTTTTAAGTATTATGTATTCTTCACTAATTAGAGTTTAATAATGTCGTTAATTTTGACCAAAGATGAAATATTATTATTAAAGGAAATAGAAAAAAAAGTTTCCTGGTTATCAGCCTGGATGATTCATAATGCTAATAATATTAGACCTTCTTTAGACGGTCTTAAGGTAGGAGGTCATCAGGCTTCTTCAGCTTCAGTTATTTCAATATTAGTAGCCTTATATTTTAAAATATTAAAGCCTGAGGATAGGGTAGCTATTAAACCACATGCATCTCCAGTATTTCACGCCATACAGTATTTATTAGGGAATCAAACAAAAGATAAGTTGTTAAATTTTAGAGGTTTTGACGGTGCTCAATCATACCCTTCAAGAACTAAAGATACTGATGATGTAGATTTTTCTACAGGGTCCGTTGGATTGGGTGGAGCAGTTACTATTTTTGCATCATTAATTCAAGATTATATTATTGAACATAATATATGTCCTCCAAAATTTAAAAAAGGTAAAATGGTAGCCCTTTTTGGTGATGCGGAGTTGGACGAAGGAAACGTTTATGAGGCTTTATTGGAAGGAGCCAAGCAAAATGTCAGAAACTGCTGGTGGATTATAGATTATAATAGACAATCTTTGGACGCAATAGTTACTGACACTCTAAAACTAAGGATAGATGAACTGTTTGAGTCTATGGATTGGAGAGTTATAACCCTTAAGTTTGGAAAGAAACTTCAAAATGTTTCTAAAAAGCCTGGTGGAAAGGAGATTTTAGCTTGGATAGATAACTGTCCAAATGATTTATATTCTGCATTAACGTATGCAGGAGGAAAACTTTGGAGAGAGCATTTAATTAAAGATTTAGGTTCAAATAAAAATGTAAAAAAATTAGTAAATTCATTAAATGATGAAGAACTTGCAGAGATTATGACTAATTTAGCTGGTAACGATATTGAAAGTGTTATTGAAGCTTTTTCCCAAATAGGTAACGATGATATACCTACTTGTTTTATAGCCTATACCATAAAAGGTTTTGGTTTACCTCTAGCAGGTCATAAAGATAATCATGCAGGTCTAATGAATGAGGATCAAATAAATAAATTTAAGAATAGAATGGACATATTAGATGGAGAGGAGTGGGAACTTTACTCTGGATTAAACGTTTCAAAAGAAAAAATGAAGAAATATATGTCAACTATACCTTTTAATAAAAATAAAAATAGAAGATTTTCGGATAAATTATTTCCCATATCTGGAGCAGTTAATATAAAAA
>CAZNVN010000101.1:0-690 GCA_964576635.1 uncultured Rhodospirillaceae bacterium
GGTCTCATAGCTCAGTTGGATAGAGCACCAAATTCCTAATTTGGGGGTCGCAGGTTCGAATCCTGCTGGGACCACCACCAACCTTATGAAAAAGGTATTAACTGTCTATGGAAAATGAAAATAAACAATATGATTATATTATAGTAGGTGCTGGATCTTCAGGTTCCGTAATTGCTAATAGATTAACAGAAAATCCTAAAAACTCTGTTCTTTTATTAGAGGCAGGAAAATCTGAACATCTTTACGCACGCATGCCTATGAGTTTTGGGATGTTTATAGATAAGAGCGGGGTAAACTGGCGTTACCGTTCTGAGCCCGAACAAGGAACGGCAAACCGAAATATTCCCATCCCTAGGGGTAAAATGCTTGGCGGTTCAAGCTCTATTAATGGCTTAGTTTATGTGAGGGGACAAAGATTAGATTACGATACTTGGGCTCAAATGGGTAATAAGGGTTGGTCTTGGGAAGAAGTATCAAAAGTTTTTCTAAAAATGGAAAACTATGAGAATAATACTAGCAATGAGAGAGGCGTTAATGGACCTTTAAGGATCTCTCAAGTTTCTGATAATAATCCCTTATACGAGACCTTAATTCAAGCTGCAGAATCTATAGGTTATCCTAGGAACAATGATTATAATGGTCCAAATCAAGAAGGAATATCTAGAGTACAAGCTACTATAAGTAATGGCA
>CAZNVN010000101.1:700-5435 GCA_964576635.1 uncultured Rhodospirillaceae bacterium
GCTAGGAAAAGAAAAAATTTACATATAATTACTGAAGCTATGACACAAAGTATAATTTTAGAGGGTAAAAAATGTGTGGGAGTATTATATAAGAAAAATGAAAAATTATTTAAGACTCTAGTAAGAAGAGAAGTCATTATAGCAGCAGGCGCAATAAACACTCCGCAACTTTTAGAATTATCTGGAATAGGAAATCCTGAAATTTTGCAAAAGTATGATATTAAAGTTAATCACTCTTTTCCGGCTGTAGGGGAAAATTTTCTAGACCATATGATGACTCGAACACAGTGTAAGTTTAAAACAAATGATGTTTCCTATAATCATTTGGGTAGAGGTTTTAATCGTATTGGTCAAATGTTGAAATACATTTTAACTGGAAGAGGCCTCTTTAGCATGCCTGCCGCATCGATAATAGCTTTTCTAAAAACAAAAACGGAACTAGAAACACCGGATATCCAGATACAATTTATTCCTTTTTCAGTTGAAAACCTTAAAAAAAGAGTCTTCCATAATTTTCCTGGTATGGCAGTTGCAGGTTATCAAGTAAGACCACAAAGCACAGGATCAGTACACATTAGATCTTCAAACTCTTATGACTCACCTTCAATTAGGTTTAATTTTTTAAGTGATCCTTTAGATAAACAAACTTTAGTAGAAGTATTTAAAATAATGAGACGGATAGTTAATGCAAAACCAATGAACAAGTACAGGAAGGAAGAACTCTCTCCAGGGGAACTGCTTCAATCAGATGAAGAAATTGAGCATTTTATCAGAGAAAAAGCTGAAACGGGTTTTCATCCTTCATGTACCTGTAAAATGGGTCCAGGACCTAATGCAGTAGTAAATGATAATCTTAAAGTTCATGGCTTAGAGAGATTACGAATAGCTGACGCTTCTATTTTTCCAAAAATTCTTTCTGGTAACACCAACGCTGCTTGTATAATGGTGGGTGAAAAAGCAGCAGATTTAATAAAAAAATCTTAATGACCCAATAATATTCCCTTAGGTCAATGCCTTCTCTAATTACTCTAAGTTCTTCTTTATCTAGGTATGCTTGATCATTTTACATTTTTTAAGTTTGGGAATTTAAATTAGTTAAATTTTCAGTTTCTTAAAAATTAAACATTTATTCTATACTAAAGCTTTTAAAGTTGAACCTATTTCTTCATTGATTACCATGTTGGCAATTTTATCAAGTTCTGTAGGTTCTCTGTTAATAATTACTAACTTTGCTCCATTCTTTCTTGCAATTATAGGAAAACTTGCAGCAGGATAAACTTGAAGAGAACTTCCTATCGCTAAAAATAAATCACAATCTAGTGTAGCAGATTCTGCTCTTTTCATTTCTTTTTCGGGCATAGGTTGCCCGAAAGAAATAGTAGCTGATTTTATTATACCGCCACATTCCTTACAGATAGGAGATTTTTTTGAACCAACAGGCTGAGAAATAAATTCAGATTTAATTTCATCTAATTCATATCTAAACTTGCAATCCAGGCATGAAGCATAACTACTGTTTCCATGCAGCTCTATTATTTTATCTTCTGAAATTCCTGAATCTTGGTGCAAGTTATCAATGTTTTGAGTAATAACATAGCTTGCATTACCAAAATTTATCAATTTTGCAATTGCCATATGACCTTCATTAGGCTTTGCAAAACTTATGTCATTTTCACTGTCAAATTTTCTGTTCCATGATTCCACTCTGCTTTTTTCCGAAGATATAAAATCTTGAAACATTATTGGTTTCATTCTGGACCATAATCCACTGGGACTTCTAAAGTCAGGAATCCCTGATTCAGTGCTGATTCCTGCTCCCGTGAAGATTATAATATTTTTGGCTTCATCTATCCATTTATTTAGTAAATCTGACATTTATAATTTTTAATTGAGTTAATATAATTTTTTTTCTGCTGCATTCCAGTAGTTTTCTAAATTTTTTATTAATGCGTCACTAAAGTGACAATAAGCTTGGTCATGACAATATGTGGCCATATATTTGCGAAAAACATCTAAAGGTTCTTGTCCTATCCTGAAGGCTCTTCGATTGCTGGAGGATCCCACTACTCCAGAACTTATATAAGAATTTATAGTATTAATTAAATTTTCATCCATTAATTTAGGATCAATAACTTCATCACATATAAAACTACCTTGTTTAGAATTAGAATTTATTCTGAGTCCATTTTGAATAGCCTGACGGGCTATTCTATCATCAGTGAATCGCCAGAGCCTTAAATTAGCAACTCCAGGAATAATACCTTCTTTTCTTGCTGGAAGGGTCATATAGCTATCTTTATCCGCAATTATATGATCCATAACTAATAAGTATTGACAACCGCCGCCAATAGCAAAGGTATCAAGAGTAGCTATCCAAGGTTTTTCTCTTGTAGGGAAAAAAGGGTCATCTATAGAAAATTCTTCATGAGCAATCCCTCTGAATACTTTATTTACAGCGCCCATGTCTCTTTTAATATACCAAAGATAGGAAATTTTTCCGTTATATAGATGAGTCAAATTAATTCCGGACCCAAAAATACGTTTGTTTGCATATTTTGGATGATTAACTATTCCTCCTCTTAATACACAAATTTCACTCACATCATCCATAAGAGCAAGATCTATTGCAGCTTCTAAGGGTAGGAGAGTTTCTTCATCTTCTGCATTAAGATGTTTGGGATTTTTTAAAGTTATAATATTATATTTACCTAATTTTTCGACTGATGCACCACCAAAGTCTACTTTACCATTTTTATTGAAATCTTTTTCTGCCTCCTTTGCAAGTTGGCTAGGTAACATTAATGCATGACATAAATGACTTCCTTCTTTATTAAGTTGTAATATAGACGAAATTACTAAGGCTTGACTTATCTCTAACCCTTCTTTTTCTTTTAAAACTTTTTTATTTTCGATACTTATTTCTTTTTTGGTAGGACAAATATTTGGAACTACATTATTAATATCGTATACAATTTGGTCTAGACTAATAAATCTATTCATATCTTTTGTAAGAATATTATATATATGGCTTGAATATTTTCTCAGAAACAATTTTTTTGTATTTTCACTAAAGGACTTAATGGAATTGAGGGCATTTATTTCTTTTTTGCTTCTTTTCAGTTTGGGGGGAGAATTGAGAATATATTTATTGCTTAGAGCCCAAAATTTAGAAAAATTGTTTTTATCCTCATTAAAATTATTTTTTAATTCAGGGGAAAACTCTACTACATATTTTCTAAAGTCTGATGTTTCTATATATTTTAGGACTAAGTCCTTACTTATTTTTATAAAAGGCTGCATATAAAATTTCCATATATTTAAATTACTATACTTTTAACTCTACCATTGTTTTAAGTAACATTTCTTGGATATTTTTATCTATTGCGCTATGTCCAGCTTTTTCCACTATTTTAAGTTGAGAATTTTCCCATTTCTTATGTAGCATAAATGCATTTTCCGGTGGACAAATTACATCGTATCTTCCTTGAATTATAAAACCTGGAATATGTTTGATTTTGTGTATATTTTTTAATATTTGGTCTTTTTCTAAAAACAAATTATTTAAAAAGTAATGTGCCTCAATCCTTGATAAACTAAGTGCCATTTTAGTGTCTCTGAATTTTATAGATTTAGATGCATTAGGAAGTAGTGTTGAACAATTAGCCTCATATCGTGCCCAAGCAATAGCTGCTACTAAGTGAATTTTAGGGTCAGGGTTGATCAGTCTACTGTAATATGAATTGAGTATATCCTTTTTTTCATTGTTATTAAGAATGGATACAAAATTATCCCAGTAATCAGGAAAAATTATTTTCATCTTATATAAAAACCATTCTACCTCTTCTCTAGAACACAAAAATATACCTCTTAAAATCATGCTTAATACATTTTGATTGTATTTTTGAGCATAGGTTAAAGCCAAGGAAGAACCCCAACTTCCTCCAAATATCACCCACTTTTCTATGTTTAAATGCTTTCTTAGTATTTCAATGTCTTCTATTAAGTACTGTGTAGTATTATTTTTTATAGAGGCACTTGGTAGTGATCGTCCTGCCCCTCTTTGATCAAAAATAATTATATTAAATTTAATAGGATTAAAAAACCTTCTTAGTATTTTATTTCCCCCTGCTCCGGGACCACCATGTAAAATAAGTACAGGTACACCCATAGAATTACCGCATTTTTCCCAATATAATTTATGGACCTTATCAACTCTAAGCCATCCACTATCATTTGGTTCAATTGGTGGGTAGAGTTCCATATGCATCTCCCAAATGTAAATAATTATTATTTATAATTTAACTAACTTAAATTATTTATTTAGTATTGCCTATATATGTTAGATTATGCAGAGTAATTAGGGTACAAATTCATGAATTTAGATATCTATAATACTCATAAGGTAAATATTAAAAGCACTCATCAAATATGTAATCCTGCTGAAGATGAAAATGTTATAGCCGTACTAGGTCCTACAAATACTGGAAAAACTCATTACGCAATAGAAAGAATGCTTACCTATGAGTCTGGTATAATAGGTTGTCCACTAAGATTATTAGCCAGAGAGTTATATGAAAAGTTAGTAAAAATTAAAGGTATTCTGAAAGTAGCTTTAATAACAGGAGAGGAAAGTATAATTCCAAAGATGGCAAAGTTTTATGTTTGTACTGTAGAAGCAATGCCCTCATGTCATCAGGGTTAATTAAGATTTCATAATCTTTTTTTGAACTAGTTA
>CAZNVN010000102.1:0-916 GCA_964576635.1 uncultured Rhodospirillaceae bacterium
TACCTAAAATTTGAAATATTTCTTTAAATCCACTTTCAGCTAATTCTGCACCCGTTCTTCTCACCATAATATTATAAAATCCGTCTCCCTCATCGCTATAAAAACCTACTTTTAAAGGAGCTACAATCTCTCCACATAATGTAGCTGAGATAGGAGAAAACTCCTGGTTTAAATCCAATATAGCATCCACCTCGATTTTATTACAGGTAGATATTAATTCCTTATCGGGTAATCCAAATCGGTTTAAATCATCATCAGAATAAAGTATAAAATCATGAAATTCAGTAAGATCTAGTAAATTCCCTACTATTGCAGTACCCAATATTTTCATTTGATCTGCACCTTTGGGCCCCAAAGCATTTTTCATTGAAGCTATAAAACGTTTAGCTAAATCACTTTCCGTGGAATGTTCAGGCAGAATAATTAAAAATCTATCTGGTGATTTACCCTTAGTGTATACGTATAAACTTTTTGCATTTTTTTATGTTTAGAGCGAAACCGGTACCACCAAAATGCTGCTTGTGTAGTTTTTGACTGTTCCAAATTGACCCGAATGTTAACTGATGTGCTTTCTAATCGAACCGAAAATTGTATTAACTTCTGAACTCTTGAAAGGATAAAATGAAGTGAGCGTCGGAAAAAAAATACTTTGGGGTGGCATGGGTTGGGTTCTTGGTGGCCCAATTGGTGCAATTATTGGCTATTCATTAGCTGGATTTACTGGCCAACCTAACTCAAACTACCAGTATACTAGTTACCCCCAAACACAACCTGGTGATTTTATTGTTTCTTTACTGGTTCTATTTGGTGCAGTGATGAAAGCAGATAAGCAAATGTTGAAGTCTGAACTGGATTATGTAAAAGTATTTCTTTCAAAGCAATTTAGTCGTGAACAAGTAAAAAATTTTATGATCCT
>CAZNVN010000102.1:926-5361 GCA_964576635.1 uncultured Rhodospirillaceae bacterium
AATGGATCATCCGAGTCGATTAGAGCTAATTCATATTATATTTGAACTTTCTCAGGCAGATGGAAAAATACACCCTGAAGAGATCAAAGTGATCAAAACTATATGCCAATACTTAAATATCAATATAAATGATTTTAATTCAATCCAAGCAATGTTTGTCCGCGATACTCTTTCTGACTACAAAATATTAGGTATCAATAAAACCGCGACGGATAATGATATAAAAAAAGCTTTTCGAACTATGGCAACTAAATATCATCCCGATAAAGTTGGCCATCTAGGAGATGAATTGCGAGTATTGGCTGAAGAAAAGTTTAAAGCTGTAAATGATGCATATCAAAACATTAAAAAAGAACGTAGTTTCAAATAATTGTTTTAAAAAAATGTCGATAGAAAAATCATTATGAATGAAAAGGCTGGAAAGTTTCCTTTCACAAGGGGTATATATCCGAAAATGTACCAAAATAAGCTATGGACCATGCGTCAATATGCAGGATTTACTTCTGCCGAAAAATCCAATGAAAGGTATCATTATTTGATAGATCAAGGAGTTTCTGGCTTATCAATCGCATTTGATCTACCCACACAGATTGGTTATGATTCCGATCATTCTATGGCAGATGGTGAAGTAGGAAAAGTTGGCGTACCCATAAGTTCTTTATTAGATATGGAAAAACTTCTAAAAGATATTCCATTGGATCAAGTTTCAACATCAATGACTATAAATTCTACTGCAGCTATTCTCTTGGCAATGTATATAGTAATAGCGGAAAAAAAGGATATCCCCTTGAATAAAATTCAAGGGACAATTCAAAACGATATCTTAAAGGAATATATTGCACGAGGAACATATATATATCCTGTAAATTCATCATTACGTCTAATTACCGATATATTTGAATTTTGTTCAGAACATATACCCAAATGGAATACGATTTCTATATCAGGTTACCATATACGTGAAGCAGGATCAACAGCACCTCAAGAATTAGCTTTTACTTTTGCCAATGGAATTGCTTATGTACAAGCAGCAATAGATAAAGGAATGAACGTTGATATATTCGGACCGCAACTATCTTTTTTCTTTAATGCACATAATGATTTATTTACTGAGATTGCTAAGTTCAGAGCAGCTCGGAGATTATGGGCAAAAATCATGAAAAAACGATTCGGCGCGAAAAATAAAAAAGCAATGTTATGTCGATTCCATACTCAAACCGGTGGGTCTACTCTTTCTGCCCATCAGGTTGATAACAATATAGTTCGAACATCTATTCAAGCTCTTTCAGCTGTTTTGGGAGGAACTCAGTCCCTGCATACGAATGCATATGATGAAGCATTGGCCTTACCAACTGACAATTCCGCAAAATTAGCACTGAGAACTCAACAAATTATAGCACATGAGTCAGGAATTATAAACTATACGGATCCATTAGCTGGCAGTGAGGTTATTGAAAAATTAACAAATGAATTGGAAGAAAATGCTCAGTCAATAATCGATGAAATTGATTCAATAGGTGGAGCAATTCAGGCAATAGATCAAGGCTGGATTCAGAATCAAATATCGAAAAGTGCTTATGATTATCAGCAATCAATTGATAATAAAGAACAAAAAATTGTTGGCGTAAATACTTTTGTAGAAGATGAAGAACCAATAAAAGAACTTCAAGAAATTGACCATGATCTAGTTGATAAACAGATTAAACAAGTCCATCAATTAAAATCCACACGAGATAATAATGCGGTTCAATTGAAATTAAGTGAGCTCAAATCAGTTGCAAATTCTGAAGATAATTTGATGCCATCAATTATAGAAGCCGTACGAAACAAATGTACACTAGGAGAAATCGCTGATGCTCTTCGTGAATGTTTTGGAGAGTTTAATCAAAGTTAATTGAATTTTTGCTATTATTATTTTACCTTTGACCCTAGAACTTCGGAACAATTACTTATTTAATTAGTTAATAATTCTGAAGCGTAAATAATTTACTCCACATCCAAGTAAAGGAGGTTTTATGAAAAAATTAAATTCGTTGTTTCTTTGTTTTTTCATTATTTCATGCGGGAAACAAACAGCGCCACCTCTCAATCTACAAGACTCTGAAAAAGAAGACCCTATTGAAAAAATTACACGCGCTGTTTTACCAGAAGCTCCTGAACCAAACTTCACTACTTTAGAAGCTGCAATAAATGATGTCCCAGAACCGGACCCAGTTCCAGAGAAAGAACCGGTTGTTACTGAAGATATTAAAGATGAGCTTAAGGTAGAGCCCATTCTTTATCAAGATTTTGCATGGGAAAAGTATATGGTTGAACCAGGAGATTATTTAATTAAAATAGCAAAAAAGGAATATGGCGATTTTAAAATATGGCGCTATATTTATTCTTGGAATAAGGATGACATTGGTGATAATGCAAATCTTATTTATCCATACAATTTTTTAAACCTTCAAAAAGAACGTCTTGCAGCAAAAACAGCTGAACCTCAGTACTTTGATTACTCTGTGCAAACTGGAGATAATCTATGGAATATAGCTGGAAAACAATATGGTGATGCGAAATCTTGGATTATTCTTCTTTGGGATAATGAAGAACTAATTAAGTCGAATGCTGGTATCCTTAACCCTGGCATGACTTTAAAACTTCGAGAAAAACTAGACCCTAACGCATCATAATACATCATGCTATTTACTAACCTGGTTCAAACTAATTTAAGAACCAAGTTTTTAGGACAGCATATTGAATATTTTACTCGACTTAAGTCTACAAATGAAGAGGCATGGGAATTAGCTGATAATGGTGCTAAATCTGGTACTATTATTATTACAGATAATCAGTTTGGAGGAAAAGGTCGCAATGGTAGAGTTTGGTTGACTGTTCCAAATAAAGGCCTCACCTTCTCAATAATAATAGAAAAAAAAATTCCTGCCAAATTAAGTGGATGGCTTCCCCTATTGGCAGGATTATCTATTAATAAGGCTTTATCTAATTTTGATATAGATATATCATTAAAATGGCCTAATGATATAACCTTAGATGGACGAAAAATAGGCGGAGTTTTGTGTGAGTCAAAAATAAAAGGTGAATTAGTTTACAAAGTAGTAATTGGAATAGGTCTCAATATAAATGAGAACAAAGAAGAATTAGATCCATCTCTTGAATCAATTGCAACATCATTACATATATCTTCTGAAAAGATTTTTCAGCGAGAAAGAATATTAGCTCAGATTTTAAATGAAATAGAGCCCGTTATCGAAAAATTTCCTGAAAACATTAATTCGATCCAAACAGATTGGTCTTCAAATTGTAATCATTTAGACAAAAATATTGCATTTAACCATGGTTCTAAAATGATATCGGGCATATTTAAAGGACTCGGGGAAGATGGCTCTGCAATCCTTAAGGTTAATCAATCAGAATTAGAATTTCATTCTGGAGAAATTCAGTAATCAAAATTGGTGACTTGCTGAGACTTTTATATTGATCTCGTAACCATCAAACTTTTGTTTTAATAAATCAGTTAGCACTTGCTTACAAATAACAGTTTCTTTTTGTGAAAGGCCTAACTTGATATTTATACCAAATAAGATTACGTGATGATTATCTGTATTTACCACTCGAATATCATGAATGCCAGTAATACGGTCATCGATCTTCTTATCTTCAGTTAAGAAATTCTTCACTTCTTTAACCAGGGGATCATCAGGGTTTACTGGATCCAAATGAACCGTGGGTTCCACACCCATTGCTTTTTCTAATCGACTTTCTATTTCTTCAGAAATATCATGGGCTTCTGCTGCTGATTTTGTTGCATTTATCTCAGCATGAATATTTACAAATCTGTCATGTCCATAACTATGAACTGAAATATCATGAACACCCAAGGCCCCTGGAACGCTTAATGCAATTTTCCGTATTGCATCTAATTCCATTATATCTGGAGGTTTACCTATTAAGTCATCTACAGAATCGCGTGCAATATCAAAACCAGTATAAATTAATATTAGAGCAACGAACAGACCGGCCCAACCATCAACAGATAGATATCCAAAGTTCCCAGCAATTAATGCCATTAAAACAAGAACACTTGAGATTGCATCAGTGCGGTGGTGCCACGCATCAGCGTGGAGCAACCCAGATGCAATTTTTGATGACAAGAATTCAGCATAACGAGCTGTGATTTCTTTAATTATTATTGTTAAACCCAATATTATTATCATCCACCAATCAGATATTATTAAAATTGGGTTTTGAATACGATGTACTGCAGTTTCGATAAATTCAATTCCAGCAACGCAAAGCAAAATAGAAATAATTAATGTGGCAATATACTCAGCTCTTCCATGACCATATGGGTGACCCATATCTGCTGGTTTTTATGCCTGATTAAAACCCCAAATTACTATTAGAGAAGAAATCACATCTGATAGAGTAT
>CAZNVN010000103.1:0-5340 GCA_964576635.1 uncultured Rhodospirillaceae bacterium
CAGCAACCTTTAGGAGGTAAAGCTCAGTTTGGTGGGCAACGTTTCGGTGAGATGGAAGTTTGGGCTTTGCAAGCCTATGGTGCATCTTACACTCTTCAAGAAATGTTAACGGTAAAATCTGATGATGTTTCTGGAAGGACAAAGGCATACGAATCTATAGTAAGGGGAGAGGATACTTTTGAAACCGGAGTTCCTGAGTCTTTTAACGTTTTAACCAAAGAACTGCAGGCATTGTGTTTAAATGTCGATCTTAAAGAGAGTGATTGAGAAATTATATTTTAACTAAAATGAAAGAGTATGAATTATGGAAGTTCGTAGAGCTAGAGCATTAGAGCCTAATAAAATTCAAAATAATTTTGATGCGATTAAAATTTCAATAGCTAGCCCTGACACAATTAGGTCTTGGTCATTTGGTGAGGTTAAAAAGCCTGAGACCATAAATTATAGAACATTTAAGCCTGAAAAAGATGGTTTATTTTGTGCAAAAATTTTTGGACCTATTAAAGATTATGAGTGTTTATGTGGAAAATATAAAAGGATGAAGCATAGAGGAATAGTTTGTGAAAAATGTGGTGTTGAGGTAATACAATCTAAAGTTAGAAGAGATAGAATGGGACATATTACTCTTGCTTCACCTGTGGCTCATATTTGGTTTCTGAAATCTCTTCCTTCTAGAATTAGTTTGCTTCTTGATAAGGCAATGAAAGATGTTGAAAAAGTATTATATTTTGAAAGTTTTATTGTATTAGAACCTGGAACCACTAATTTAAAACAATTTCAATTATTAACAGAATCTGAATATCAAGATGCCTTAGATGAATTTGGATCAGAATTTACCGCCTCAATTGGAGCAGAGGCTATCAAAGAGATGCTTTCTTCAATAAATCTTGAAGAAGAGAGAGATAGAATGAGATTGGAGTTTAAAAATACGAGTTCTGAGATTAAGAGAAAAAAATATGTAAAAAGATTAAAATTAGTTCAAGCTTTTATCAATTCAGGTAATCTTCCTGAATGGATGATTATGGATGTGATACCAGTCTTGCCTCCTGAATTAAGGCCTTTGGTTCCTTTGGATGGGGGAAGATTTGCTACTAGCGACCTTAACGACTTATATAGGAGGGTAATTAATAGAAATAATAGATTAAAGAGATTATTAGATTTACGAGCTCCTGATATTATTATTCGCAACGAAAAAAGAATGTTACAAGAATCTGTAGATGCACTTTTTGATAACTCAAGAAGGTCGCGTCCTATAGCTGGTTCTAATAAGCGTCCATTGAAGTCTCTCGCTGATATGCTTAAAGGAAAGCAGGGTAGATTTAGACAAAATCTTGTAGGAAAGAGATGTGATTACGCTGGACGGGCAGTAATCGTAGTAGGGCCTGAATTAAAACTACATGAATGTGGCATTCCTAAAAAGATGGCATTAGAGCTATTTAAACCCTTCATATATTCAAAATTAGAAATTTATGGCTTGGCTACATCTATAAAAGCAGCTAAGCGGCTGGTAGAAAAAGAGAGATCAGAAGTTTGGGATATATTAGAACAAGTTATAAGAGAACATCCTGTATTGTTAAATCGAGCGCCTACTCTTCATAGACTTGGCATTCAAGCTTTTGAACCTGTTTTAGTTGAAGGGAAAGCTATACAATTGCATCCTTTGGTTTGCACTGCTTTTAATGCAGATTTTGATGGAGACCAAATGGCAGTTCACGTTCCTTTGTCTATGGAGGCACAGTTAGAAGCTAGGGTCTTAATGATGTCAACAAATAATATTTTAAGTCCGGCAAATGGCAAGCCAATTATAGTTCCTACTCAAGATATTGTTTTAGGTTTATATTATACCTCTCTTATGAATACAGGGGATAAAGGTGAAGGGAATCAGTATTCAAATATCTATGAAATAAATCACGCTATACATGCTGGAGTATTATCTTTGCATGCTAAAATTAAAATGCGCATAGAATCTATTGAGGCGGATGGAAAAGAAAAGTTTAGTATAATTGATACAACCCCTGGTCGAGTTATAATTGGAGAGCTACTGCCTAAAAGCCCTAAGATATCTTTCCAACTTATTAATTGTGTGCTTAAAAAGAAAGAAATTAGCAATCTAATCGATACAGTTTATAGGCATTGTGGTCAGAAAGAAACTGTAATATTTTCTGATAGGCTTATGAAATTAGGTTTTACTCAGGCTTGTAAAGCAGGAATATCTTTTGGTTTAGATGATATGATTATTCCAGCTGACAAACAGAATTTAGTTTCCAAAACCCATGTGTTAGCAAAGGAATATGAGAAACAGTATAATGATGGTCTTTTAACTCGTCAGGAAAAATACAACAAAGTAGTTGATGCTTGGTCCCAGTGCACGGACCAAGTTACTGATGCAATGATGGGAGAAATGGAAAAAGAAACGGGACAGAGTATGAACTCGGTATTTATGATGGCGGATTCCGGTGCAAGAGGCTCTACTGCTCAAATGAAGCAGTTAGCTGCCATGAGGGGTTTAATGGCAAAACCATCAGGGGAAATAATCGAGACGCCTATAATATCAAATTTTAAAGAAGGTTTATCAGTATTGGAGTACTTTAATTCTACTCATGGAGCTAGAAAAGGTCTAGCAGATACGGCTCTTAAAACTGCTAACTCAGGGTATTTAACTAGGAGATTAGTAGATGTGGCCCAGGATGTCATCATTACGGAAGAAGATTGCAAAACCAAAGAAGGGTTAGAAAAAAGAACAATAATTGAAGGGTCGGATATAATAGAAGGGATTGGAGAACAAATACTAGGACGTTATGCGGCGCAAAATGTTGTCAATCCGAATAATAATGAAGTTATTGTTAAGTCAGGAAAAATGATAGATGAATTGCATGTGGGAGAAATAGAGCAGGCAGAAGTAGATAAGGTAAATGTAAGATCAGTATTAACTTGTAAGACAAAAGAAGGAGTCTGTGCTTTTTGTTATGGAAGAGATTTAGCAAGAGGCACGCCAGTTAATATAGGAGAGGCAGTTGGTGTGGTAGCGGCTCAATCAATAGGTGAGCCAGGAACTCAACTTACTATGCGTACGTTTCATATAGGAGGAGCAGCTCAACAAATAGAACAGTCTGGTGTTGAAAGCCCTTTAGATGGAACGGTTAAGTTAGGTAAAGGAAAAATAATTAAAGACTCTGTAGGTTCAAGTATAGTGATGAGTAGAGATGCAGAATTAATTATTTTTGATACCAAAAAAAGGGAGAGAGCCAGACATAAAGTTCCCAAGGGGGCAAAGCTATTATTTAATACAAATGGGAAAATAGCTCGTGGAGATAAACTTGTAGAGTGGGATCCTTATACAAGGCCTATAATATCTGAAAAAAGCGGGAAAGTTAACTATATAGACCTAATAGAAAGAATTTCTATACATGAAGAAATGAATGAGGAAACAGGAATTTCCTCAAAGAGAGTAATAGATTGGAGAGGTAGTGCGCAATATAATAAGGCTAACTCTAAAATAAAAAATTTAACTCCTCGGTTGAATATTTTAGGAAAGAATGGAAAGTTATTAAAGCTGGATTCTGGAGCAGAATCTTCCTATGAAATTCCGGTTGATGCCATCCTTAGTGTCAATGATGGGGATGATGTAAAAGCTGGAGACTTGATAGCTAGAATCCCCATAGAATATAGGCTAAGAGATATCACCGGAGGGCTACCTAGAGTTGCAGAATTATTTGAGGCACGTAGACCTAAAGAGCATGCTATGATAGCAGAAGTTGATGGTAAAGTATCTTTTGGTAAGGATTATAAAGGCAAGCGTCGTATAATTATTACATCTAATGATAAAAAGGAATTTGAATATTTAGTGCCAAAAGGTAGACATATTATAGCTCTAGAAGGGGATGAAGTATCTAAGGGTGAGCAGTTAACTGATGGAAGTAGAGTTCCTCATGATATGCTAAAAGTTCTTGGAGTTGAGGCTCTAGCTTTCTATTTAGTAAATGAAATACAAGAAGTTTATAGACTTCAGGGAGTAAAGATTAATGATAAACATATTGAAGTTATTACTAGACAGATGATGCAGAAAGTGGAGATCACTAACCCTGGAGATACTACTTATCTATTTGGAGAACAAGTGGAAAGGAGTGAATTTGATTTAATAAATAGTCAACTATCAAAAAATCAGTCTAAAGCTGAATCTATTCCAGTTTTGCAAGGTATAACTAAAGCAAGTTTGTCTACATCTTCCTTTATCTCTGCGGCTTCTTTTCAGGAGACAACTAGAGTATTAACTGAGGCAGCTGTAGGAGGCAAATCAGATATTCTCAAAGGGTTGAAAGAAAATGTTATAGTTGGAAGGTTAATACCTGCAGGTACAGGAAGAGTTATAAACAAATATAAATCAATAGCTTATACTAGAGATAAAGAAATTCTAGAACAAAAAGAAACCAATGATGCGGATCAAAAAGAGTCAGCATAAGTAGGCTAAATTTTTATAGTGATTTTTTTTATATTTGTTGAAATTATATCACACTAAAAAAAAATAATTTTTATAAAAAAAAATAGGCACATATTGCTTGACTGGAGCAGGCTTCACACATAATATGCGCCTTCGAATTTAATTTATATTATATATAATTTTATAGTATAATGTTCTATTTGTTGTATTTCAGATAGGTCTAATTTTTAAAAAATTTATACACTTAATTTTTATTGAAAATAATTCGAAGAATATTAAGAAAAAATATTCATATTAATTAGTAAGTAAAACTGGGGAATAGATTTTTATATTAGGAAAATGAATATGCCGACTATAAATCAATTGGTAAGATTTGGTAGACAAGTGCCTGTCAAAAGAAATAAGGTTCCAGCCTTAGAAGCGTGTCCTCAAAAAAGAGGAGTATGCACACGTGTCTATACTACAACACCAAAAAAGCCTAACTCTGCACTAAGGAAAGTAGCGAGAGTAAGATTAACGAATGGGTTTGAAGTTACTAGCTATATTCCTGGGGAAGGACATAATTTGCAGGAACATTCAGTTGTTATGATCCGAGGAGGGCGTGTAAAGGATCTTCCAGGAGTGAGATATCATATAATTAGAGGAACTTTAGATACTCAAGGAGTATCAGATAGGCGCCAACGTCGCTCTAAATATGGGTCTAAGAGACCTAAATAAGGAAAAAATATGTCTAGACGTCGTAAAGCACAAAAAAGAGAACTTATTCCTGACCCTAGATATGGTGACGATATATTAGCTAAATTTACTAACAGCCTTATGAAGCACGGAAAAAAAGTTATAGCTGAAAAGGTCTTATACGGGGCGTTAGAAAGTATTAAAAATAAGACGGGTCAAGAATCCTT
>CAZNVN010000104.1:0-5241 GCA_964576635.1 uncultured Rhodospirillaceae bacterium
ACATAATGATCAAACGTATAGTCCCTAATAAAATGTTTTAAAAATATTTGACACATTTTTTCTGTGCCACCCATTGTAAGATTATTATGATGGTGAATTACAATTGGTTTCTTAGTAGATGTATCAGAAACCGGTAAAGATAAAGAAGCTAAACTTGGTCTTAACATTAGATTGCCATAGTGCTTCCATCGGCTTGACGTACATCATTTAATATATTATGCTTTATATTAATGCCAAGATACTTACAAATATTATGACCTTTCTTAATATTAAGTTTAGTTAATAATTCCCTCTTAACCTCATCCTCATGTTCATGAATAAGTTTATATTTTCCAGTATATCTGTAGCGCGGGTGACCATCTCTTTCCATTACATACCACGATTCTTTAATCTTAGGATCAAGATTATTCATTAAATCATCATTAGTTTTATTTTTTTGCTGATTAATCTCTCTTACTACACCGTCACTTACCGCTTTATTTAACGAATAAAGCATCCACTCTTCCATATTTTCAAAACCCAATTCAGTGCCCGACATTTGATTTTGTAACCAATTATTATCCTTACGACTCATTAACGCCTTATCTTGTATCGGCAATAATTTTTCTAAAAACTCTCTTCTAAAAAACATACAATCCGTCATGGCCCAATGATGGCTTTGGTGATATCCGGCGGCAAAGTCTTTACCACTGTCAATAAAGCCACTCATAGCAGTATCAAAACCTTCTTCAGTCAAAAACCAAACATCAAAATTAAAAATAGCCACATAAGGTCTATAGCCGGTTCTCGCGAATTCCAGACCAACGTTAAAAGAATCTAACGCGCCATATCCATAACCTGTATTTTCAGGCAAATGGATAAATGTATTTTCTCCACAACCTGAAGCACAATCATTTTGATCGCCATTAAACACAGTAGTAATCCAAACCTTCTTACCATAATCAGACCAATTATATCTAATGATTTCTAAATTATGCCTGTAATCTTGAGTGCGCTGACAACCAATTAAAATTATATGTACATCACTTGGGTCTAACATTCTCTCTCCTTTACTTTCTTTAAGTAAGCAATAAACTGGCCGCCGCCCCAACCATATGAACTCTTAGGGTTGATACTCCAATTATGCGTATTATCAGAAAACAAAACTTCATACCCGATTTTTTCAATACCTGCATGTGTACCCTTTACTACCCCTTCATCTTTCCAATCATCAACAAGATAAATAAACTCATCAGCAAAACAATCTTGAAAATAAATTAATGCGTCTCTTTGGCTTTCAAATGAATGGTCACCATCATAAAAATATATATCTACCTTATCATCACCCCATTGATTCATTATAGTATCAGCAAATTGCCATACATCTGCCCTAACTACAGTTACATCAAACGTATTATCTAACTTAATTATTCTTTCATTCTCACTATTTAATTTATGATCTTTTTCATAATATAAAGATAAAACTTTAGTAATGTTTCTTTCAAAAACATCATAATCAGCAGAGCCCCATTCCCACTTATCATTAGTAACTATCTTATTTAAGTTATCTTCATTATTACTAAGTGCACTCAAAAGTGAAGAACCATGATATAACCCTATCTCCATGTAATTAACTTTTTCAAACGAACTTATTAAATGATTTAAAAAGGCATTTTGTAAAAATGTAGTTAACCCTCCAGATGCAAAAGTACCAATTAAAGTAATAAAAGGATAATTTTCTTCTAATAAATTAAAAGTAATCTCATCGAAGCGTTCATAAGGTGGTTTAAAAAAGTCACTATACAAAATACTCTTAATTATTTCTATATTATTTGTAGCGTCTTTCAATTCGTAAACCTCCTTAAATTTCCTCTATATAATATGACTAATATTTATTGTTTTATCAAATCGTTTTATTAAAATTTATAATCAAATGTTTGGATATCTTTCTTAAAAATATTATAAACAATATCTCTTGTTTTTGAATTATAAACTTCTCTATAATCCGCATGTTTTGAATAATTAAAATGCGGAATTAACGGTTTATGTGTACCTGCACGGGTACGAAAAAATTTTAAGGCTCCTAAACGATCTAAAATATCCTGTGCATCTTTTTCATAATTTTCAAATCTTCCAATACAATCAACAAGCTGAGTGTCAAACTCATCATAAATAAAAAAATGCTGAGGAAAAAAGTGTGGATCAAGCCATATTGCATTCTTCCGCCAAGGATTAAGCTTTCTCTCCCCAGTTTCTTCACTTAAAACAGATATCATTAAGTTTGAATATTCTTTATAAAAAACATTTTCCAAATCAAAAACAAAATTCTCATTTACAAATGAAACTATCTTTTCTAATTTAACAATAAAATCTTCAAAATCAAGAGAGTGTCGATGGTAATAATGGGAATAGGCTGAGAGCACTTTATCCCAAGGATTTCTTACAAAAGCTACTTTCAAAGACTCAGCAATTAAAGAATGATCCAAAACACCTAACATCTGTATATGTTTCATACATAAATGATGTAACGGAATATTCATTAATAAATCATTTTCATTTAAAGGTTCTAAATCAAAATCACCATTTAGTTCACTCGCAAGTGTACTGTCGGTGGGTTTCGATATCCCCAGCGCTACTCTAAAAGAAACGCCACCATTTCTTGGAATATGTATAAATAAACACTTATGTTGTAAAGAAAAAGGCATTTTTAATCACACAAAAACCATCAAATTAGAATGCCACCAAAACGGACAACCGTCTGGTACACCCCAACTCTTAATTTCATTAAGCAAAGCTTGATCAAAAAGATAACCGTTATCTTTCATTTTCTTCATCCAGTACTCCCTCTCTTGGCAGTTTACATGATGATGACCTGCTTGGTCTGGTAGCGCTGCCGTAAGTAAAATAACATCGGGATCATCTTTAATAAGATGATGTATGAATATATCTGCATACACAGATTCTATATGTTCCGCCACTTCAAAACTTTGAACAAAGTCAATATTATAATCTTCCTCATCTTCTTCCACCACATCTCTTAAATCCCACTGTTTCACAACCTTTTTTGTTTCTTCCGACATTATCTCCCATGCATTACTACTACCTTCAATACCCTTTGTTTTAATGTTATATTTTCTGTATTCATCCAGCCACTGACCGGTGGCACACCCCACATCTAAAACATACTTAGGGTTAAAATAATTTATTATTTTAGGAACAAAATATTCAGCTAACACCTTTTGTTGAGGCGCATTATTATCCCACCCAAAAAAACCTTTATCATATGCCTTATCAAGATTATATTTCTCTTCTAATGGTTGACCGACTTTGTGTTCACCTATGTCAGTCGATTCAAATTCAGATTGCGAAACCTCCTTTTTCTCCAAATATAAAAGAAAGTGGCCCTCTCTAACATACCCCAATTTTGATTTATCATATTTTTTTATTGTAAATAATTCTGTAGATTCTATAGCCAAATTCCAATCTTCTTCGGGCATGGCAGTTTGATGCAACTCATATGTTTTACCATCTTCACTAACATTCTGATCTGAAAAATTTGATACACTACCCATAAACACTCCACCAGGCATTAGATGATTGTAGATGTTTTTAAAAAAATCTTCTACCCTATCTGGATGTATATGTTCACACACCTCCCATGCAGTAATGACATCGCATAAGAATGGCTTATTATCATACTCTATATTAAATGGGCGACTAACATCACACGTAAATAAATTATTATTAACAAGATTATCCTCCTGACGCCAATGTTCACGTTCATGTATTATAGAATAATCACTTCCCTCAAGCCCAATAACATATGGAGTATGTTTTAATAAATCTTTTACTAATGCGCCGCCAGCGCATCCTAAATCCATTATTCTCATTTTTCTTTTTCTACCAAACAAATCTACAATATTGTTTATCCACAATTCATCAGATGAATTATCTCTCTTAGTACCATGCGGAGCTAGATGATCCGGACTATCAAAAGCAATAGGGAAATCTGTAATAACTTTAAACTTACTCATTATACTAACCTTTCATGCAAATATAACATTTTATCTCTTTATATAAGCCATCAAATTATCTGGCCACCAATCTGGGCAGTTAGGATCCAGATATGGTTTATTCCAACTTTTAATTTTATTTAATAAATCTTGATTAAAAATATAGCCATTATTTTCCATTTTTACTATCCAATATTCTTTCTCTTGGCAATTTACATGCGAATCGCCACTTTGACCTGGAAGTGCTGCTGTAAGTAAAACAATATCCGGGCTATCCTTTATAAGGTTATGTACAAATACATCCGCATATTCTTCCTCTATATGTTCTGCCACTTCAAAGCTTTGAGCAAAGTCAACATTATAATCTTCTTCTTCTATTTTATCTCTTAAATCCCACTTTAATACAACTTCTTTTGTTTCATCAGACATTGTTGGCCACGCATTACTACTACCCTCAACGCCTTTGGTTATAATATTATGTTTTCTATATTCATCTAACCATTGGCCGGACCCACACCCCACATCTAAAACATACTTAGGATTAAAGCTTTCTACTATCTTAGGAACAAAATACTCTGCCAACACTTTTTGTTGAGGCGCATTATTGTCCCATCCAAAAAAATCTTTATCATATGTTTTATCTAAGTTATATCGCTTATCTTTAGGGTCAATTATTTTATCTTCTATAACCTCTATTCTTTCCATTAATTCTTTATTTTTTTCTTTTAACATCTCTATCTGTATAGTTTGATCTTCCACAAACTGACCATAATTTTTCAAATAATTCTCAAGGGCATCTAATCTCTCTTCACTCATTATAATAGTTCTTCATATAAATCTAAATGTTGCTTTGCAATTAATTCTGGTCTAGCTTGTTGTTCCCATCTCTTTACACACCTTTCGCTCATAGCCTTATAATCAATAACTCCATCCTTGAAAGCCTTCATAATTCTTGCATACTCATCTGCATTATTTTTAATAGAATTAGAACTGTCTTCACAAGTAAAGTTAGATACACCTATACTACGAGAATATTCTAAAATATCGGGAATACTTGATGGATTAAGATTTTGCCACACATTATGAAAATTATCTTTTCTATTTACAACAAAACCACAATCACCAATCTCTTGTATGTGACCATTATAAGGAATACCATAATGACTTACTACTGGTTTACCATGCGAAAAGCCTTCCCAAATATTGCCAGGATTACATTCGCCATCCTTACGACTATGAGCTAACACAT
>CAZNVN010000105.1:0-2213 GCA_964576635.1 uncultured Rhodospirillaceae bacterium
TCAAAATGGAAATCTGCACTAGAATCTTTAGCAGTAATTGCAATACATAGAACGAGGTAAATTAAGATGATTTTTAGAAAAAATCAGTTATATTTATACTTAAAAAATGATTTTTATATGAGAAGTCTTATACTATTAATTTTTATAATCATGTATTCACCTAATTTATATGCAGATTGGGTAACAGTAGATTTTTTTACGTCAGATAAAAAAAATATAGGAAGTGCAGAAGGCGTAGATAGTTGGTTTTTGGGTTTACCAGCTTTTAAGTTTAACTTAAAACACTTAAAGCCAGGAGAGTACAGGATAGCCTTATACGATGGAAATTCGTGCTCAAATAAAGGGTTGCCTATCCAATTGAATAATCCAGAATTGATAAGTTGGAACCCTGAAAATTTACTACTTCTATCTGTTAAAGAAGATGGAATCTTTAATACAACCCTTGGTGTAAAACCCCAAAATACTACAGCTGAAAATAGAGACCTAATAAGCATAACAACAATGAGAGGAAAACCATTATTACTATTTAATAAATCTAACGACTCTCTATTTGCTTGTGGAGTAGTTCCCTTATTAGATGAAAACTAACTAAATTTATCTTAATAATAAGGCAGGCAACTTCCAGTAACCGGAAAAACTAAAAAATTTTTCATTAGTAGAAAAAATTTGGGCCATATTTAATTTTGCTTTTCCTGAAATTCCTGCAAAAGTGCCCGATCCAGATATAAAATCAAGTCTTCCTTGACAACTAGCTCCTTCAACTCCATTTGCAGCAGTTGAGCAACTTAACTTAGCAACCAGACCTTCATCGTCAGAGTTTCTGAAAATGCAATAACCATCTATAGATTCAACTTGAGCAAAACCACAACTAAAGACTCTACCTGGAGCTGCATGTCCTACCACTCTGCAATCAACAGTACCAGACTTCAGATAACCATCTGTCAATATTTTACCACGTATCGTCGCTATCGCTATTTTATCCTCTCCTATATCATTTTCAACAATAATTGGAGCCTGGTCATATAGAGCTTCTATATTGACCACCTTTGCATCTTCTGGAATAGTATTTTCATCTGCATAACTACTATATTGATATAACAATATAACAAACAATAATAATAAAGCCTTAACCACTTTTTCCTCAAACTTTCTTATTGCTGAATATTTGATCTGATACCATACTGACTTATGATTAAATTGTCTGCAAATTTATCTTTTTTATTTACGGAAGTTTCCTTTGTGGAACGCTTTAAATTGGCATCGAAAGCAGGTTTTAAAGCTGTAGAATATTTCTTTCCCTATGAGTGGGACCCTTTCTTTTTGAAAAAACTATTAGATGAAGCTCGAATTAAACAAGTTTTATTCAATATATCCCCAGGATCATTCGAAAAAGGTGAAAGAGGCATTGCAAGTATAATTGGTCGAGAGAGAGAATTTAAAGAACAAATAAAACAATCAATACATTATGCAAAAATACTTGAATGCCCACACATTCATATTTTAGCAGGAATTATTGACAAAAATGCTGATCCCAAAAAAAATAAAGAAACTTTTAAAAATAATTTAGCTTATGCTGCTGAGGAGTGTGGAAAAAATAAAATATACGCTCTTATAGAACCAATAAATTCAAAGGATATCCCTGGTTACTTTTTGAATTACGTTGATGATGCAGTTCTGTTTATTAACGAAATAAACCATCCTTTTTTAAGGCTACAGCTTGATCTTTATCACACACAAATAATGAGTGGAAACCTTACACACTATCTAAAAAAATACATACACCTGGTAAAACATATTCAGATAGCTTCTACTCCTAATAGAAATGAGCCTAACAAAGGAGAAATTAACTACGAATATATATTTAATTTAATCAATGACTTAAATTATGATGGCTATATAGGATGTGAGTACAAACCTACTCATAATACTAATGAAAGCTTAGGGTGGGCAAAACAATTTGGCATAAAATCCTTTTAACTTAATTAATAGGAACAGTTTGTTATATTATTTTAATTAGTTAAAAAATAAATTTCATTCTTATCAAATCAATATTATAATTAATTATATAAATTATGGAGAAAATTTATGGCCTCAATATTATCGTCGTTACACAAAACTATTGGAGTAGGCATTGCCCTAACAATATTATTCATTATCTATTTTATTCAAACAGGTGGTTCTATTGACTCTACTTTTTGGAGTTTCATTCTTAG
>CAZNVN010000105.1:2223-5110 GCA_964576635.1 uncultured Rhodospirillaceae bacterium
ATTACTAGATGTTTCGTATTTTTTAGTTATATTTTCATCTTTATTTTTTATTTTTTTAGATTTACAAGCATTTAGTCTTGTTATATTAAGTTTTCGTTACATTCCTTTTCCTCTACTTTTTGGAGTTTTATACTTAGATACCTTCATGTCTTATCAGGAATAATGTGGATAGGATTGCTTTGGTATTTTAATTTTGTTCAAATTCCAAATATGCCGAGTATACCTGATGAGCAAAAACCTGCCATCAGTAAGGTTATCGCACCTGCTGCTTTATGGTGGTTCAGGTGGGGTGCTATGGCAACTATTGTTACTGGAATATTATTAGCTCATATGAATGGATATTTAGTAGATGCTATTACTTTAGGAATGCTATCTGATGGAGCCGCTAAAGACACTGCCATAGGAATAGGAATGTGGTTAGGAGCAATTATGTGGTTCAATGTTTGGTTTGTTATTTGGCCAAATCAACAAAGAGCACTAGGTATAGTAGAAGCTGACGCTGACTCTAAAGCAGCCTCTGCAAAAACTGCCATGTTATTTAGTAGAACTAACACTTTACTATCCATCCCAATGCATTTTGCAATGGCATCGGCCCAAAATATAGCATGGGAGATCAGCCATTTTGAAGGAAGGAACATTCCTTCCTTCAAATCTTTAAAATTTTAAAATGATCAGGCATGAAAAGCCCTAATTAGCTTTCCTGGAAGGGATTTTGTATTTGAAAGTTTACAATCGTCAACTACTCTTACTCCATTAACCCACACTCCTTTCACCCCAAAAGATTTTGCTGTTAGTCTGCTCGATCCGCCTGGTAAATCATTTTTTTTGAATGGAACAGATACTCCTATCTGATCTAAGTCTATCATCAAAATATCAGCATACTGACCTGGAACTAACCTACCCCTTTGATCTATTCTATATATATCAGCCTGCTTTCCACTTAATCTGTATATAGCCTCTTCTATTGACATTAAATTCTTATTTTTTACCCAGTGGTTTAGCATGTGAAGACCATAACCGGCATCACAAAAAAAAGTAAGATGTGCACCAGCATCAGAAAGTGCAATTGTACTCTGATCACTTTTAAGAAGTTTTCCCACCTCTTTTTCCTCAGTATTCAATAGCATTGCAACAAATAAAGTATCCATTCCTCCTTCACTAAGAGAATGATCTAAAAGCCAATCAAATGCATGCGCGTTCTCTTCAGAGGCAATATCTTTTAAATTTCTTCCCTCTAGTTTCTTAAATTTTTTATGATTAACTTCTCTTATTAATACTTTGCTCCAATCATCGTTAAATATTCTTATTCTTGCAGAATCCGCTAGTTCTTCTTTCATAGAATTTCTAAGTGATTTTTCGTCTAAGATTTTTTTATATTCTTCAATATTATTGGTCTCCATCGCACTTTTCCAAGAAGAAAAACCCTCAAATAAGTAAGGAGACTTCATAGTGAATTCCATTGTTAACGGTCTACAAGAAACCTGACCCCACATTTCTATTCCTTGTGATGTTGCTTCTGACATGCTTTTTAGTTGTCTAAAACTTGAATCTGGTGATATAGGATTATGGAATAATGCTGCAACGACGGCTGGCCTATTAGTCCCTGTCATCCATCCTTTTATATCTCTAATTGAGGTTTGGGATCCCTTAGTTAACATAAATATTCCTCTCCCAGTAGATGCCATACTATTTATTAATGAGGTCATTTCAGAATGTTCGGCCAATCGAGATGGCATGGGTATTCCATTTGCCCCATTATGACCTTCAAAAGTAGAGGTAGCAAAGCCTATAGCTCCTGTCCTCATAGATTCTTTAACAATTTCTTTCATTTCTTGCAACTCTGACTCATTGGATGAACGCTTGCTAGCATTCTCACCCATGGCATATACTCTTACCGATGAATGACCGACATATGCAGCAACATTTGGCCCTACTCCTCTTCTTTCTAAAAAAGCCATATACTCAGGAAATGTTTCAAAATCCCAAACCACACCCTTACGCAAAGCATCAAGCGACATTCCTTCTACACTTGTTAAGTTTTGCATAGTAAGATCTCTGTGTTCAGGTTTACAAGGAGCTATAGTAAAACCACAATTACCTATTATTAAAGTTGTTACACCTAGCTCAGGAGACGGTTCTGCCCAAGGATCCCAAGTCAATTGAGCATCATAGTGTGTATGAGTATCAATGAATCCAGGAGCCAAAATATAACCTTCAGCATCAATTATTTGCTTAGAAGAACCGAGGTTCTTCCCTCTATCAACTATTAATCCATCAGCAACAGCTAAATCCCCATGAAAAGCAGGGTTACCAGTTCCATCTACTATATATGCATTCTTGAAAATTACATCGAACATTACTTCAAAAGATCTTTAACAGAATCAATAGCGTACTGAGCACACTCTTCATCTTGTTCTCCTCTTGCTCCGCTCACTCCTATTGCACCTATAAGGTGCCCATCTACAGTTTTTATAGGCAATCCTCCAGGAAAAGCAACCAAACTATCAACATGCACTAACCCCGGAACTCTTCCCGGTTTACCATCTTTACCATAGACTATTTCTGCAATTACTCTTGCTGCCTTACGGGGAGCCCGGGTACTTTATTTAGAATTACTCTAGTAGGAACAGGAATTACGGCAGCAGATTTAGCTTTAGCTAATGCTATCTCTACGCTTCCTAAAAAGGCTCCATCTTGTCGCCTAAATAATATTAAATCTGCTCCTGAATCTACTATTGCAATATTCAAAGGTCGCCAATCAGTTTGTGAACGTTTAAACTCACAGGCATCTACCATTTTTTTAGCCAATTCTAGATTCATAACTGGCTTTAATTCCAATCCATGAGTTAATTTACTTAAAATGAAGAAAAATGTGATCGAAAAAAAT
>CAZNVN010000106.1:0-5086 GCA_964576635.1 uncultured Rhodospirillaceae bacterium
TGTACCAGATGCAACTACATTTTCTATAACATTTGAATTAGTTGGATTTTAGAATTTAAGAGGAAGAAATTTAAAGTATTTTAAACAGATATTTTATATATTATTTTTATTTTTTATAATAATATCAACTGTTTTTTCTCAAAATGATAATGATGAAGTTGACATTATCAGCATAGTTGCAATAGTTAGCGATGAAGCAATTACCTTAGCAGATTTAATAAATCGTCTAGACTTGATAATACTTACTTCTAATCTTCCAAATAATCCTAAAACTAGAAAAAGCTTGTCCGTCCAAGTAATTCAAACTCTAATAAACGAAAAGTTATACTCGCAAGAAGCAAAAAAAATGAATATTAGGGTAACCGAATCTGAAATATTAAATAGGATTGCTCTTTTAGAAAAAAGAAATAATCTACCTAGAGAAAGTCTCATAAATACATTACTGAAAAACGGAATTTCCAAAGAGACTATTTACGATCAAATCAAAGGAAAAGTACTTTGGGATAAAATATCAAATTCAATAATAAAACCCAAAATTACTATTAATGATAACGAAATAACCAATGAATTAAATATTATTTTATCTAATGAAGGGAAAAGTGAATATAGATATTCTGAAATTTTTTTAAATTTTAGCCAAATTAGTCTTAAACAAAACATTATGGATACTGCGGTTGAAATAAAAAAACAAATAAATACAGAGAATTTTGTGCAAATAGCAAAACAAATGTCACAAAGTAGTTCTGCAAAGAATGGAGGGCTCGTAGATTGGACACTAGGTAGTTCTATTCCTAAAATAATATATGAAAATATAAAGCATATGAATCTAGAATCAATTTCAGAACCCATTGTAACTAATACAGGAGTTTATATTTTAAAATTAGAAGCAATAAGAAAATTTAAAATTCCCGACCTGAGCCATACAGTAGCTGAAATAGCAACTATAAAGTTTGAAATTCCTTCTAAAGAAAAAAATATTCAGTCTTTCGTTGAAAAAACCCTTGCAAAAATTGGTAACATTGAATCTTGTGAAAGAGTTCCCAAAATACTAAAAATTGAGGATACACAATATGATACATTTATAGGAAAAATCTTACTGAAACAATTACCCCCTATATTTAAAGAAGAATTAAACAATTTAAAACCTGGTTCTTTTAGTAAGGCATTGAAGGCACAAGATGGTGTGTATACAGTTATGTTATGTAAACAAGATATTAAAGCTAATCAACAATTCGCATTAAAAGAATTGGTTAAATTTAGATTACAAAATAGGTATTTTAAAATGCTAAGTGACAGATTTATATCAAATCTAAAAAGAAAAGCTCTTATTGACATAAGAATGCAAAATTGAAAATGGATGATTCATTAATAAAAAAAATTAATGCTCTTCCTAAAATATCCGAAGTTATTAAATCATACAATCTGTTAGCTAAACGTCGTTTGAGTCAGAATTATATACTTGATCTAAATTTGACTAATCACATAGTTAAGATTAGTGGCGATATAAAAAATAAAAATGTAATTGAAGTAG
Organism: uncultured Rhodospirillaceae bacterium; assembly: GCA_964576635.1. Classification (GTDB taxonomy): domain Bacteria; phylum Pseudomonadota; class Alphaproteobacteria; order TMED109; family TMED109. The sequence continues at coordinate 1,532 of CAZNVN010000106.1, forward strand.
GACCAGGCCCAGGATCTCTTACAAGAGCAATCCTCACAGCAGGGGCAAGAAAGGTAATAGCCATAGAAAAAGATGTAAGGTTCATAGATGCATTAAAAATTTTAAAAAAAATAGTAGGTATAAAATTAACCTTAATTAACGAAGACGCTCTTAAAATAAATTTAAAGGAGATAATGCGGGATAATAGTATCGACGATGCAGTAATCATTTCTAATTTACCATATTCAATTGCGACCAGATTACTTATACAATGGTTGCCATTTCCAAAAAATATAAATAAAATGACACTCATGTTTCAAAGAGAAGTTGCAGAAAGAATTATAGCAAAAGTTGGGACTAAACAGTATGGAAGATTATCCGTAATAACTAACATATATGGAAACTCTAAAATTTTATTAAATATTCCTTCAAACGCCTTTTTTCCCAAACCAAAGGTAAACTCATCAATTATTCAAATCGTCCCAAAGCTTCAAATAATGGATAATTTACAAAAAAATAATATAGAAAAAGTGACACAAGCCCTTTTTCATCAAAGAAGAAAAAAAATTAAATCTACCTTAAAATATTTAGGTGATCCAGAAAAATTATGTAAGCTTGCGAATATTGATTCTTCACTAAGGGCAGAACAAATTACTCCAAACGATTTTGCTAGAATATCTAAAATAGCTTTCTCTAATCAAAACTAATTGATCTAACAAATTCTGCTAGTGCTGTTTGGCGAATTCTCTTTAACCTTTCAGCTTTCAGTATATTATGCACATTACATACACTATCTTTTAATTTTTTATTTACTAAAACGTAATCATATTCAGCCCAATGAGTTATTTCTTCTGAAGCAGAAGCCATTCTCTTCATCATAACAGTATCAGTATCTTGACCTCTCTCTCTTAGACGTTTTTTTAGTTCCTCTTTGTTAGGTGGTAAAATAAAAACGGAAATAACATCTTCTCCCATTCTGCTCCTCAACTGCTGTGCCCCCTGCCAATCAATATCGAAAAGGAGATCTTCACCTTTATGCAATTTTTCATCTACATAATTTTTGGGGGTTCCATAATCATGACCAAAAACTGAGGCATGCTCAATAAAGTCTCCTTCCTTCAACATTTTACTAAATGTTTTGTTATCAACAAATATATAATCTTCCCCATTTTTTTCTCCTTTTCTAATAGGTCTGGTTGTTACAGAAATAGACAAATTTATATTTCTATCCAAACCTAATAAACGCTTACATATGGAAGTTTTACCTGCACCAGAAGGAGATGAAAGAACTAGCATAACTCCTTTATTTTGATTTTTCTTATTCATATTAACCTCTGTATATATAATATAAAATAAATACTCTTGTTATTCATTTAATTTTTTTAAATTTTTTACGTGTTCATTGTGCCGTTCTAAAGTTTCTGAAAAATAGTGACCACCCAATCCATCAGCTACAAAATATAAATCATTTGTTTTTAGAGGCTCCAAGACTGCCTCAATACTGTCAATACCTACGTTACATATAGGAGAAGGAGGTAAACCAAAAATTTTATATGTATTCCAAGGATGTTTTGTATTTATGTCTTTTCTTGTTAACTTTCTCCCAAGGTATACTGAACCAACTAAACCATAAATTACCGTTGGATCTGATTGTAGCTTCATACCATTATTTAATCTGTTAATAAAAACAGAGGCAATTCTTCTTTTCTCATGAGCATTTTTAGCCTCAGCTTCAATAAGGGAAGCCAAAACAACTACTTCTTTAAGATTATTTAGTATTTCTGGATAAGAACCAATTTTTTCATAGCTGGAATTCAGTTTTTTCTTAGATAATTGTTTCATTAATGCAATAAGCTGAGTTTTTTGAGTTCCTTTAGCGTATAGATAAGTATTTGGAAATAAATCGCCTTCAGTTAATTTTTCTTCTATATACCCAGTTAACTTTTCATTTTTCTCTAACTTATCTAAAATTTGCTTATTAGAATAACATTCTGGAACAACAAATTTATGTAACAAAACTTTATTTTTTACTAGCATTTCAACAATTTCTTTTTGTGACATTTTTGCAGAAAATAGATACTCCCCAGCTTTTAAACTCCTATTAGTTCCTATCAAATAGTTAAAAAGTATAAAATTATACTTGCTACTAATTATATTTTCATATTCTAATATTTTGCTTATCTTTATCAAAGAAGTAGTCTTTGGAATATCTATAACTATCCCATTCTCCAGAGGTCCATCTAGTTTGGAGTATAAAGACAAAACTCCTAAAAATAAAAAAACAAAAACTAATAAAAAAGCCAATAATATTAAAAATATATTAATTAATAACTTAAATTTATACTTATTTATTCTTATATTTTTTATTTACTAAACCTTACCTAAAATCAAACAAGCATTAGTGCCTCCAAAACCAAAGGAATTAGATAAAGCTAACTTTACTTCCCTGTTTTTTGCCTTTAGAGGAACTAAATCAAATCCTAATGCCGAAGGGCTCGGATTAATTAAATTTAGGGTAGGAGGCACAATATCATTAACAACCGATAAAATAGAAAATATAGCTTCTACTGCCCCAGCTGCTCCAAGTAAGTGACCAATAGAGGATTTTGTAGAACTAATAGAAAGATTTGACAAATATTTTTCGAATAATCTTTTGATAGCAGTTAATTCAATTTCGTCTCCTAATGGAGTAGATGTTCCATGAGCATTTATATAATTAATATCTTCTATATTTATATTTCCATTTTCGATCGCAGCCTTCATTGCTCTGTAACCCCCATCTCCATCTGTTGAAGGGGCAGTGATATGATAAGCATCGCCTGAAAGCCCATATCCTAATATTTCTGCATATATATTAGCTCCTCTAGACTTCGCATGTTCATATTCCTCTAAAACAACGCAACCTGATCCTTCTCCCATTACAAAACCATCTCTTCCCTCATCCCATGGCCTAGAAGCAGTTTTTGGATTATCATTATAACTAGTTGATAATGCTCTAGCGGCACAGAACCCTGATATCCCTAACCTTGTAACAGCAGCTTCTGCTCCACCTGCAATCATGACATCCGCTTCGTTTGCTTTAATAATTCTGGCAGCATCACCTATAGCATGCGCACCTGAGGAACAAGCAGTAACTACAGAAACATTTGGACCTTTAAAATTATATTTTATTGAAACTTGACCAGATGCTAGATTTATTAGGCAAGAAGGAATAAAAAAAGGGCTCATCCTCCTAGGACCTTTTTCTTTTAGAGTCAAGGCTGCATTTTCTATTGAAGACAAGCCACCTATACCAGAACCTATTAAAACCCCTGTACTAGTATAATCTTTTTCATATTTAGGTGCCCAATCGCTATCTTTAATAGCCTGATCAGCTGCATCGATTGCATATACAATGAATTTGTCTACCTTTTTCTGCTCTTTAAATTCTAAACATCTGTTAGGATCAAATCCATCGCTCTTCGAATCATCTGGCACTTGTCCTGCAACTTTTGAAGGCAAATCTCCAATTTCAAAACACTTTATCGTAGATATACCAGAAGAAGATATTATTAAACAATTCCAACTTCCCATTAC
>CAZNVN010000107.1:0-5069 GCA_964576635.1 uncultured Rhodospirillaceae bacterium
ATTCTAAAATTATCAAATGCTTTTTGTCCCCATTTTAAAAATGAATATCTCTCTCCATTTCTTTTAAATTCAATATCAACATTTTTTTTTAGAGAAGATATGTTTGCAAAATCATCTACTTGGACAGAGTGGTCAATGACTAAATCTACTGGAGTAATTGGGTTAATAGAATCGGCACCAATTCCCAAATCCGATACTGCCTGTCTCATTGCAGCAAGGTCGACTACTGCAGGAACTCCTGTAAAATCTTGCATCAATACTCTCGCAGGCTTATAAAAAATATCTACTTCTCTGTGATTATTTTTTGTAGAGTCTGCTAACGCCGAAATCTGATCTTTATCAACTACTGTGTCATCTAAATTTCTTAATAAATTCTCAAGGATTACTTTTATAGAATATGGTAAGCAATCGAAATCACCAAATAATTTACCTGCTTTCTTCAGAGAATAATACTCATATAACTTTTTATCCACTACTAAGGAGTCTAGAAAACTACTTGCTTTAACCTCTACCATATAAATACTCTCCTATTATAGCCGTTAAGTAAATAATTTAGCCTTGAATTGTCTCTAATAATTTTCCATCTGAGGAAAACAAAGCAGCAAATACTCCTTCTTCCCCAGAATCAAGAGTAATACCACATTTTCCAGATGCCAAACCTTTACCCTCGGGATCAAAACCTCTAATAAATCTTTTTATGTTTCCATAGGGCTCATCTAAATTAGAAAACCCACCTCCCCACCATAGTTCATCGCTTTGAGCTTCTAAAGGCCTGTCTTTTGCTAATCCAGCAGAAACTACCAAAACACTTCTATCTTCATTATAAGCTAACCTTTTTAACGAGGAAATATATTTATAATGACCGTTTTTATTTACTAGAGATTCTTGAATACTTACTGAAGCTCGAGATAAAGCTAATGCTCCATTTTTTGCTGCAGTTGTGAGAAGATTAGAAGATATTCCATAAGAAGATAAAATAGAATCTAGACCTCTACTGTACATCCATTCAACTAACTCTTTTGGGTTTGGAGATATATGAAGTTGTCTCGCTTTATCTAATAGTTCTTCAAACTGGCCTCTTAAAAAAACAACATCATCTATATCAGACGAATAATTTGATATAAATCTGGATCTCAATAACAAGGCTTCATCTACGGCTTTTGCAGATAAATTTTCTCCTTCATAAGAAGGACCTAAAATGTTTCCAGTAAAGACAAGTCTGTCAAGCAACTTCTGCTTTTCAATAATTTTACCTGCTAGCACCTTTAAGGAACTAACTCTTCCCTTAACTGCACCTATAACCCAAACTCTCTCATAGGGTCCCAAATTATGTAAACTTAAGTTTTGCATAAAATTTTCTAAATTAAATTATTATTTTAATAAATTTTTAATACCTTCCTATTACATGAGTTCTCTGAACTAGATCTTCTGCAAATTTTCTTCTACTTTCTTTTTGGCATCAGACAAATCAATATTTTTTATTGCAACTAATTCTCTAAGAAAACGATTTAGAGCTAGTTCATAAAGTTGTCTTTCGCTATATGATTGTTCTGGATCATCTGCCCCCCTGTATAAATCTCTTAAAACTTCGGCTATAGACAACATATCTCCTTTATTAAGCTTATCCTTATAATCCTTTTCTCTTTTTGCCCACATCGTTCTTCTAATCTTTGTTTTTCCTCTTAGTGCTGTGAGTGCCACTTTCATAGCTGACTCAAATGAAATGGATCTCACTCCAAGTTCATCCGCTTTATTGATTGGAATTCTTAATGTCATTTTTTCATTTTCAAAGTATACAACTATAAATTCTACTTCAGATTCAGAAAATACTTGTTTTTCAAAACCCAATGTTTTTCCTAATCCATGCTTTGGATAAATAATCCAATCTCCTTCAGAAAAGCTATCTGACACTGCATTCATTTTATTAACTCCTATTAATTTTTATAATATTAGCCATCAGATTTTCCTGGTTTATCTGAGTAATATTTATTGAACTTGTCTTCAACTCCTTCAAAGTCTTCGCCATCACTAGGAGGTTCCCCTTTTCGGGTAATATTTGGCCATAAATTAGATTGTTTAGTATTGAGATCTAGCCATTTGTCTGCTTCTTCATCAGAATCCGGCAAAATTGCCTCTGTAGGGCACTCGGGTTCACATACACCACAGTCTATACACTCATCAGGATGAATAACTAGCATATTTTCACCTTCATAAAAACAATCTACTGGACACACTTCCACACAATCCATAAACTTACATTTAATACAAGATTCTGTTACTACATAAGTCATAAGTTCTGCTCCTCAAAATTTGTTATTTTTAATAAATAATTTAATTACCTAAAATTTTATTTTTTGCCTGCATTCTTTCTTTATCTTCTACATGGATCAAACCTGCAACCCTTCTTATCAACATATCTTCTGTCGGATCTAAAACACCATCTGCATAAGCTACTTGCCACAACATTTCAAGAATTTTTATTCTCTTTTCCAAAGCCCATGATTGCTTGATTACTTTTGTGAAACCATAAATTTGAGAACTTTCTTGAGACAATTTTTCTCCTTCACTAACAATTTCTATAGCTTTTTCTTCATTCAAATCAAATTGTTTTTTAATCAATTTAATAATAATTTTTTTTTCTTCTTCATCATAAGACCCATCCATAGATGCCGCCTCACAAAGGAGAGCAGCACAAGCCAAGTTAATATCTTTTTCTGGATCTAGATTCTCTTCTTTTTTTGAAACAAACAAATCCTTAAAATTAAACAACATAATATAACCTCTGCTCAAAACTTTAATAGTGGTAAAAACCTAACAAATGAGGAAAATCTTTCTTAAACATATCAGAACGACGTTAATATAACACAAAATTTGCTTATAGTAAAAACAAGTTTAAACTATTCATCTTATATTTTTACGCAAAACATGAAAAGGGGATAGTGATAATTTTTTATTACTGAGTCTTGTATATTTACTAATTATTTTTGTATTTTCTAAGACATACATATTAGAGTTATTACTTTTTCTTACATATCCTAAGCACTTAAGGATAGATACCAGTTGATCGTATGTTACATTAAAACTTTTATTAATTTTTTTAATATTTTTTTTATTCATAAAAAATATTTTTTTGTTTTTCATAATTTTTTTTATGGCAAACCCTAATTGCTCTACAAATTCTACAAAGTAGGCGTAATTTTTTATACTTACAAAACCTCCTGCATTCCAAACACTTTTTGGTACTTTTTTTATATTTATAGGTTTAGTTTTAATTTGAAAAGGTAATAATGGACTAATGTTATAAAACTTTTGACTTAAAAACCAACCTAGTTCGGGTCTTCCATATCTTATAATTTCTGGAACCCAGACACATATTTCTCCAACTTTCACTCCTATTTTTTTTAGTTTTTGTTTTTGCTCCAAAGTCATATTATTAAGCAGATCTTTAACGTCTAGAATTAAAACACACCCTGCAGATTCATATAATTGATAAATTAACCCATTTGCGGTTCCATTAGGAAAAGTTTTTAATATTTTTGATAGAGGTACTCTTAAATTAGCAATTCTTGTAGTAACATAAGATTTTAATCTGTTTTCTATTATCAACAATTCCTCATCACTTAAATACTCTGTATTTAAAAGTTTAATTTTAGGGTCATATATTGAATCCCCTTTGGTTAAAACAGCAATAATATTTGAATTCCAACAAATATAAAATTCTTTATTAAATGAAAAATTTTCATCTGAAGAAGACTGCAATGCATCAACTCTCTTATTAATTTCTTCAGACAAAGCTTTTTTAATAATCTTTAATACTGATTTTTTATCCTGGTAATTTTTTGATATTTCATTTACAAAATTTAAACAATCTAGACGACCCACATAGTGTTCTTCTACAAACACTTTATTATTTTTAATTTTAACAAATAAATCTTCATTATCTTTTAATTTCTTAACCATTTGGGATGTCTTATGCCCTACAAACCTATCTACTAACCCCGAATGTAAAGCATCTGATAATTTATCCTCTATATTCTTAGCCCTTTCTTTAACTCCATTATTTTTATCTATCCAACTAAAACGATTAGAAATATAATTCCACATTCTCACATTTAACAATCTAATACTTAACAAATCTAATTCCCCTACCATATTGTCCAAATATTCTAGGTGAGAATTGATCCAATCTTCAGGTATCTTACCTCTATCAATTAGGTAGCAGTATATTTCTTCTAATAATGAGTAATGAGAATCATCATAATTTTTTTGATAATCAGGAATACAACATACATTCCATAACTCTTTTGTCTCCTCTACCCCAACTGATCGTATTTTTACATCTGTTTTTTTAATAAGATGTCTTAATGCTCTTTCATCGTCAGACTCTGGGCTAAGCATAAGATGGGGTTCTCGTGAAAAAGTTACTAAGCTATTTATCAAGTCACTTGTAGATGAAAAATCTAGTTTGCTATTTCTCCACAGTAATGAATGTACGTCCGAAAAATTATGGTTTTCAATTGCATTTATAAGTCTTTCTGAAAATACAGGACAGTTTGCTGTTTCTCCAAATGATCCATTTGCTTTGTATCTTCCTGCTCTTCCTGCAATCTGAGCTGTCTCAGAAAAACTTAAATTTCTTATTATTTTCCCATCAAACTTTTTTAGTTTGGCAAATGCTACATGATTAATATCCATATTTAATCCCATTCCTATTGCATCCGTAGCAACCAGGTGATCAACTTCCCCTGACTCATAAAGATCCACTTGAGCATTACGTGTTTTGGGACTTAATGCTCCTAATACTACTGCAGTACCTCCATGCCTTCTTTTCACAAATTCAGCAATTTCATATACATCATTAACTGAAAAGGTTACTATAGCGGATCGTCTGGGCATCTTTGAAATTTTAAATTTTCCTGAATAATCTAAGCTGGAAAATCTATTCATTTTTTTAATCTTAATACTTGGAATAATTAATTTTAGTATATATGAAAGATTATATGACCCAAGAAACATTGTTTCCATAGATCCTCTAGAATTCAGTATTCTATCAGTAAATATGTAGCCCC
>CAZNVN010000108.1:0-4923 GCA_964576635.1 uncultured Rhodospirillaceae bacterium
GATATTTATTTTTTATTTTGGAAAAACATATTTAGAAAATAGTTATGGTATTTTTTTAGAAGGATATTCTCTTAAAAATTATGACATAAAAATTATAATAGCAATTGTAATCACTTCATTATTGGCTACTATTATTCCCGCCATTCAAATTTATAGGAATACTCTTCGAGATGGATTGTCAGTAAAATCCTAATTGATCCTATTCTATTTTTAATTGTGTACTTACTTTTTTATGTTAGATTGTGACTATGAAAAATTTCTTTAAAAACAAATATATTTTAATTATTAAATTTATTTTTTTGGCTCTATTTCTAACAAATTTATCTTATGCTAGAGATGAGTTCTCACCTATTACTTGGACACATTTACTTCCTGAGGACGTTTTTGATTTTATTCCTGCGGGAGGAGTAAAAGATGAAATGTGGAAAGATAGTGAATTCCTTCAAAAACTAAGAAATTCTCGATTAGTTACAGTAGATGAATTAGAGGGTAAAAAAGTCAGAATTACAGGTTTTATGGTACCCTTAGAAGTAGATTATGATCAAATAGAAACTGTTAGTGAATTTGTATTGGTACCAAATGCTGGTATGTGCATTCATGTTCCTCCACCTCCACCAAATCAGATGGTTTTAGTTCAGTTGGAAGATCCAGTCGAAGTTAGATCTATGTATCAACCTATAGGAATAAGTGGAAAAATATCTATAAAATCTCCAAATGCAGACGCATATGATAGTGTTTATATCATGCACGTAGAAAAAGTCGAAGATGTTACTTTTGATGATCTAGATCTGGGAAGGTAGTTTCTTGTGAATAATTTAATGAATGGAGCACTAGAGGGACTAACTGTAATAGATTTGAGTCGAGTCAGAGCAGGGCCTTCAGCTGTGAGACCTCTCGCTGATTGGGGAGCTAATGTAATAAAAGTTGAGCCCCCTTTAGGCTATGATAAAGGAGAAGATTTTGGCGGTTCGCGGTATGGCTCTGATTTTCAGAACCTTCAAAGAAATAAGCGTAGTCTATCGTTAAATCTTAAGTCATCTGATGGTGTAAAAATTCTTAAGCGCTTGATAAAAGATGCAGACGTTGTAGTTGAAAACTTTAGACCTAATGTTAAAACAAAACTTGCTATAGATTATATATCTATGGAAAAGATAAATCCTCGTCTGATATATGCAAGTATTTCAGGATTTGGGCAAAGTGGTCCTTATTCTTCATTACCAGGTTTTGACCAAATAGCTCAAGGTATGGGTGGCTTAATGTCAGTGACAGGATTGTCTGGGCAAGGCCCCGTCCGTGCTGGTATTCCAGTAGCAGATCTTAGTGCAGGACTTTATTGTGCTTTAGGTATTATGATTGCTCTTTATGAGAGACAAAAGTCTGGTAAAGGACAATGGGTAAGCGTTTCTCTTCTGGAGGCTCAAATAGCCATGTTGGATTTTCAAGCAGCACGCTATTTAATGGAAAGAGAAGTAGCTGGGCAAGCTGGAAATGACCATCCTACTATGACTCCTATGGGTGCATTTAAAACAGCTGATGGATATATCAATATAGCTTCTGCGGGTAATGCTATGTGGAAGCGTTTATGTAAAGCTTTAGATCTTGTAAAATTTGCAAAAGATCCTGATTTTAAGGACGATAATTCAAGAGTAAAAAATAGAAAAAAATTAAATAAGCTTATAAATACTGTCTTGGCTAGTGATAGTTCTGCAGTATGGATAAAAAAATTAAATGCTGTAAGTGTTCCTTGTGGTCCAATTTACTCTATAGATGAAGTTTTCTCTGATCCCCAAGTTCAGTATGGTGGTATAGCGCAATCAGTAAAGCATAAGAAATTAGGAAATATTAATTTAGTAGGGCAACCCGTAACACTTAGTCGTACTCCAAGTCGACTCAATACTGCTGCTCCTGAAAAGGGAGAACATGCTGATGAAATTTTAAAAGAGTACGGTTATGATCCCGAGACTATAGAAAAATTTAAGAGAGAGGGAACGGTGTAATGAAAAAAGATCTTGAAAAAAAAATATTAGTGAGAACTAAAGAAAATATAGGTTTTTTAGAGCTTAGTAACATAAAAAAACTTAACGCTATTTCATTATCGATGTGGAAAAACTTAGGAGAAGCATTAGAAGAATTCGCAGCTAATTCACAAATAAGGTGTGTAATGATTAAAGGTACAGGTAATAAGGCTTTTTCAGCAGGAGCAGATATTTCAGAATTTGAAGAAAATCGTTCTGATTCAGAGGATATAAGACTGTATGAAAATACTTCTAAAAACACCATGTTACTCTTAAAAGAATTTCCAAAACCTACAGTGGCAAGTATAAATGGCTATTGCATAGGGGGAGGCCTAGCCTTGGCACTTTGTTGTGATATAAGAATAGCTTCAGTCAATAGTACTTTTGGAATTCCTGCTGCAAAGTTAGGTTTGGCTTATGGATTTAATGGTATCAAGCTTTTAACAAGTATAGTAGGTCCGGCTAAAGCTAAATATATTTTTTTTACTGCAAGAAAATTTGATGCTTTACAAGCTAAAGAATTTGGAATTTTGGAAGAAGTTTATTCGATAAAAGATTTAGATTTAAAGACAAAACAATTAATTGAAAATATAGCTTTTAATGCACCTTTAACTATAAAATCTGCAAAAATGGCCATTGATTCTGAGCTAAATGATAAAAAGGCGTTTGAAGAGTGTTTAAAGGCAGAGCAAGATTGCTTTGATAGTGATGATTACGCCGAAGGAAGGGCTGCATTTGCGGAAAAAAGAAACCCTATATTTAAAGGTCATTAAAGTAATATATAAATAAACTAAGGAGACATGTATGCCTTATGCATCTTCTAATGGGATAAAATTATATTATGAAGAATCAGGTAGTGGAAAACCAATAATTTTTGTGCACGAATTTGGTTCTGACCTCAGAGAATGGGAACAACAAATACGCTGGTTTTCAAGAGAATATCGTTGTATAGCCTATAATGCTAGAGGTTATACTCCATCTGATGTTCCTTCAGATCCAGAACAATATGGTTATAAACATTCAGTAGACGATATTGCAAACTTCATGCAGGACTTAAAAATTGATAAGGCCCATATTATTGGATTAAGCATGGGTGCTTATGCAGCATTAATTTTTGGATTATTTTATCCTAATATGGCTCATTCTCTTGTCGTAGCAGGTGTTGGATCTGGAGCAATGCCTGAACATAGGCAAAATTTTGCTGAAGCAGCAAATACAATAGCTGACAAATTTATTAATGAGGGGTCAGAATCGGTAGCAGATGTTTTGGGTTTAGGAAGCTCTAGAGTGCAACTGATGAACAAAGATCCTCGCGGTTGGAAGGAATTTATTGAGCACTTGAAAGAACATTCTGCTGAAGGTAGTGCTTTAACCATGAGACAATATCAGGCCTTACGCCCTTCACTTTTTGATTTTGAAAAAGATTTGAAGAAAATGAGTATACCTGTTTTATTGGCTCTTGGTGATGAGGATGAACTTTGTTTGGAAGTAAACTTATTTTTAAAACGTAAAATTAGAACAGCGGGTCTTTGGATATGTCCACGCACTGGACATGCAATAAACTTGGAAGAGCCAGCGGCTTTTAATGCTACAGTGCAGTCGTTTTTATCTAGTGTAGAACGAGGACATTGGACTCAAAGGGATGAGAGAAGTGACCCTTCGCATGGCGCTAATCTCGGTCTTACAAATGAGTAATCTAATACTAATCCGGCACGGACAGAGTATTTGGAATTTACAAAATCGTTTTACTGGTTGGTATGATGTTCCTCTTTCAGATAAAGGTTTATTAGAGGCTAATACTGCAGGAATACTTATTAAAAAGCTAAATATTAATGTTGATTTTGCTTATACTTCCTACCTAAGGAGAGCAATACAAACATTACAAATAATTTTTAATGTAATAGAAACTCAAGATCTGGATCCTGTAAAAGCTTGGGAATTTAATGAACGCCATTATGGCAGTCTAACCGGTTTAAATAAAAGTGAAATGAGAAAAAAAATGGGAGAGGAACAGGTTAGGATATATAGAAGATCTTGGGATGTTGCTCCTCCTGCAATAAGTTTAGAAGACGATTTCAATCCCAGAAAAGATAACGTATATAAAAATTTGAATCCTAAAAATATTCCAAATACAGAATCACTAAAAGATACTTATGATAGGGTAATTCCCTATTTTGAAAAAAATATTAAGCCAAAAATTATAGAAGAAAAAAATATTATAATTACTGCTCATGGCAATTCTCTCCGGGCTCTTTGTAAAAAACTATTTACTATTTCTGATAAAAAAATTAACGAATTGGAAATCCCAACAGGAAACCCTCTTTTAATCAGTATGAATTCTAAATTTCATATTTTAGATTCTTATTATTTAGATAAGTCGAGAGAGCAGAAATTGCTTATAAACGAGCAATAAAATTTTTTTCTTATAAATAGAAGTATATGTGATTATAATATTGAAGTTTAATAATTGAGGGGAGATAATTATGAATATATATTTTAAAATTTCAATTATATGCGTGTCGTTATTGTTTATTTTTTTTAGGAGTGTAGTTGCAGAAGAATATACTATGACCAATGCTCTTAAATACGATATAACAAAAAGTGTAGAAACCGCTGACGGTCCATTTATGGGTTTAGTTGTTGAAGGAGTTTGGACTGATAGTCGAGGTAATAAGGGCAGTATAGTTTGTGTTGGTTATAGAGGAAAGGAACTTGTAGCACATTGTAATGCTACAGACCAAGATGGTGATGTGCAATATAGTTCTGCTAAACGTGTGGGGACTGAAGGGAAAAGTACTACGCATGGAGGAACTGGCAAATATGAAAATGCTACAGGAGGGTGCTCCTATCAAGTGGATGCTTTTGATAAAGAAATTCTTGTAGGTCTCATTTCACTTCAGTGCTCAGA
>CAZNVN010000109.1:0-4904 GCA_964576635.1 uncultured Rhodospirillaceae bacterium
CTCACTCATCAAAGTCAAAAAGCCTGTAAATACTTCCAAATTTTTGTAAAATAAGTTCATGTTACAAATTTAAAAATATCACTTATGAAACAACATTTAAGATCGATAAGGAGGAAATTATATTATGTGGAAATAGAGGAAGATATTAATAATATGAACTTGTCTGATAGAATAAAAGTTCACTCATTCGAAGGACTGTTAATGGATTATGCTAAAAATATTGGAGCTAGTGTCATTATTAGAGGCCTTAGGGCTGTGAGTGATTTTGAGTATGAATTCCAGATGACTGGTATGAATGCTAGACTTGAACCATCTATAGAAACAGTATTTTTAATGTCTAGTGAAAATCAACACTTTATTTCATCTAAACTAGTTAAAGAAGTTTTCAAATTTAATGGGGATATTTCTAGTTTTGTCTCTGCTAATGTGCTTAAAAAAATGAAAAACAAACTTTCTAAATAATAAGGAGCCTAAATGAATAGATTAAATAAAAGTCTATATGGAATATTATTTTTTTTAATGATAAATTCAGGGGTTTATATGAATACTTATGCAAATGATAATTTATTAGTAATGCAGTTAAAATCAGGAAATGTTATAATAGAGATGAAGCCTGATTTGGCTCCCAATCATGTAAAGAGAATAAAAGAATTGATAGATGAAAAATTCTATGATGGATTAAAGTTTCATAGAGTGATTGATGGTTTTATGGCGCAAACAGGTGATCCTCTCGGAAATGGTACAGGAGGTTCAGGACAAAATTTAAAAGCTGAATTTAGTTCTGCAAATCATGTTAGGGGAACTCTATCAATGGCACGAGCAAGAGATCCTAATAGTGCTGATAGTCAATTTTTTATTTGTTTGGCTGACGCTCCTTGGTTAGATGGTCAATATACTATTTGGGGACAGGTAATTGAAGGAATGGAAAACGTTGATAAAATTAAAAAAGGCGAAGGCAATAATGGGGCGATTATAGGAGAACCTGATATTATTGTATCTTTAAAAATCAAATCAGAAAAAAAATAATGGTTGTATATAGTTGAAGGTTGATATTTTTGATTTTGATTTACCTAACGATTTAATAGCTAAAAAATCTGCAAATCCCAAAGATTCATCAAGAATGCTTTTGGTAAATAGAAATTCAATTTCTGACAGCAATATAAATAATTTGCCAGATTTATTCGATGCGGGTGACCTTTTTGTAATAAATAATACACGTGTACTTTCTTCACGTTTAAGTGGAAGAATAAAGAACTATTCTGTTGAAGTTACATTTTTAAACGAAGTCAAACGTGGTGTATGGAGATCTTTGGCAAAACCTTCAAAGAGGTTTAATATTGGAGATAACTTTTTATTTAAAAATTATAAAATTAAAGTTGTTAAAAAAGAATCAAGTGGAGAAGTATTACTAGATGTAAACATGAATGAAGCCGAATTTATTGAATTACTACTTAAACAAGGTGAAATGCCTTTACCTCCTTATCTAAAAATTAATAAAATGAAAAATCCTTTTGAGGATTATCAAACTATTTTTGCTAAAAAGTATGGTGCTGTCGCTTGTCCTACTGCAGGATTACATTTCACATCTGATCTTATTAAAACACTTAATAAGAAAGATATTAACGTAGTAGAAATAACCCTTCATGTAGGATCAGGAACTTTTTTGCCTTTAAAAGGGGAGGACACTAAAAATCATCGTATGCATGAGGAATATTTTGAGATAAATAAAAAGGCTGCTAGTGAAATAAACGATGCTAAGAAAAGAGGTTGTAAGATTATAGCCGTAGGGACCACTGTTTTAAGAGCTTTAGAAGCGTCGGTCGATGTTAACGGAAACATTAAGTCTAAAAAAGGATTTACAAATATTTTTATCACTCCTGATAAAAAAATTATAACTACTGATTATTTGCTTACAAATTTTCATTTACCTAAATCTACTTTATTTATACTGGTATGTTCTTACGCTGGTATAAAAATAATGCATAATGCTTATGTGCATGCAATATCAAATGAATATAGATTTTATTCTTTAGGTGATGCTTGCTTAATAAAGAAAAATAATAACAAATGACCCTATCATTTAAATTAGAACATTCAGATGGAAATTCAAGGGCCGGCATTATCCAAACTGCTCATGGAATAATAGAAACACCTGTATTTATGCCAGTAGGGACTTATGGTGCAGTAAAGGGAATACAACCCAAGGAATTAATCAAAATTGGGGTAAATATAATTTTAGCTAATACATATCATTTAATGGAGAGACCAGGAAAAGTAATATTAGAAGCATCAGGAGGCTTAAGAAAATTTATGGGTTGGGAAGGTCCTATATTAACCGATTCTGGAGGATTTCAAGTTATGTCTTTATCAAAAATGTCTAAAGTGGATGAGGAAGGAGTAACTTTTAAATCTCATTTAGATGGAAGCCGTTTAAGATTAAGTCCAGAAATCTCTATAGAAATGCAAAAGTCCTTTGGTTCGACAATATCAATGATTTTTGATGAGTGTACAACTTATCCTATAGATTATGAACTAGCTAAAAAATCCATGAGATTATCACTCAGATGGGCTGAAAAAAGTAAAACACACTTCAATGATAGAAATGGTTATGGAATTTTTGGAATTGTACAGGGTTCTACATATAAAGACTTACGAAAAGAATCTATTAAAGAGTTAAATCAGTTAAATTTTGATGGGTTAGCTTTGGGTGGGTTGGCAGTAGGAGAAGGACACGACATGCTCTTAGAAGTTGTAAAAAATTCTATTGAATATATTCCATTTGATAAACCTAGGTATTTGATGGGTGTCGGATATCCTAAGGATATAATAGAATCTGTAAAACTGGGAATAGATATGTTTGATTGTGTTCTACCTACAAGATCGGGAAGAACGGGAAAAGTTTTTACTAAATGCGGGCAACTCAATATTAGAAATGCGAGATATAAGAATGACTTTAGACCGCTAGATATAGAATGCAAATGTGACGTTTGTGCAAAAAATGTTTCTAGATCTTATTTACATCACTTATCTAATATAGGGGATATGCTTGCAAGTATATATCTTACTTTGCACAATATTAATCACTATGTAGAATTAATGTCAGATATAAGAAACGGTATCATTAATAAAAACTTTGATGAAGTTGCAGAAAAGAGATTGAAAGATTATGAAAAAGGAGATATTGATCTAAATAATTAATTTTTAAAATATAAATTTTTAATTGTATATATGGGCCCTTAGCTCAGTCGGTAGAGCGGATCCCTTTTAAGGATTAGGTCACAGGTTCGAATCCTGAAGGGCTCACCACAATCAAACCAGAGTATACCACCAACGGTTTTCGAAGATTGATAATTTTAGTCAAAAAATGAATGTAATTACTAAGTTTTCTTAAATTAGGAAAGACCTGTGGAAGCATGATTAAAAGTAATTCTTGTATTTTCTCTTAAATTAATAAATTGTTATAATAGAAATTTAAAATTTATTTATTGTAAGGGTAAAATGAGTGATACTGAAGAAATTATATGGACAGATAGGCCTTCACAGCTAACTAATATTATATGGTATTTAACACTATTTTGTAAAATCATTGTTACATTAATAGTGTATTAACGGACTAGGTTTACAATATTTTTATTGACTAACGAAAGAATAAAACTAAAAAAAGGTGTTCTTTCACAAATAATAGACGAGGTTGAGCTATATAGAGTGAGGGATTATCAAGTTAGCAAACCTCTTTTATTAAGAATTTTTGGTTTAGGCAATTTATGCCTGATTACGAGTGATAAAACACATAGGGAAGTATATTTTAGAGCAATAAGAAATGTAGAAAATGTAGCTAGCATGGTAAGAGCAAATGTAGAAGTGGTTAGAAGAACGACAAATACGAGAGAAATAGATTATACTTAAAGGGGATTTTATGAAGTTTATTGATATAATATTTGTGGTAGGTGTGCTGCTATTAATTATAGGGTGCTTTGCAGGATTTTCATTACTTAGACTTAGTATCAGCAAAACTAAGGAAGAGTTGAAAGATATTAATGTAGCAAATTTATGGGTTCTGTTTTTTATATGTATACCAATAGGCTTAATGATGATGTATTTTTGGTTTTAAAATATATTTTATATTTACGAACAATATAGATTTGTATAAATTTATTATTTAACTAAAGGGAGAATAAATATGGCAACTTGCAGAGATTGTAATAGGTGCACTGAAGTAGGTATTATGAGTATTATAATGATGATACCTAGACTCTTATGGATGATCCTTACCTCATGGAATATAGGTTTATTTATAAAAAAATGTCCACAATGCGGACACAAAATGAATCTACATGCTAGAAGAGCAGACGGTAGTTTTAAAGACTGAATACTGTCTTATTAATTTGCTTTTTCTATTGTCCTTAATAGGCGTTGAATGAAAAAAATCCATATAAAATAGCATGGTTATGCGGTATTATATCTGTGATAGCTGGAATTATTTTTTCAGTAATTTTTGACGCTCCTGCAGGACCAATATTAGTCATAAGTTATGTAGTAATTACTATTTTAATATTAATTATAAAGAACATGAAGAATATCAGTAAAATAAAGCCCTATTCATAAAATTAAGGAAACATTATCTTTATATCCAAGAATATGCTTTATTTACCGACATATTTTCTGTTTTATTTTCGTTAATTTGATGCACAATAATAAATACTATGAAATTTCATAAAGTTATTATTCAATGGCTAATGAAGTTTCTAACTAAAAAAGGGAGAAAATTATGAGAAGATTAATTTTAACTATTGTAGCACTTACAATCTTTTGTGGGAGTAATGCTTATGCTGATCTAGCAAAATCCGGTACCATAAACTGGGTTACAGGATGGATTTTTGATACATCTGCTACAGCACCTCAAA
>CAZNVN010000110.1:0-4899 GCA_964576635.1 uncultured Rhodospirillaceae bacterium
AACTAGAGGGTATCTTAAGTCCCGGTTATGGTATTTATTTAAACATGATAGCGTCCGTGGGGTTAATAATAGCTGCTTTATTTTTCGATAAAAAAACTAAACTAAAGAAACCAAAAAATTAAAAATTAGTTAGCCTTAATTGGTAAAGGCGTAATAGATTTAATTGGTGGTTAGAAAAAGTGCATGAAATTTAAATCTAATAAAAAAACTCATTTAAAGGATGAACTAACGCAAAAGATTGGTGTGTTAATGCGCAGAGAGACTGAAGTGCGTATACTTATTCCCTTTTTACAGGATCTGTATAAGGAGTTTAGTAAAGAAAAAATTCTAAATATTCTTGAGAAAACAATTAAGGAGATAGCTAAGAGACAAGGAAAGGAGTTGTCTAAGAAATATGGCAATAATGTTGATGCTTTTTTAGATACGCTAAAGTTTTGGACAAAAGATCATGCTCTAGAAATAGATGTATTAGAAAAATCAGACTCTAAATTGAGTTTTAATGTTACTCGGTGTAAATATGCTGAGATGTATAATGCATTGGGAATATCTGATTTAGGCGCTGTGCTATCATGCAATCGAGATGCTGCCCTGATTGAGGGATTCAATTCAAAAGCATCCTTGGATAGAAAAGAGACTATTATGGGTGGTGATAAATATTGTACCTTCAGGTATACTTTTAAAAACTAGATACAATTAGTGAGCAATAATTCCCTGTAATCTGTAAATTAAGTATTACTTATTTAATAGATAAAGTATAAAAAAAAATTAGTTAATAGGAATTTTCCTATTTTCTTATCAAATGTCGCTTACTGTATAATGCGACACAGGGAGAGATAAATGGCTGTTATTGTAATACTTGAAGTTAAGGCAAAACCAGGAACAGGAAACGATCTTGTATCAACTTTCAAAGAACTTCTTCCAGATACCCGAGCGTATGAAGGTATTATAGATATTAACGTTCTTCAAAACCAGGACGATCCTGACTCATTAATTGCTTACGAACGTTGGGAAACCCGTGCACATTATGAAAAATATCTTGCCTGGAGAACAGAAACTGGCGTAATTGATGCTCTGGTTGAAGCAACGGTGGGGGAGCCGAGTATTAGGTATTTTGATGTAACAGACGCATAGTAGCAGTATCTACTAAAGTGGTGTTTATTAATTTCGTCTTTATAAGGAGTTTAAAATGGCGACATATGAGTGTTCAGAATGTGGAATGGCAGTTAATGCCACTTGCGCAAAGTGTGATGCACCGTTAGTGAATGATCTTCTGAAACTAGAAGATGGTAGTGAAGTACAAGTTTCTAAGTGTCCAAATGATCATGGAAAGATTAAATCTCCATTATGTTGTGGTCAAGACATGACTTGTACTGTTTGACATAAAGGAATTGCATTATTTCCAAAGCTAATAATCACGATGCAGTAATTTGGTTTACTAAACTGTTCTGTATTTTAATTGGGTTATATAAATACTAATTACTTAGAGAAGTTATTGTGAAAAATAATATTTTACTAAAAAAATTTATTAGGACGCGCAATCAAAGTCTAGAAATATGTAAAAATTTGGAGTTAGAAGACTATTCTATTCAACCCCATGAAGATATCAGCCCTCCAAAATGGCATTTAGCTCATACCTCGTGGTTTTATGAAGAAGTAATTCTATTAAAGTTTTCAAAAAATAAAACTCGTTATAATAATGAGTATAAATTGCTATATAATTCATACTATAAATCTGCAGGCAAACATTGGGAGCAAGATAGAAGAGGTCTATTATCTAGACCGACTGTAAAAGAAATAATTCAATACAGAAAATACATAGATAAAGAAATAATTAAATTTATAAAAGGTTCAAAAGAAAATTTTAAACAAAAATATTTAATTGAACTAGGAATACATCATGAGGAGCAACATCAAGAATTATTATTTATGGATATAAAATATATACTTGGAATTAATCCATCTTATCCTAAATTTAAAAAGAGCTCGCTTCCTAAAGCAAAAAATAACCCTAATAAAGAGTGGAAAAAATTTAGTGAAGGAATTTATGAAATTGGTCATGATGGAAATGAGTTTTCTTATGACAATGAAAAACCAAAACACAAAAAGTATATTTACTCATTTCAAATTCAGCAAAATTTTGTTTCAAACTCTGAATATCTAAATTTCACAAAAAATGGTGGTTATAAAAAACCAAAATATTGGTTAAGTAAAGGTTGGGAATGGATCCATTATAATAATATTCATGCTCCACTATACTGGTATCAGATTAATAATAAATGGTATGAATTTACTTTGTATGGTTTAAAACAATTAGATCTAAATGCCCCAGTTTGTCATATTAGTTATTATGAAGCTTACGCATATTCTAATTGGTCAGGATGTAGACTACCTACGGAACAAGAATCAGAAATATTTTTAAAAAACTCAATAGGTAAAGATCAAAAAACTAATAAAAATATATTACATCCAATAAATACCAATAAAAACAGCAATAATCTATGGTGGTGGACTCAAAGTCATTATTCGGCCTATCCAAGATATGTTTCTTATAAGGGGATACTAGAAGAATATAATGAGAAATTTATGTGTGGCCAATTTGTTCTTAAAGGAGGAGCAATAGTAACCCCGACCAACCACCACAGATATACCTATAGAAATTTTTATGAGCCTCACCAACGTTGGATGTTTTCAGGTATACGATTAGCAAAAGATTAAAATGAAAATAACAAATATAAATAGTATAAAATTAAATGGTGCCTATACAGACAAGAAATTATTTGCGAATGAAATATTTAGAGGATTAAAGGCAAAGAAAAAAACAATTTCATCTAAATACTTTTATGATGATGCAGGTAGTAAATTATTTCAGAAAATTTCTCTTCATAAAGATTATTATCCGACTAGAAAAGAAATTGAAATACTGAATAAGAATAAATTTAGTTTGCCTAAAATTATTAATAAGACTGAAATTGATATTATTGAGTTAGGACCGGGAGATGGTAGTAAAAGTAAAATAATTATAGATGGTTTTTTAGATTCTAATTATAATGTAAATTATTATCCTATTGATATATCAAAGCAGGCTTTAAGTTTTCTAAAAAATAAAATTAAACCTAATAAAAAATTATCCCTTCATGGAATAGATGGCGAATATATATCGGGACTTAAATTTCTTAAAAACACTACAAAGAATTCAAAATTAGTTTTATTTCTTGGTTCAAATATTGGCAATTTTAAAAAGAAGCAGAGTGAAATATTTTTAAAAAATATTAAAAAAAATATTAACCTTAATGATTTTTTACTTATGGGATTTGATTTAAAGAAAAATATAAAAATTTTAACTAAAGCTTATAATGACTCGGACAACTTAACAAAAAAGTTTAACCTTAATCTTCTTAAACGAATTAATAATGAATTAAATGGAAACTTTAAATTAAACAGATTTGACCATAATGGTATTTACAATCCTACCTTAGGTGCTATGGAAAGTTATATAATTTCAAAAGAGAATCAAAAAGTACATATTAAAAATTTGAATTATACTTTTGAATTCAGAGTATCTGAATCAATTCATGTAGAATACTCATTTAAATATTCTAAAGAAGACATATCTAATTTGTGTTTTAAAACTGGATTTAAAAGCGTAAAAAATTTTTACGACTCTAAAAATTATTTTACGGATGCACTATGGTGTTATAAATCAGATAGTTCTGCGTTGTAACCATTGATGGAGTGCTGTATATTTCTTTTACATGAATATTATTTAATTGAACTTCTTAGAATGCATGGATTATCATGACTGGTGTGAATGTTAAAGAGAAAGTTTCTGTTCCTTTTATAAGCAATTTACTTCAAAATAATAGATATCATCTTATGAATGGTCTTGCATTAGAAGAGATTAAAAAGGTTGAAGATAATTCGATCGATTTAATTTGTATCGATCCTCCCTATAATCTTGCAGGTTATAGCACGGGAAATATGAATTTTTCTTGGCGAAAAACTATCAATAACGACTTGGCGGAATGGGACTTAGAACATTTTTTTCCTGAAAAATATCTATCAGAATTTAGGAGAGTGTTATCTGACAGGGGGAATATTTTTGCTTTTTGCAGTTATAATCTACTTGGTGATTGGCATAGATTCTTTGATCCAGAATTTGATACGTTCCAATTCGTTATTTGGCATAAAACTAATCCTGCACCAAAAATTCGTAAGGCGGGTTTTTTAAACTCGTGTGAAATAATTGTTTGTATGTGGAATAAAGGGCATATATGGAATTTTACAAAGCAATCTGAAATGCACAACTTTATTGAAACGCCAATATGTATGGGTAACGAGCGAATAAAAGATCCACATCATCCAACACAAAAACCTTTAAGGGTATTAAACAAAATTATTGAGTGGGCAACAGAACCAGATTCAATAGTACTTGACTGTTTCATGGGAGTTAGTAGTACAGGACATGCTGCGATTGAAAACGGACGTAGGTTTATTGGTATTGAATATGATAAAAACTACTTTGATGCTGCTAATAAGCGGATAAGTGAAGTTTGTGAGCAGTGGTTGAGCAGGCCAGCGTAATGCAATATAAATTACTACTAATTAATAATTTATCATATTCATTCAAAACTAAATTTTTAGTTATATGTTTAATAATATTTTTTAGCCTTTTGTATGATTGCTTAGTTTATGCTAATGAAGCCGAATCTCCTCCTTTTCGTGCCAGATGGCCAATTATTAACATGGAATTAGAAGTGGGTGCTAGAGGTTTTCACACTTTTGATGAAAATAGTAGTTTAGATGGAACTAGTAAAGAGAGATATGGATTTGGAGTGGGGGTTAACGATTGGTTTTTTTTTGAAATTGGGCATTAGCTCTGGAGGCGCTTGTTACTTGGGT
>CAZNVN010000111.1:0-2617 GCA_964576635.1 uncultured Rhodospirillaceae bacterium
ATTTGCCAACCTAAAAGAGGAATGGAACGAAAGCCTTTTATTTTCAAAATAGCAGATAGTAAACCTACACTAACTTGCTCACCAGAAGTTAGTACTAGATCATTTTCAGGGGACGGTTTAGAGTCAATACTTTTTAAATAATCTTGCAATTGGTTAGTAACACCTTCCATTGCAGACAATACAACTATAATTTTATTAGATTTGCTTTCTTTTTCTACAATGTTGGCCACATTATTAATTTTATCTATATTACCTATAGAAGTACCACCAAATTTCATTACGATTAAGTTCATTGACTAGAGATTATAATAAATTAACTAAAAGCTATTATTATTTTTAATATAAACAAACAAGTTTTAAGATGACCAAAAGAACAAAATTATCAGAATTTAAACATTTTAATAAATTAGCAAATCAATGGTGGTCAGAATCAGGGAAATATAAAATTTTACATAAAATTAAACCAATTAGAATAAAATATATATTGGATCATATTAGCTCAAAAAATATAAAAAATTTAGAAATTCTGGATCTAGGTTGTGGAGGAGGTTTAGTCAGTGAACCTTTAGCAAAATTAGGCTTTAATGTAACGGGCATAGATTTTGTAGAAGATAATATTAAAGCAGCTAAGTTGCATGCATCACAAAATAATTTAAAAATTAATTATTATACTCAAGATATAGATGATTTATCACTAAAACAAAAATATGATTTAATAATATTAAATGAGGTTTTGGAACATATAGATAACAGGAATACATCATGAGAATTATTTTGTTGGGAGCACCTGGTGCTGGTAAGGGTACCCAGGCGCAGTTCCTAAGTGAAAAATATGCTATCCCTCAAATTTCAACGGGAGACATGCTGCGTGGAGCAGTAAAAGCGAAAACTGAATTAGGAATACAAGTAGAACAGGTAATGGCCTCAGGAGGCCTAGTGACCGACGACATTATTATTGCGCTAGTAAAAGAGCGTATACAGGAAAAAGATTGCTCTAAAGGCTTCCTGTTTGACGGATTTCCACGGACCATTCCACAGGCACAAGCTCTATTGGATTCGGGCGTTGATATTAATGTAGTGCTCGAAATAGATGTTGCTGATGATGAGATCGTTAAGCGTCTAAGTGGCAGGCGTGTACATCTTGATTCAGGACGCGTTTATCACATAGATTTTAACCCACCTAAGGTGGAGAGCCGTGATGATGTTACTGGCGAAGAATTGCTACAGCGCATTGACGACAAGGAAAAAACAGTACGTAGTCGTTTAAGGTTATACCATCAGCAAACTGAACCACTGGTTGATTTTTACACGCAGTTAGCAGCCTCAGGTAGAGTGGTAGATATAATCCGAGTGGATGGAGTTGCCTCTGTTGAACAGATTAAGAATAAAGTGTTTGCAGCGTTAGATTAATTATTACAGCTAGAGCCTCGGAATCAGCTTTCTTTTTCATTTCTAATTATTGCTATTTAGATACCATCTTAATTGCGTTAGTTAATACAAATTTTCTTTGACAAGATGATCAAAGTTTCGTCGGAACTTTATTTAGTGAGTTCCCCAAACGAAGTTAACAAACTTGTTACGTTTCTTTCTGAATATTTCTATTTATAAAGTACGCAAAAAATAATTCTTTTCTTAAAGTTTTTCTTTTAACTAGCGAAATATGAAACTAACACCATGTGAAAGTGGGATACTTTCATGGGTAAATAATATTTAATTTTTTATCAAAGCAATTGTAATGAGTTTGCTGTAAGCCAAATAATTTTTATGATATGTTGCCGGCGAGCAGTGTGTTCAATAAGTTAACTTAAGCAAAAGTTTCAAAACTTAGTTTAGAGAGAAACGGTGATGGCTAAAGTTAAGTCGAAGAAGAAAGTAGCTGCTAAGAAAAAGCCGGCAGCTAAACGGATTCACAGTAAAGCTATCTCTAAAGCAAAGACAGCCGTAGCAAAATTAAAAAAGGAAGGAAGGGTAGCTGTTAAGACATTGGCTATTGCTCGTAAAAAAGCTGCCGCAGCCAGGAAAAACTCTCTAATAATTAAAACTACATTAAAGAAAAAAGCAGCGATAAACACACAAGTCGCCTCTCAGAAAGCTGCTGCGAAAGCAGCTAGCCTTGACGCTAGATTACGCATGGCGAAAGCAAAACTCCGAGCTTCAGAGTTGGCGGCTAGGGCCAAAGCGAAAAAAGCGGCTGAAGCTGCGAAAACTGAAGCTGATCTACAAAAGGCTGTGGCAAATTTTATTGCTAGATGGAAAAAGAAAAGGGCGAAGTTAGAAGCCGCCAAGGCGGCAAGACAAGCTCGTAAGGATGCTCAAAGAGCGAGGATGGCGGCTATAAAAGCGGCTAAAAGAGGGAAAACCGCGGTCAATAAAACGGCTGCAAAGGCTAAAGCGGCAGCCCGAAAAGCAGCACGAAAGATAACTTCAACTAAGAAACCAGTGGGGAAGACTATGGCTAAGAAGAAACCAGCAAAAAAGAGAAAAGCGGCGTCCAAAAAGAAGGTTGCTAAGAAAAAAGTAATTAAAAAGGCAGCTCCTAAGAAAGCAGCCAAGAAGAAGGCTGTGAAGCGTAAAGCAGCTAAACGCAAAGCACCAGCTAGAAAGAAGGCAGCCAAGA
>CAZNVN010000111.1:2717-4840 GCA_964576635.1 uncultured Rhodospirillaceae bacterium
AGAAGGCAGCCAAGAAGAAGGCGGTGAAGCGTAAAGCAGCTAAACGCAAAGCACCAGCTAGAAAGAAGGCAGCCAAGAAGAAGGCGGTGAAGCGTAAAGCAGCTAAACGCAAAGCACCCGCTAGAAAGAAGGCAGCTAAGAAAAAGGTCGGTCGTAAGAAAAAGAGATAAGCCTTAGCTGGAACGAGTCTCTTAGCCAGGTATTCCTGTCTGATTGAAGTAATAAGCGGGTGATAGGTGTATACTCGGTATTTCCCACGAATCCCCCTTGATTTAGCTCAAGGGGGATTTTTCTTTAAACAATCAGAAAATCCCGAAAGCCTCTATGCCCACCTTGCTTGCTATCGATACTTGTTCCACAAAGTGTAAGGTCGCGCTTTTACAACAGGGTAGCGTGTCGTTCCGAGAAGGCAATGAGTTACAAAAAGCCGCTCAAAATGTTTTAGTATTGATCGATAATTTATTGGCTGAAGCAGGCCTGGTATATAACCAACTAGATGCTTTGGCGGTTGTTACAGGACCTGGTTCCTTTACCGGTGTACGAATAGGCGTTGCCATAGCGCAGGGGTTGAGTTTATCGAGCTCAACACCAGTTGTTCCGATTTCTTCATTGGCGATACTTGCAAGTGCAGCATCTCAGAAATTTGATGGAGATCTTTTCTTATCCTGTATGAAGGCTAGAGAAAATGAAGTGTATTTTGGCGTTTATCAACGCACTGGTGATGATGTGATATTGGTTGGGAGCGAACAGGTGAATGCTGCTGGAGCTATTTCTTCAGAAGAACTAGCGGGAGAAAGGTTAAGAATCTTCATAGGGGTAGGCGATGGGTGGATTTATCGAGAACAACTCGAGAAGAGTCTTAACCTTGAACTGGCACATTGTGTTCACGATAATTTTACATCGATGGAAGATTTCTGCAGACTTGCGGCGGCGCGCTTTCGGAAAGGTGACGTTGTCAAAGAGGAGCAAGTTTTGCCTAATTACGTCAAAGAGCAAATGGACTATTCTTGATTTTGGGGGCAGTTTTGGCACTCGATTTTTTTCAAATCACTATTCTTGCCTTCATTCAGGGCTTAACTGAATTTCTTCCAATTTCGTCATCAGCCCACCTGATATTACCTTCAGAGCTATTTGGCTGGCCCGATCAAGGGCTCACATTTGATGTTGCTGTTCATTTCGGAACTCTTATAGCTGTCATAAGCTACTTCTGGATAGACATAAAAGGGTTGTCACTAGCGTGGATAAAAAATATTTCTGGCAAACCGGGAAATAAAGATTCTCAGCTCGCTTGGTTACTGATTCTCTCTTCTATTCCTGCAGGTATAGCCGGTTTCTTGCTTAATGAATTTATCGAAACTTCTGCGCGCTCCATATTAGTTATTGCATCCACTTCTGTAGTATTTGCAATTTTTCTTTATTGGTCTGATTACCGCAGTTTGAAAAATAGGGAACTAACTGAACTGAGTTGGCAACATGCTTTAGTTATTGGTTTTGCCCAGATACTAGCAATAGTTCCAGGGACTTCTAGGTCAGGCGTTACAATTACCGCAGCATTATTGTGCCAGTTCAACAGGAAAGCAGCGGCGCGGTTCTCATTTTTAATGGCGGTACCTATTATCTTTGTCGGGGGGCTTATGCGTTCCTTAGAACTGCTGTCGGGAGAAGACCAAACACTGCAACTACCAATACTTATGTATTCTACTGTTCTTTCGATGTTCGTAGCTTTTGCCTGTATCCACTATTTCTTAAGACTAATTGAAAAGATTGGTTTCACTCCTTTCGTTATCTATAGGATCGTACTTGGTATGCTGCTTTTCATGTTATATCTTTTTTCATGAAGAGTCCCCGTGTCGCTATTTTGTCAGGCGTGGGTGCATTGAATACCTGTAATTTAACATTGGCGAAAGAATTGAACCTGCCTCTCGTAACTAACCTTAATACGATTGATAAGACTTCTGAGTTCTATCTTCACTATGATAATGAAGGCCTTAGTCTTTACAACAGTCTGGAGCAAAAAAAAAGCGCAGTGCGTGTTAATATCGATAGTACAGCTTTACACCGACGTTCAAAGGATAGACTGTTACGAATGAATCTAAACACAGCTACAGCGACTAAGCAAAAAA
>CAZNVN010000112.1:0-4784 GCA_964576635.1 uncultured Rhodospirillaceae bacterium
ATATTTAACCTTGGATCGATCTGCTTCAACCCTTTCTGGCGGGGAAGCACAACGAATTAGACTAGCTACTCAAATAGGAAGCCAATTAGTTGGTGTATTATATATTCTAGATGAACCTTCAATTGGTCTTCACCCTAGAGATAATAATCGATTGTTAAAATCACTGAAAAAATTAAGAAACCTTGGTAATTCAATTATTGTTGTTGAACATGACCAAGAAACAATGGAATCTGCAGACCAAATAATTGATATTGGCCCGGGAGCAGGTGAACATGGTGGGGAAATCGTTTTTTCTGGTGAGCCAAAACAAATATTAAAATCCAAAGAATCTATTACAGGAAAATATCTTTCCGGTAAAAAAACTATATCTGTACCTTCTTTCCGAAGGAATGGAAGCGGTAAACTTCTTACAATATCTGGCGCATGTGGAAATAACTTAAAAAAGGTGGATATATCATTTCCATTAGAGAAAATGATAGTGGTTTCAGGAGTAAGTGGCTCAGGTAAAAGCACTTTAGTTAATGAAACTATTTTCCCAATTTTATCTAAAGAGTTAAATAATGCTCGTACGTATCCATTGCCATATGAATCAATTTTGGGTTTAGAATATTTGGATAAAGTTATTGATATAAATCAAAAGCCCATTGGAAGAACGCCTCGATCAAATCCAGCTACTTATACTGGAGTTTTTACAATCATTCGAGATTTATTTACTCAATTGCCAGAATCAAAAATTCGAGGTTATAAGCCAGGAAGATTTTCATTTAATGTAAAAGGAGGGCGATGCCAAACTTGTGAAGGAGATGGAATAATTAAAATTGAAATGAATTTTTTACCTGATGTTTATGTTACCTGTGAAATTTGTAAAGGAGCTAGATATAATCGTGAAACTTTGGAAATAAAATACAAAGGGAAAAATATTTCTGATGTATTAGATATGTCAGTCGAAGAGGCATTAGTATTTTTTGAAAATATACCTCAAATAATGAAAAAACTTGTTACCCTTAATGATGTAGGTCTTGGATATATTAGACTAGGCCAACAAGCAACGACTCTTTCTGGAGGTGAGGCACAGCGTATAAAGCTTGCTACTGAGTTATCACGTTCATCTAATGATAAAACATTTTATATTCTTGATGAGCCAACAACGGGTCTACATTTTGAAGATATAAATATGTTGTTAAATGTTTTACAAAGATTAGTTAATAAAGGTAATACGGTAGTTATTATAGAGCATAACCTAGATGTAATTAAATGTGCTGATTGGGTAATAGATCTAGGTCCGGAAGGTGGTGAAGATGGAGGTAATCTTATTTATTCTGGTACACCAGAAGACTTATCAAAATGGAAAAAATCCTATACAGGATCATTTTTAAAATCAATATTAAATGGATACGTTTCAAAATAAATGAAAACTATAAAAGAATTAGAGCAATTTTTTCCATTTTGGGAAATAACAAAAGACCTTATTGACCAGTGCATTGATATAATGCTAAACCTTAGACAGTCTGGTCATCCTGGCGGATCAAGATCTAAAGTCCATGGAATGGTTACAACACTTTTATCGGGAGCAATGAGGTGGGATATAAGAGAGGCTGGCAAACGATTTTCTGATCGATATGTATTGGTTGCAGGGCATACAAATCCAGTAGTTTATGCAACTTTAGCTGTTTTAAATGAAGCTCTCCGAATAAAATATAAACAGACAAAAGATAAGCGGTATAGACATTTAAGGGGCAAAAAATTTCAATTGGTTTGGGAAGATCTTTTAACATTAAGAAATAATGGTGGACTCCCTGGGCATGCTGAAATGGAAGGGAAAACTCTATTTCTCAAATTTAATACTGGCCCAAGCGGACATGGATCTCCTGCTGCTGCTGGCGAAGCATTAGCCTTGCAAGTTGCTAATGCCCAAGAAGTAAAAGTTTTTGCTTTTGAAGGAGAAGGAGGCCTTACTACAGGTGCATCACATGAAACAATGAATTCATCATGGGGATTAGGTCTTGGCAATCTAGTTTATTTTTTGGATTGGAATGATTATGGGATTGATGCCAGACCATTTAGCTCTATAGTCTATGGGGATCCAAAAGATTGGTTTGGATCTCATGGATGGCATGTAGAGGGGACAATGAATGGCGAAGATTGGAATGAATTAACAAATGCATATTATAAATTATTAATTGAAAATGCTGATCCTCAAATACCAAAAGTTCTTTATGCAAAATCAATTAAGGGTAGGGGTTATCATAAAATAAATTATCAAAGTCATGGCGCTCCACATAAAAGAAATTCAGATTTATTTTGGAAAACAAAACAGGATTTTTCTGAAAAATATAATGTTAATTTTCATAATTTTGGTGAGGAGGAAGCAGAGTCTAAAGAAGCTCAAGAAGATCAAGCTCGAAACTATTTCCATTCTGTTTTTTCTATCATGAGATCAAACCAAAAACTAATTGATTATTTAGCTGAAACATTAGTCTCAATTGGTGATGCTGTACCTAAAGAAATTTCAGGATGCGAAATTAAAAGCAAGAATCCCGCGAAAGATAAACGTCTCTTTGATATTGATTCACTTCCTGATAGCCTTTTTCTTCAATCAGGAGATAAAGCGCCTAATCGAGTTGGGTTTTCAAAATATGCAAGCTATATCAACACTCTTTCTATTCAAGAGTATGGGAGACCTTTGGTGATTGCTATGAGTGCAGACTTGGCTGATTCAACCAATGTATCTGGTTTTGCTAAAGATTTCAATAGTAATATTGATTTAGGATTATTTGATAGAAAAACAAATAGAAAAAGTCCTCTCATGCCCCAAGGAATAACAGAATTCACAAACGCAGGGATGATGGCTGGCTTAACTAGTGTAAATCTAAATAAAGATCCTTATAAAGAATTCAACGGTTATTTTGGGGCTATGAGTACTTATGGATCATTTAGTTATTTAAAATATGGCCCAATTAGATTATTTAGTCAGTTAGCTCAGGATTCAGATTTAAAAGTTGGAAAATTAATTTGGGTTGCTGGGCATTCTGGCCCAGAGACAGCTGAAGATAGCAGGACGCATTTTGGGATTTTTTCTCCAGGTGTTACTCAATTATTTCCAAAAGGTCATATTATTAATCTCCACCCATGGGAACATAATGAGGTTGCTCCAGCACTAGCAGCTTCATTGCAAACCAATATACCTATCATCGCTATTCATCTAACAAGGCCTCCAATAGAAATACCAGATAGAAAAGCTTTTGGGATAGCTTCTCACTTAGATGCGTCAAAGGGTGCTTATATAATAAAAGATTATGATACTAATAAGGGCAAAGATGGATTGGTTATTATAAGAGGGACGAGCTCTATTAATTCTCTGATGAAAATTCTTCCTGATTTAAAAATCAAAGGACCAAATGTAAAAATTATTGCTGCAATTTCATGGGATCTTTTTATGCTTCAATCAACTAAATATAAACAAAAAATTGTTTCTGATAATGAGTGGATGGATTCGATGATAATTACGAATGGGGCTAAAAATCTCATGAAAAACTGGATTTCAAATAAAATAGTTGAGGAATATAGTCTAAGTCCAGATTTTGATAATAGTTGGAGGACAGGCGGATCAGTGGAAGAAATAATAAGCGAATCTAAACTTGATTCAAAAAGTATTTTGGATGGAATAAATCGATTCGCAATTAATCGAGATGATCGTTTGAATAGAATTCGTCAATCTATTCCATCATAAGATAACTAAATTTGACGACCCCCCCTTCCATTTTGTACCTTTCTACCCCGATTAGTATGGATATATTTCTATTTGAGCAATTATATGACTGAACTTCACATTAACGACCCTCAACCATTTGAAGAAGATCTAATTATTGAGAAATCATTACGTCCTAATAAAATGGATGAGTTTATTGGGCAAAAAGATGTAGTTGATAGCCTTAAACTTTATATAGAAGCTGCAACTAAACGTAACGAATCACTAGATCATGTTTTGTTGTTTGGGCCACCAGGTTTAGGCAAGACTACGTTATCAAATATCATTGGGAAAGAGCTAGGAGTTAATGTTAAACAAACATCAGGCCCTGTAATTGAGAGAGCAGGGGATCTAGCTGGTTTGTTAACAAATCTCCAATCTAAAGATGTATTTTTTATAGATGAAATTCATCGACTTAATTCAGTAGTTGAAGAATATCTTTATTCCGCAATGGAAGATTATAGAATTGAAATCATGATAGATAAAGGTCCGGGCGCAAGAAATGTTCAACTTAATATTGAACCATTCACTTTAGTTGGTGCCACGACACGATTGGGAAATTTAACCTCACCTCTTAGAGATCGATTTGGTGTAGTTTTGAGAGTTGATTATTATGACCCGCAAGATTTATTTCGAATCATAATAAGGTCTGCAGAAATTTTAGAGTTATCAATTGATGATGATGGAGCAATGGAGCTAGCAACAAGATCACGGGGGACACCAAGAATAGCCAATAGAATTCTTAGGAGAACTCGTGATTATGCTGAAGTAAAAGCGGATGGTAAAATTGATTTATCAATTGCTCAAGAATCGCTTAAATCACTTGGTATTGATGGATATGGTTTAGATGATATGGATCGATCAATTCTATCTACTTTGATTGATAAGTTTGATGGAGGTCCAGTTGGAGTAAACTCTTTATCAGTGGCAGTGAGTGAAGATGCTTCAACAATCGAAGATGTTTATGAGCCCTATCTAATCAAACAAGGATTTATACAGCGAACCAATCGAGGAAGAATTGCTCAAGAAAAATGTT
>CAZNVN010000113.1:0-4478 GCA_964576635.1 uncultured Rhodospirillaceae bacterium
ATCACTGGCTATATGGTTTTCTGTTTTACCAATAATTTATTATCCTTGGGGATTGCACTCCGCCGCTATACGATTTAAAAATTCGTTGCAAGAAAATGCAAAAACTCATGTATTTGCTGAGGATGTAATAGAATCATCCCATAATGCAATTGTTGCCTGGGAAAAAAGATCAAAAATTCAACCTATCTTAATCATTGGTAAGGATGATTATGCTAAAACTAAGGAGAGATGGCAAGTAATCAAAGAATTTTTTAATCTAAATAAAATCCAGTACAAGGAAATACATTCTTTAAATGGCAGTATACTGTCAAAACTTGTAAATCTAATTTATCTTTTGGATTATAGTAGCATCTACCGAGCAATATTATCCAAAACTGACCCCACACCAGTCAAACCTATTGAATTCATAAAAAATAGAATTTAATAATTTAGATTAAATATCGTCAAAATGGGATTTTCATCATGGAATATAGTTATAAAAATAAAATTATGATTGATGGTAATTCTGTAGGATACGATAAACCATGTTATATCGTTGCAGAAATAGGAATCAATCATAATGGCAGTTTGTCATTAGCGAAAAAATTAATTGATGCCGCAGTAGAAGCCGGTGTTAACGCTGTAAAATTTCAAAAAAGAAATTTGGAAAGCTTATATCAAAAAAAAATATTGGAAAATCCTACATTAGATAGTCAGGGAACTGAAATTTTAATTGACGTTTTAAACGAAGTGGAATTTGATGAAACAGACTTCAGGCAAATTATTGATTATTGTAAAGAAAGGAAAATTACTTTTCTATGCACACCTTGGGACATACCAAGTGTAGATCTTTTAGAAAAATTCAATGTCCCTGCATTCAAGATAGCCTCTGCGGATCTAACAAATTTTCCCCTACTTCGATATATCTCAAAAATTGGCAAGCCGATGATAATATCCACTGGTATGTCTGAGTTAGATGAGATAGAGAAAACTGTAAATTTTGTAAAAAATGAACAAGTCCCATTCATACTCCTGCATTGTAATAGCACGTATCCATCATCGATAGAATTGCTTAATCTTAATCTAATTCCAGAATTAAGAGATAGATTTAATGTTCCTATTGGTTATAGCGGTCACGAAACTGAAATAATTCCATCCGTTGTTGCTGCAAGTATGGGTTCTGTTGTAATTGAACGTCATATTACACTTGACAAAACTATGAAAGGTTTGGATCAGTCCGCATCATTAGAACCAGAGGAATTTAAGCGGTTGGTAAAATACGTCAGAGAATGTGAAAAATCAAAAGGTGATACAGTTAAGAAAATGACAAGGGGAGAAACGCTTCAAAGAGAAGTCTTAGGCAAAAGCATAGTATGCTCATCAGACATAAAAAAAGGAGAAATATTTTCAGAAAAAAATATAGAAGTAAAAACACCAGCAAGAGGATTATCCCCTCAATACTATTTTGATTTAATTGGGAAAAAATCACCTCATGATATAAAAAAAGGCACGTATTTACAAATAGATGATTTAAAATGATTCTAGGGATGAAGGTACGTAAACCAGATTTGAAATCTATGTTAAGCTTCAATCCAAAAGTATTGGAGTTTCATTTTTCCGATAGTGATCTTAATTTAGAGCTTGATGGAAAATTTGACCAACAATTAATTGTTCATTGTTTTGAATACTTTGAAAGAAAATTATTGGACATAGTAAGCTCAGAAACAACTAACCAAATTCATTCCAAAGAAAAATCTATCGAGCTAATACAGATGGCAATTGATAAAACAGTTTTATTAAATAAACAGTTTAAAGGCAAAGCAACGGTAATTGTTCATCCTGGAGGCTATTCCTTAAACGAATCCACCGAGGTGGAGAATAGTATTATGAAAAACACAATTTTTAACTCTATTGAAAAATTAGATATTAAAAATGTGAACTTTCTTTTAGAAAACATGCCTCCATATGCATGGTTTTTTGGTGGTAGATGGAACTGTAATGTTTTTCTTAGTGCTGATGATATGGTAGAATATTGCCAAACAACAAACAAAAATGTTTGTTTTGATTTATGTCATTCACATCTATATTGTAATAAAAACAATCTATCTGTTGTTAATGAATTATTAAAAATTGAGAAATATGTAGAGCATTTTCATTTATCAGACGCTGGTGGAGTAGATGGAGAGGGCTTACAATTTGGAGAAGGAGATCTTCCATTTGAAAAAATCATTCCTATATTGAATAAATTTCAACAGAAAAGTTTTGCAGTAGAAGTATGGAAAGGACATGAGCAAACTGGCAAAGGTTTCAAAGAATTCTTAGATAAGGTAAAGCAATCAGGTTTAATCGTATCATGAAAAATGCTTTAATTTTTGGAGTAACTGGCCAGGATGGTGCATATCTATCAAAATTTCTGCTAGACAAGGGATACAATGTTTCTGGAACTTTTAGAAGAACTAGCCACAAATGTTTTGAAAGTTTGGATCAATTGCAAATATTTGATCAGGTTAATAGAATTAAAGCAGATGTTACTGATCCTTCCTCAATACAATCAGCAATTCGTCAATCTCAACCTGATGAAATTTATAATTTAGCTGCACAATCATTTGTAGGTGCATCATTTCAACAACCAATCTTAACTGCTGATATTACAGCAATTGGAACGTTAAGAGTTCTTGATGCGTTAAAAGAAAATGCATCTGACGCAAAATTTTACCAAGCGTCCGCGAGTGAAATGTTTGGAAATTCTCCTGGAATAAAGGATGAAAATTCAGCTTTTAAGCCACGCAGTCCATATGGCACAGCAAAAGTTTTTGCTCATCAGATAGCCAATCACTATAGAGAAGCATACAATATTTTTGCTTGTTGTGGAATTTTATTTAATCACGAGTCATACTTTAGAGGTATAGAATTTGTTACAAGAAGAATATCTTGGAATTTAGCAAGAATAAAATTCAAAAAAATTAAAAAATTTACTCTTGGTAATATTCATGCAAGAAGAGATTGGGGTTTTGCAGGTGATTATGTAGAAGCTATGTGGTTAATGTTACAACAAGATAAACCAGATGATTATGTTATTGCTACAGGTGAATCTCACTCTGTTGAAGAATTTTTAACACTGGCATCTGGATATGCTGGACTAGGAGATTGGCATGATTTTGTGGAAATTGATGAATCTAATATGAGACCTACTGATATAGATGAATTAATTGGTGATTCTTCTAAGGCAAGAGAACAACTAGGTTGGAAACCTAAAATGAAATTTAAAGATCTAGTAAAACACATGGTGGAATATGATATGAATTATTTTAAATTAAGAATAGAACAATTTGGAAATTAAACTCGATTTTGTTTCTATTTTTTAAGCATTTTTCCTACCAACTTGAAATCTTCCCGAGTGTCTATATCAATAGAAATTTCCTCAGGCATTTCATATAGTCCTATCTTTCCAGATATTCTAGACTGACTTTTACGAAAAGAAGAAAATTTAGTTATGTAAATAGCCCCATTCTCAATATATTGATTATTAAATTCCTGTCTCATCGGTCTAGCATAGGGATTATAATTCACAGGAAGTAATTTGTGATTTTTCGTTTTCCATAGAAAATGATGTGATTTGTAACCACTTAACACTGAATCAAGATCACTTTTCAAAAAAAATCGTATCGCTCCATCAATATGCTTAACATTTCTTAGTGGAGACGTATTTTGAAGTAATACAATTACATCTGGTGTGTAATTCTCTTTTGATTTAAGATGATTCAAACAATGTTTTATTGCTGATTCTGTGGTTGATTTATCAGTTGAGATGTTCTTAGGTCTAGTAATTATTTCCGCACCTAATTTTTGTGCTCTATTAAGAATTTTTGAATGATCACTAGAAACAAATGTTCTTTTGATAAATTTAGATTTTAAAGAAGCGTTGATTGAATAATCAAGCAAGGGTTTGCCGCATAAAATTTTCAAATTTTTTAGTGGAATAGCTTTTGATCCACCCCTAGCAGGAATGATTGAAATAATGTTCACAAGAAAATTTAGTAGCTACATAGTTATCAACTTGTCTAGGAAATTATAATTTATCTTTATTCTGGTTTTTTGATATCTATGAGTTCTGAGCCCTTATAGTCGCCACACATATGATTAATGCATTTTTTACACCAAGGATTTTCTCCATAATCACCTCGTTTATGCATATCACGTAAATCATGCATTTCTTTTGAGTTCCAAAGTTCATGTATAGTGTGATCTTTTAGATTACCAAGTGACAATTCTTTACTAAAAAATGCACAACAAGGACAAACTTCTCCACTGCTTCGCACTAAAACTCGTTGCCATGGTTGCTGACAATTATAACCAGATTCTTCAATGTTTTTTCTAAAAACAGATTCTGACGATAAATATTCCGAATAATTTGTATCTAGATCTGGTGGTTGAAAATCTTGTATAACGAAAAAATCTACCTTATCAATCCACTTTTCAATAAATGCTTCTTCTTCATG
>CAZNVN010000114.1:0-4459 GCA_964576635.1 uncultured Rhodospirillaceae bacterium
TGATGTGTCAGGGTTTTTAGAATTTCATCTAGTTAAAGGTGGAACAGAAGAGACCTATACACTTTATGCATCACATAGCACTTGGAAATCGCAGACTGATTTTGTCAATTGGACGAAATCTGAATCATTTCGTCAGGCACATAAAAGGGCAGGTAAGCACAGTGACATTTACTTGGGTCACCCAGTTTTTGAAGGTTTTGAAGTTATTCCTTTATGAACCGAGCGTGTTAAATCTATCCAGTAGAACTATAGATATAATTTTAATAAAAATAATACTTTCATCTTACTCTGTTACAATTATTTAAGGGTAAATTAGTAAAGTTTTATTTTATTTAATTATCAAGTCAAGTATAGTACCTTTATATTTAAGTTTTAAAAAGATAATATTAGGGGGAACAATGGAAGCCAGTATTAGTAGTGAAGAGCAATTGAGAAAGGAAGCTTTTGCCAAATATATGCCTAGGAAAGAACTCGATAAGAGTGGTTACCATTGGGTCGAACGAGAGATTGAAAAACTTGATCCACACACGCACTATGAGCAAATATGGTCTTTGACTACTGTCTACTATTATGGTGATTTCATCATGAATGTTCTCTACACCCTGGGGATGCCAGCCTTCACAATGAGACCTAAGATAAATAATATGTTAGTAGAGAATACTGGAAAGGTTCTCAACGACCAGGAAGGACGGATAATCGATACTAATCAACGGCTCTGGCAATGGTTCGAACTGGGCCCATCTCATCCCGATGTGCGTAGATCTATGGAGGGCGTAAATAAGATCCATATGGCACTGAGCAAGAAGTTCCCGGGAAACTACCCTGCAAGTGACTTCATTTACACCTGTGTTTGGATTGGCACTGCTTTGCACAAAATTAAACTCTCCGTCGGAGCACGTGGCTTCTCGGAAAAGCAAAAAATTGCGACTCACCTTTATTGGCAAAGCCTATGTGGTCAGTTCCGCAGTCAAGTAGGCCAGTTCATCGATTTTCCCGACTCTTGGGACGATATGATGCGTGTTGCAGAAGATTTCGAAGGACATTCGTGGGAAGAATCAGAGGCTGGGAAACAGCTTGCCGAAGCTATTACACAACAGTTCAACAATGCCTGGTTGCCGCGTGGTCTACACTGGGCAGGACGACAGTTTGTATTATCAATGCAAACACCGGAAACGCGTAAAGTAATGCAAATGGATAACCCCAACCCGATAATGAGAGCAATAATCCGTAAGGCAGTGTGGTTAGTCTTCACGATGAAAGAGCGAGTACTGCCTCATTCCAAGCTTTCGACACCGGAAAAAGCTCGTGCCAATCAGGTCAGAAACCCGAGTCATAAACAGCCGCCATTGGCAAAAATATCAGAGTGCCCCTTCAATCCAAATACGACTAAGAAGTTCGAGAGAGGCGATTCCTATTGGGAAGATGGGAATAATGGACCTACCGTAAATTAGTTATGAATTTATTTGTTTTAATAGGCATTGCAGTTGTAATCGTTGTAGTTATTACTGTTTGTATAATTATTTACAAAATGTAATTTTATTAATATATAAAAAAGAAATAATAATTTAGCAAAATCACAACGACCCATATTGCTATAAGAAAAGTAATTCTTACACTAATGTATCTGCTAAATTTTTTCATACCCAATCCTAACACCAGTCATTTCATCTATCAATCTTGCTATAATTAACACTCCTGATTTTTTTATGAATCAATTTAAATTCCACTGTCTTACAGTTTCTATTAACTTACCATCTTCATATATTTCAGTTTTTTTTAATTGACCATCCTCATCATACCATAATTGTTCACCTTCTAATTTACCGTCTTTATAATTTTGTTTTGAAAACAACTTTCCATTTTCTCGATATGAAAAAAATTGACCCTCTCTTTTAGAATCTTTAAAATTTCCTTTACTCATTAACTGACCATTGAACCAATATAAGGAATATTCACCTTCTACTCTACCTTCATTATAATAATATTTAGCTTTTAATTCTCCACCCTCATCTCGATAGAATAGCCATTCACCTACTTTTTTTCCTTTTAATATCTTTCCTACTGAAGTACCAAAAACTTTACCTGTGAATGGGACATTAGTAGATTTTTCGTAATACAATCCTTCTCTTTGTACAAGGTCATAAAAATTAATAGTTTTATTCCATCCAACTATAGAAGAAGGATGGCGAGCTTGAGCCGAAGAAAAAGAAAAAACGAATATAGAAAACATTAATAATATTTTTTTCATAATGTATTCTACAAACTTTGAATAATAAGAACAAAGACAATTGAATCAATTCTTTAGTTTCTTTAATGGATACATCTTTTTTTTCTTCCTTTATTTTTTGTGCTAGAATAAAACCATGAAAATTTTATTAATAATATTTATATTGTCTCTTTCAGGAAATATTTATGCGGAAGATACACCTCTTCCAAAAGCTTCTCCTGAATCGGTAGGATTGTCCTCGGAGAGACTGGAAATAATCGACACCACTTTTGAAACTGGAATCTTAGAGAAACGAATTCCCGGAGCAGTAATTGCAATAGCTCGTCATGGAAAGCTTGTTTTCTTTAAGGCATATGGTATGCAAAATGCCTCAACTAACACGCCCATGCGCACGGATTCAATTTTCCGTATTTATTCAATGACTAAACCTATCGTGAGTGTGGGTGCAATGACATTGCATGAGAAAGGGAAGCTATATCTTTCGGAACCAGTCGGAAAATATATTCCCGAACTTATGAACATGACTGTTGCAAAAGCCATCAGTGATCCTGTAACAGAGGTCGATACTGTAGAGATTGTTGATACAGAGCAAACAATCAAGATTCATGATCTCCTTCGCCATACTGCCGGCTTTACGTATGGATTTTTTGGAAATTCACCTGCTAGGCAAAAACTTAAGGAATCAGGGATAGGTAATTTAAATGCCATGGATATTTCGCTAAAGGATTTTGTTTCTCAACTGGCTAAACTGCCGTTGGCATACCAACCTGGAAAACACTGGGAGTATGGCCGCTCCGTTGAAGTCCTGGGACATCTAATGGAGGTAGTATCAGGTCAAAAATTAGATTCCTTTATGGCAACAAATATTTTTGAACCCTTAAATATGGTCGATACAGCCTTTTGGGTGCCCAAAGAAGACTGGTCTCGTATTGCCGAGCCACTTCCAAATAGCGGCGAACCTAAACTTATTAATGTTACACAGCAACCAAAACTACTTTCCGGCGGCCATGGTTTAGTTTCTACGGTTGGTGATTATCTTCGCTTTTGTCAAATGATGCTTAATGGCGGTGTACTGGATGGAACACGTGTCCTTAGCTCCAAAACTGTACAATATATAACTGCAAATCATTTAGGTAAGGGTATAAGCAGGGCAGGACCATACTATCTACCAGGTCCTGGATATGGTTTTGGTTTAGGATTTGGTGTTAGAGAAGATGATGGAATTTCGTCATGGCCAGGATCAGCCGGTGAATATTTTTGGGGTGGTTACGCCGGAACTTATTTTTGGGTAGACCCCAAAGAGAATTTGATTGTCGTCTCCATGACTCAGTCTGTTCTTAATAGAGTTTATTACAGAATGGTTTTGCGTAACCTTGTATACCAATCCTTCATCGATTAATATAAAAATATGAGTAACAAATCAATTTTAATTGCGGGTGGTGGGATAGGTGGTCTTGCAG
Source organism: uncultured Rhodospirillaceae bacterium (assembly GCA_964576635.1). GTDB lineage: Bacteria > Pseudomonadota > Alphaproteobacteria > TMED109 > TMED109. The sequence continues at coordinate 3,688 of CAZNVN010000114.1, forward strand.
CTGCTGCTGGTTTAGCTCAAAAGGGATTTAAATCAATTGTATGCGAAGCTGCGCCTAAATTAGGAGAAATCGGAGCTGGTATACAACTTGGTCCAAACGCATTTCATTGCTTCGATTATCTAGGTGTAGGAGATACTGCTAGAGCAAACGCTGTCTACATTGATTCTCTTCGTCTAATGGATGCTATTACAGGTAAAGATATTGCGCGTATTCCTCTTGATAAAACTTTTCGTAAACGCATGGGTAATCCTTATGCAGTAGTGCATCGCGCTGACATGCACAAAGCATTATTGGATTACTGTGTTAACAGTCAACTTATAGAAGTCAGAACAAATCATATAGCTGAACGATATGAACAGAACGGGAATAATGTTCGTCTATATGTCAAAAATGAATCTCCTATAGATGGATTAGCACTAATAGGTGCAGAGGGACTCCGATCAAACATACGTCAACAGATGATAGGTGATGGAGAACCAAATATATCTGGACATGCTACCTATCGATCTGTAATTCCCACAGAACAAATGCCTGAAGAACTACGTTGGAATGCCGCAACTTTGTGGGCAGGACCAAAATGTCATATTGTTCATTATCCTTTAAAAGGATGGAAAGTCTTTAATTTAGTAGTAACTTATCATAGAGATATGAAAGAAGCTGTTGCTGGCCGCTCTGTACCAAAAGAAGAGGTGTTAGAAGGATTTGAACATATAGCACCAATTGCTAAGCAAATAATTGACCATGGCGATAATTGGAAGCTATGGGTATTATG
>CAZNVN010000115.1:0-4409 GCA_964576635.1 uncultured Rhodospirillaceae bacterium
CCTCCTTCCTTATGAACATAATTGTCTAAGTTCATTGCTACATTCTCAGTGGCAAAGGCAATCATGTCCTCTGGGATAACTTGATAAACGTCCGGTGCAGCGCCGGCTTTTGTTGCCATGATAATCTTGTCATGGTGAGAAGCGTAAGGACCAACTGACAATTTTATTTTTATATTAGGGTTAGCATTCATAAATTTTTGTATCAGTTCTCTTTCCCAAGGCATCTCTTCGTCACGAGCTGACCAGTTCTGATACACAAGATTTATAGTATCTGCTTTCACTTTCTTGGAACCATTGAAAATCAATGGAAATGATAATGCAGCGGAGGTTGTAGCTGAATACTTAATGAACGATCTTCTTTTAATTTTAGTATTATTCTCGTACTCCACTGTGTTCTTACTGTTTTTTTTTGATGAACCATTACTTTTACTCATATTCCTCCTAAAATTAGATTTTGAATCGATATAAGCCGTTAAAAAAAGAAATTTAGATTAATTTCTCAGGCCTGATCATAAACTAAAAAACGAATAGTTCAAGTAAATACTGAAGTACTGAAAATTTAATTCAATATGTTTGTAATTAAATTATTTTTGCCATGTTTTAATGAGTCAACACCAAAAACAAAAATTGAATTTTAACTAATGCATAACCAGACCTCCAGAAACGTTCAAAGCCTCCCCAATGGTATAGCTAGACTCCTCTGAAGCTAGAAAAACAACTGCTTTTGCTACGTCTTCGGGCTTTCCAATACGTTTCAATGGTATATCTTTCTCTCTATTTTTTTTGAAGTCTTCCGGTGTTACACCTTGTTTTTTGGCAATATCTTTTACGAACTTTTCATCCATGTCAGTTTCAATTATTCCAGGACAAACGGCATTAACTCTTATATTAGGAGCCAGCTCGGCTGCCAACGACTTAGTTAATCCTAAAACTGCCCACTTTGATGCACCATAACCTCTTGACCAGGTCCCTCCGACCTTGCCAGCACCAGAGGAAGTATTGATGATTCTGCCTTGACCTACTTTTTTCATCTCTTGAGCAGCTCTGTTAGAGCATAAGTATGCACTCTTGAGGTTTACATCAAAATCCTTGTTCCATCCTTCGATTGTAGATCCTACCAGTTCACTAAACTCAAACAGGCCGACATTGTTAACCAGTATATCAACCCGACCGTATGTTTCTATTACCTGATCAAACATCTTATTTACTTCGGATTCATTTGTCATATCTCCTGGTATACTCAGTGATCTTCCGCCTGCTGATTCAATCTCCATGGTAACCTTTTTGGCTGCTTCCGAACGCAGATCATTGACTACTACTATTGATTCTTCTCGTCCAAACCTCATAGCAACCCCACGACCAATTCCTGCACCGGAACCTGTCACTATTACTAACTTCTCTTTCAAATCTGGATACATTTTGAACTCCTAAGTATGATTTAGTTATTTCAGGTCTCTTCATTTTGTGGAGCCTGTTGTTAAACCCTGTACAAGATAACGCTGAGTGATAATAAATAGGATAATAATCGGGAGAGTAAACAATACTGAATAAGCAAGTAATGTGGGCCAGTCTGTCCAGAATTGACCTTGTAAACTAGCAATTTTTATTGATGTAACTTGATTTTCTTCAGACTGAGTAAAAGTGTATGCATGAAGATATATGATAAGAATACATATACTTTATACTATTTGGACAGTTCGTTTACTCCCATCATCAGTTTTACAATTTCTGTTTTGTTTGCATCCTTAATTATCCGTTTACCAACAACTCTTCCACTAGACAATATTACAACTTTGTCAGCTATTTCAAATGCGAAATCAAGATTATGCGTGATGAATATTATCGGCAATTGATTTTTAAGTTCTGTCAATAATTTGAGTACTTCTCTACTTTGTTTTACACCAAGACCTGCTGTGGGTTCGTCCATAATTATGAGTCTAGGTTCTTGACCAATATACACCCCTCTAGCTATTGCAACAGAATGCTGCTGCCCTCCAGATAGAGACCTTATTTCTTGTTTTAATGATTTAATGGTAGTTTTAAGATTTCCCAAAACATTAATTGCTTTCATTTGCATTTTCTTTTTTTGTAAAAAACCCCATCGAGTAATTTCAGCCCCAGCAAATAGATTCGTTGTAACATCCAAAATATCAAATAATGCCAAATCCTGGTAAACAGTTTTTATTCCTAATTTATATGCATCTTCCGTTTTTTTTATATTAACTTTTTTACCTTCAAAAAACATATCTCCTTTGTCTAATGTATAAGCTCCTGAGATGGTTTTAATTAAAGTCGACTTACCAGCACCATTATCACCCAATAATGCCAATATTTCTTGATCATTAATTTCAAAATCAACATTTTCTAATGCAGTAATACCACCAAAATATTTGTATCCTCCCTTTATTGAAAGTAAAGGTTGTATTACATTATTATCATTTATTGAATCTTTCATAAAATTTATGCATTTAATTTTATAAATATTAAATTAAATAAACCAATTATACTAAAAAAATTCAAAATATTATCCTATTTAATAAAAACGATATTTCATTAAATTTTATTTATTAATAATAAACATAATTTAAATTATTTCAGAAAACAATTTTATAGAAATTACGCAGTTGTAGTATGCTTTTTTCATTTATTAAACATACTAGCAACTATTTTAACTGTTTTAATTTTAGCATCAATGTCTCCAAACGGATTAATAACTGCGTAAGTTACCCCAGCATCTAGGTACTCTTGTAATCGTCTCTCAATATCATTTTGTGTTCCAACTATAGCAAGTTTGTCTAAAACTGTATCACTAACTAGACTGCAAGCACGATCTAATTCATTTCGATTAATTGCTTCGTAAATAGAAATATAATCAACTTCTAGTCCGTTATTATCCCAATCTTGCACGTGTACTGGTTGAGGGAAACTTACTCCTAACCAATGTGCAGCGTCAGGCCTTATCTGGTTGTATGCAAATTTTTTGTTTTCGGCAAAAGATAATACAAAAAACTGAAAAAACTCGTGCTCTGGACGTTTAATTGCTTCAGGAATGCTTTGCACCATTTCTATACTTTTGTGAATGTAGTCAACCGAAGTCATATGAGAAAGCACAGTTCCATCTGACAATTTCCTTGAAAGTTCAAGCATCTTAACTCCCATAGCTGCAGTGTAAATTGGAATTTTGAATTTCCCACCTAAAACCATTTTTATTCCATTTATGTCCCAAGTACTATCAATATTGCAAACCAAATCTCCATTAATTAATCTACGAATGGTTTTAATAGCCTCTTCGAATTTTTTTAGAGGTTTAGAAACTTTTATGCCCATTTGTTTTAGTCCATTTAAGTCACCTATTCCGATATGAATTGCTAATCTATTATCATCAACCTCAGCTAGTGTTAAAATCTCCCTAGCAATAGCTACAGGGTGTTTGAAGAAAGGACTTACTGGACCAGGAATCAACTTTATATTATTTATGTTGTAAAGAAGACTAGATGTTAATATGAAAGGGTCTCTATAGATGAATTCCTCTGACAACCAAATAGAGTCCGCCCCAACCTTATTTGCAACTTCTGCTACTTGTAAAAACTCATTTAACGGATACGTGCCATAATAGGAAATACCAAATTTCATGGATTTATATTATTTATAATAATTTGAAATTATTTCATATCTCTAATGGACTTAATAGAAGGCCTCCATCTATCACGAATTCAGACCCCGTAATGTAACTGCTTTCTTTACTGACAAGAAAAAAAACCAAGTTTGCGACTTCTTCACCTGTTCCCATACGACCTAGTGGAATATGTTTCTTAATTTTTAAAGCGTATTGCGGATCAATGTTCTTTTCTGCATTCCCTCCAGTAGAGATTGCACCAGGGCTAACTAAATTTACATTGATATTGTAAGGAGCGAGTTCTAGTGCCATTACTCGTGTTAGACCGATTAAACCAGTTTTAGCGGATGAGTAAGCAGTAAGTCCTTGCCAACTCCTTGTACCATGTACTGATCCAATATTTACAACCCTTCCACTCTTTTTCATCTTTTTCCAATGACGTGCAACTGCTTGCGTACAAACAAAACTTGCTTTTAAGTCAACGTCCAACGATTGATCCCAAATTTCCTCACTCATTTCTATTAATGATGAAGGCAAAAATACTCCAGCATTATTTACCAAAATATCAATTCTTTCGAAATATTCATGAACATCATTAACCATTTTCTTTATGCCATTTGTATCACTTGCATCCACTTTAAAAACAATGGCTTTTGCACCAATATCCCTTATCATTCTCGAAGATTCTTCAGCGTTTGCATCATTGTTTTTATAAACTATCACTATATTTATTTTTTCCCTGGCTAATTTAAGGGCAATTTCTCTACCAATACCAGAACCTGCCCCAGTTATT
>CAZNVN010000116.1:0-4343 GCA_964576635.1 uncultured Rhodospirillaceae bacterium
AAAAAATAACGGAAACCAAAAAAGAGTTAGTATATTTAGAAGGTGTTTTACAGGAAAATGGCGCTGTAATTAAAGATGTAGAGATAGAAAAATGAATTATGGACCTTCGAATATTTTCAGACAACTTAATAAGGGCACTGATTATATTCAAAATAGTTATAATGTATCGGATGGCGTAACTAAGCCAACTCCTACTTTAATATTTAAAGGGGTTGTTATAGATGTTGATTTTGATGCAATAAAATCTACTACTTATGCCAGTGCTGTGCCGCCTTTTAGTGTATTTGCAAAAATTATTGGAATGGATGATGATGTAATAGATCCCACTGATCAAGAAACTAAAGTATATTACCCACCTCTTTTTCCTATGCATACTATATGTATTCCGGAAATAGGAGAAGAGGTTTTAATTCTTAAAGAAAATTCTGAGTTCTCTTCTCGCGGCTACTATGTTGGAAGAATTAATGATTCTAGTCCGTTAAACATAAGCTATGCCCGTGATTATGTAGGAATAAACGATCCTGAAACAGATAATAGATATAGATATGGTTTTTCTTTTGATGTTAAAGATTTAAGAAAGAATCAAGCTCATAAAATGCCATCATCAGTAGAGAGCAATGTTTCTATACCTATGACTTATGGTGATGTTGTGCAGCAAGGTAGAACTAAAACTTATGTAAGACACTCTTTTAATAGAAATAATAAAAAAGGGGTGTTAGAGCAAGGCATTAGAATGGATGGACAGTTAATATCTAGAGGTATAGTTAATAGTTTTGATTACACTTCAGTGCCTACTAGTACATATGCTATTGGGAGTAACGGAGAAGCAGTTACACAGAACGATATGAATAGAAGTGTAGATCCATCTATAGGTGAAACTAAAACTAAAACTATTCATCTTGTAGATTCTTCTATACAAAGATTAGGAAATTATAGTTACCAGAGTTACTATGGCCATAAACAAACTAATCAAATAGATGGAGAAGATAAAAGTATGATAGTCAATATTGCTGAAGAAATTTATAATATTTCTTCTCGCAATGTTGCTGGAGTTTTGTATAGGCAAGTGTTGGGCGAAAAACTGGTTACTCAACAACAACAGTCTTATAACTTAATCAAAGAGATGATGAATACAGTTTCTGAGTTTGCTTCTACTACTCAAGTTTTGTTAGATGCCTTTTTAGAACATACTCATGCCTTACCTAAAATAGATTTAAATTTAGAAAAAGAAATTAAAAGTAGAGATCTTTATAGAACGAGGACGAAGGTTAAACCGCAAGGAAGTAAGACTATTACAGTGCCTGCATACACAACAAAAGTACAAACAGGCACCACCTGGTCCAAGAACTCGCTGGGGCATGCCGTGGGTACACCAACATATGACATTATCACCCACCCTTCAAGAACGGTTACAGTGCAAGAGCCTCCAAAAATTGTTCCTGGCAGAATGCGAAGTAGAAATATAACACAAAAAATTAATTTTGAAGCAATTATTGGAGGTGAAGATAATCCTCGTTTTACAGCACCTGTTGAAACTGATAGATCATCACCATCGGATTCGTTACCTGATTCAGCGCATCAAAATCTTGAAAAAACTGAATTAGGATTAAAAACAGGAGTGGTTGATTCTAATCTAGAAGATGTGATTAGTAAGGTTGATCAACAGCGTGAAAGGTTATCGAAATTAGCTTTAAAGGTTAATCAATTTTTAAGTAAAAATCAATTTGTTAATTAGTTGAGATTATATTATGCCTAGAGAGAATTTTACCGGCTCAGATACAGTAATAGATCCGTTTTATCCGGATGGATATGTTTCTACTGATCAAGATAGGCGACAAATTATAACACAAAGAAAAAAATATGCAGCTACTGTAAACTCTATTAATCTTAAGTTTCCTTTAAAATCTTATAGAAGAGGGTATTTTGAAGGCAATACTGATACTATTAGTGCCGTAAGGGAAAATATAAAAATATTACTTTTGACTACTAAGGGCGAAAGAGTAATGCATAATAATCTTGGCACTAATATTGCAGTTATGACAGGTCAATTGTTTGAGCCACCTACAAGAGATGAAACTTTTGAAAATATACGTTTAGAAATAGAAACTGCTATAGAAACATATTTACCTTATATAAGAATACTTAATATAAAGATGATAACACGACAAGAACAGCCGCAATTGGGTGATAATAAAGTGGTAATAAATATGGCTTATGCTATAGCTGATCAAGCGGCTCTAACTGATAATGTGGACATAACTTTGAATAATCCTGAGAACAAAAAAGCCTATACCTTCAAACAGAGATATTAATTATTTATCTAAAGATTTTGATTCTATTAAAAGTGATCTTATGGATTATGTTAAAAGACACTTTCCAAGTGATTGGCGTGATTTTAATGATGCATCTGGAGGGATGGCTTTATTAGAGTTAATTGCCTATGTTGGCGATATACTTAGTTTTAATATTGATCGGCAAGTTAATGAAGCATATATTAATCGTGCGGTAGAATTAAAAAATATAGTTTCATTAGCACAAAATTTTGGATATAAACCCAAGAATAATACGCCGGCTATTGTTAATATTTCTTTGTCGGCCGATTTTACTGAAAGCACTTCTGCTGAAACATTGTTTGTTTTGAAAAAAGGTGCGACAATACTTACTAATTATGAGCCGGTAGTATCTTTTGAAACTTTAAGTGATGTAGATTTTTCAAATCCATCTAATAGAATTGTTAAATCATCAGGCGGCACAACTCAGGTGAGTGTGTCAGGTGTTTCAGCTGTAGCTGGAATTTCAAAAGTATTTAGATATAGGGCGAATGATCCGATTAAATTTTTAAAAGTTACGTTGCCTGAATCTAATATAAATGAAGTGATGTCCGTATCTGCATCAGATGGTAGTGAGTATTTTGAAGTAGATAATTTAGCTAGAGATACTATTTTTGTAGGAGATGTAAATACAGATAATAGCTCCACCAGTGATGCTGGCTATATTATGCGGCTAAAAAGAGTTCCAAAAAGATTTGTAGTTGAAAGAGATCCGACTGGCCTAACGTCTATAAGGTTTGGGCCAGGTGTTTTAATGGAGGCTGATGCTGATGTTATACCTAACCCTAATGATTTTGTATTACCTCCGACATTAAGAGGATCGCCTTCTGGTTTTGCTCCGGCAGCTATTGATTCTACTAATTTTTTAAAGACTAAATCTCTTGGAGTTGCTCCTCAAAATACTGATGTAGTCATAAATTATAGAGCTGGTGGTGGTGTAGCCACTAATGTAGGTGCAAACACTTTGACGAGAGTAGTAAATAAACAATTGGTTTTTGCTACACCTAATTTAGAATCACTGCAACCTATTGTAACAACAAATATTTCTAATAGTCTTGCATCAAGCAATGGTGAACAAGCTAGTGGTGGTGAGCAAGCAGAAACGGTTGCATCTATTAGAGAAAACGCCGTATATAATATGGGGTCACAATTGCGATGTGTTACATTACAAGATTATCAAGCTAGAATAATGTCTATGCCATCACAATTTGGAAGTGTATTTAGAAGTTTTGTGAGAAAAGATCCAAACAATAGTATGGGGGTTGAGTTATTTATTGTTACGAGAAATAGTGAGCAACAACTAACATTATCTTCAGGTGTAATTAAAAATAATATAGAAACTTATATTAAAAATTTTAAATCTTTTTCTGATACTATAAAGATAAGCAATGGTCGTATAATTAATATTGGAGTAGACTTTACTATTGTGCCGAAAGCAAATGTTAATGCTCAAGAAGCTTTGATGGAATGTATTTTGGTATTGCAACGATTGTTGGATACAAGCCGCACTAATTTTAATGATAGTATTGTTATACCAGATCTTCAAGCTCGACTACAATCGCTGCAAAAAATCTTGGCTGTACCTAATTTAAAAATAGTTAATAAAACTGTTACTGTAGGGTCAAGAGTTTATTCAGGAGCAGAATTTAATATTAACGCTAATACAAGTAGTGGTATTTTAAAACTTCCTGTGGATGCAGTTTGGGAAATGAAATATCCTAATTTTGATATTATAGGTAGAACTGCTGATCAATCAACAGCCGCAGCTCAAGGTGTTGCCGGTGGCAGCGCTGGCGGTGGATATTAATGAGAGAATAAAATGAGCTACGCAAGAGCATTTTCAAAAATAGATACTTGGATTACGGAATATTCTCTTACTGCTAATTTTGGTTTAACACCAGTATTAGAAGTGTGGAATAAAGTTAATGATCGTCGTGATGATAGAAAAGAATGGGCCCGAATGTTGATGAAGTTTGGTCTTACTTCTTTAAGTGCTGGTATTGTAAGCACAGG
>CAZNVN010000117.1:0-4328 GCA_964576635.1 uncultured Rhodospirillaceae bacterium
AATTAAATTGGTTTTAATAATTTCCAAATGAGGTTTCTTTAACTCTTTTGATATTTTATGCATTAATCGTTCCAGAGCAAAATAAAGCTGTGGACCACCAAAACCTCTATTTAAACCAGCTGGAGTTTTATTAGTCAAAACGACGTAGTTTGTTAAAGATATATTTTGTACTGTATAAGCCCCGGATAAATTACCATGCATCCTATAGAGTGATGCTGGTTCAGGAGCTCTTAGATAACCACCACAATCATCATATTGAATAATTTTTAATCCCAAAATAAGTCCATCCCCTGTTATTGCCGCAGAAATTTTTGACTTTCTTCCGGTAGCTGAACTTGCTCCTATTAAATGTTCCAATCTATCTTCTACCCATTTTACTGGTCTTCCAGCTTTTTTTGAAGCTAATGAAATTGCGACTATATATGAAAATATGGCTTGTTTTACCCCAAAACTACCTCCAGAATTTTGAGGCGCTCTTAATCTTAATTTATTTCCAGGTATTTGTAATGCCATTGCCATAACAGAATGTAGCGCAAAGGGACCTTGAAAATTAGACAACACATCATAGCTATGATCACTAGACGAATATTCTGATATTATGTTAAAACATTCAATCGGAGTACAAGAGTTTCGAGGATATTCAATATCTATTTCTTCAATGTTTTTAGCACTGGAAAACGCCTGATCTACATTGCCATAATTAAAATTTCTTTTACTTACTATATTACTTTTTAATTTTTCATGAAGGATAGGTGCATCTGTTTTTATGGATGAATCTATATTCATAACAGGATCAAGCACCTCATATTCAACATTAATAAGTTCAGAAGCATCCTCTGCAATATAACGATTAGAAGCAATAACTATGGCTACTGGTTCTCCTACATAACGAACTACATCTACACCTAAACACCAATGTTCCATAGGTTGTTTAACTCCAACAATAAATGGCTTAGACCATTTTTTTACGTCTTCTCCTATTAGAACTACCTCAACGCCATCAATCTTGATTGCTTCAGAAACATTAATATTTAGAATTTTAGCATGTGGATAAGGTGATCTAACAAACGAAGCATGTAATGTATCTTTACGAAATGGCATATCATCTACAAAGCGTGCTTCACCTTGAAGAAGTTTTATATCTTCTTCCCGTTCTATTGATCGTCCTATAAAATTAGTCATAACCTTAACTTAACATCAGTCCTTATATCGATCAATATTGCTAATGTTTGATCAGGTCAAGAGGAGTAGTTAATATAATTGGATTTCACAAAACTATGTTATAGCATGGTTAAAAGGGATAGAAGTAATGAAAATTATTGTTATGGGCACTGGAGGTGTCGGAGGATATTTTGGGGCTCGTCTTGCAAAGGCCGGACATGATGTTGGTTTTGTGGCTAGAGGTCGCCATCTTGAAGCCATAAAAAAAAATGGACTTAAGATTTTGAGTGAACTTGGAGACATGACAATCTATCCAGCAAAGGTCAGCGATAACCCCGTTGACTTTGATCATGCAAATATAATTTTATTTTGTGTAAAAGCTTACGACACTGAAGAAGCATCTAAATTAATTAAACCAGTTGTAGCACCAAAAACTGGAGTAATTCCATATCTGAATGGCATAGGCCATATTAAAATAATGCAAAATATCCTCGGTAATAAAAATGTAATAGGTGGTGTTGCTGCTATCAGCGCTTTAATCGAAAAACCAGGTGTAATTCGTCACAATGCAACTATGCAAATGTTAAAGTTTGGCGAATTTGATAACATAGTTACCGCACGAATTAAAGCATTCCAATCTGCCTGTAAAGAAGCTGGCATAAATCACTCTATACCAGAAAACATTGAATCTGATATATGGCAAAAAGTAGTGATAATATGCACTCTTGCAGGGGTCAACTGCCTAACAAGATTACCATTAGGTATGTGTAGAAAAAATCCAGAAACTCGAAATCTTATGAAGGAATTAGCAACAGAAGTTGTTGCTGTAGCTCGATCAGAAAACATTATTTTACCTGACAATCAAGTTGAAATGGTTATGAAAGGATTAGATAAGCTCCCTGAAGAAATGAAAGCATCCACACTCCCAGCTTTAGAAAAAGGAGAGAAATTGGAAGCTTCTGCTCTTAACGGAGCCATAGACAAACTGGGAAAAAAGAATGGTATAGATACTCCCATGAATAGAGCAGTATATGCAACCCTATCACCTCATGAAAAGGGGAAAAGTAATGATAGATGAAAAGAAAGTTGAGCAACATTACTCGCAAGGATCAATAATAGATTTAATTCTTAGTGGAATTAAAAATATGGGTAAAACTATAGAAAACATTACCATATATGATTTATCTCCAGTAGATGAGTTTCACATCGGAGGACTTAAAGCTACCCAAGATTTTATAAATAAACTTAATATAGATTCAAGCTGTCACGTTTTAGACATAGGCTGTGGTATAGGAGGACCCTCAAGATATACGGCTGAGACTTTTAAATGTAAAATGACAGGGATTGATCTGACTAAAGAATACATTGAAGTAGGAAATAAAATTACTGAATGGGTTAGCTTATCTGAAATGATAACTCTACTACATGCAAGTGCTCTTTCTACTTCATTTGAAAATAATCAATTTGACACAGCCTATATGATGCATGTGGGAATGAACATAAAAGATAAGAAAAAACTTACTGATGAAATATATAGAGTACTTAAACCAGGAGCTTTATTTGGTATTTATGATGTAATGATGACAAGTAATAATAACTTAACCTATCCTGTACCTTGGGCTGAAAATAAAGAAACTAGCGAAGTTAATACTCCTGAATATTATAAAAAATGTTTAAGCCAATCAGGATTCTCTATTTTAAATGAGGAAGATAAAAGAGATTTTTCAATAGAATATTTTGAAAATATTATAAAAAAATTAAAAACAGATAATTCTTCTCCTCCCCTTGGAACGAATATTTTAATGGGAGACAATGCCAAAGAAAAAATTAAGAATGCATATAAAAACATTAAAGCTGGTCTAATGGCCCCCCACGAGATAATTTCGATAAAGGCTTAAATCTTATAAGTTTTTTATTTTAATGTGGTTGGAGCAAATTTTATAAGGGTGGGAGACAAACCCTCTTCTATATCAGGAATTGTATTCAAGGCATAGAGCATAACTATAGTAAAATATAATAAAATCATAATACCTAAAATAACTGAGTATATTCTCTGCATATAATGCTTTACTCCAACCACGTAGGGGTTTCTAAACAAAATAATCATAAATTATAAAAATGAGGTTAAAATTGAACAAAAATGAAGATTTTATGTATTAGTAAAAAAATTATCGCCAACTGTATAAGTTTTTGATAATTTAGGGATATAAGATTTGTAAACAATATTTTTTGGTAAACAAAATGACTTTAGAAATTTGTCCACTAAGTAATGCCTTGGGAGCTGAGGTTCTTGGAGTTAATTTAAAAGAGCCCTTGTCTTCTGATGAAATTAATGAAATTAAGGCAGCTTTTCTTAAATATCATCTTCTTTGCTTAAGGGGTGATCCTTTGAGTCCCAAACAATTTTTTGATTTTTCAAGTCATTTTGGAATACCATTCAGTGAAACAACAAGAAGCCAGTGGGTAGATGACCTACCTGAGATATCAAGGCTTGATAGTACATATAAAACTGAAAAGGATAAACCTAGGAATCCTAAACTTAATAGAAGAAGTGGATGGCATACGGACCATTCATTTAAAGAATTTCCACCGAAGGCTACTATACTACATGGACACGTAATTCCCACTCAAGCAGGTCATACTTGTTTTTGTAATACTGAAAAAGCCTATGAAGATTTACCAGTAGATACGAAAAAACGCGTAGAAGGATTAATAGCTGTTCATAGTTATGATACCATGAGAGCACCAGCTAGAGCAGTGAAAAGAACTCCTGAAGAAATTGCTGAAACTCCTGATGTAGAACATCCACTAATAAGAGTACATGATGAAACAGGAAATAAAGCTATTTATTTTAATTCTAATAGAACAGATAGAATTGTAGGTCTTGAAAGAAAAGAAAGCGACCTTTTACTTGATCAAATTCATAAACACATGACACAAAAAAAATATCGATATGATCATAATTGGAGTGTAGGAGATGTGGTAATATGGGATAATAGATGTTTGATTCATTCTGTGAATGTTGATTATCCAGTAGGAGAACAAAGAATTCATCTCCGTACTATAATCGAAGGAAAAAGACCTAGTAGTCAAAGTATTTAAGTAAATAAAGTGCAAAAACCTCCTATACCTAAAAGCTTTTGGCAATATATTAAGGCAATGGGGCC
>CAZNVN010000118.1:0-3790 GCA_964576635.1 uncultured Rhodospirillaceae bacterium
ATATAGATTCAATTAAAATGGGTGATGTACAGGATTTTACAAATTTTATGAATGCTGTTATTGATGAAGCATCATTTGATAATATTGTTTCATATATTGAGCATGCAAAACAGGCAGATGATGCAACTTTTATTACCGGTGGAGGTTTTGATAAATCTATGGCATAGTTTTTGACTAAAATTCCATTATGGTACTGTCATGGAGACCAAGACCAAGTTATTAATGTCATGCGGTCAAGAGATATGGATACTGAAATTAGAAAATCAGGAGGCGTACCAAAATACACTGAGGTTCAGGGACGCGGTCATGACGTTTGGTTAGATGTATGGGATTCTGGCGATCTTTGGGAATGGCTTTATTCGCAATCAAAATAATATTAACTATAAAAAAAGGATTAAATAATGAATAGAGATACAACTTATTTGAAACTAAGGTTATTTATAACTTTAACTTTACTATTAGGTGTGGTCCAATTAACGTTTTCGCAATCATTACAAAATATAATAGATGGGGATCACCGTTCAGAAAAAAATAAAGCGCGAGATAAATATAGGCATCCAATTGAAACACTTAAATTTATTGGTTTAAAGAATACGATGACGGTCGTAGAAATTTCTCCCGGTGGTGGGTGGTATCAAGAAATACTTGCTCCATATTTAAATAAAAATGGTCAATATATTAGTGCTACCTATGATCCAAAATCAGAAAATAACCGAACTAGAGATCGATATAAAACTGAGAAGAAAAGATTAGCATCAAGAAAAGATTTATATAGCAATGCTAAGATGGTAGCAATGAATGGTAATGTGTATGGAAAAAAAGAATCAGCTGATATGATTTTAAGTTTTAGAAATTACCACAATTGGGTTGGAAATTCTGAATTTGAAAAACTACGAGCTATGTTTAATACTCTAAAGCCTGGTGGAATTCTAGGAATTACTGATCATCGAAGTAATACAACTATTGATAACAATGGATATACTTGCGAACCTTGTCTGATAAAAGACGCTGAGGTAGTTGGTTTTGTTTATTTGGGTTCTTCACAAATAAATGCTAATCCTAAAGATACTAAAGATCATCCAGGGGGAGTATGGAATTTACCTCCCACTTTATCAACGAACGGTTTATCAAAGGAAAAGATTAAACAAGCACAAATAAAGTATAAAAATATAGGTGAAAGTGATCGATATACATTAAAATTTGCTAAACCAGTGAATGTAAATATTAAATAAAAGTTGTTTGAATAATTATGTCAAATATGTTTACAATTAATCAAATTAAAAGGATCAAAAAATGAAAACAAAATGGCTCATATTATTACTAACTCTTTCCTCTATTATAATAGCAGAAGAATTTGGTATTAATGACAAAAAAATTACGTGTGTTGTAACAGGAGAAGAAATAGATAAGGAAGAATCATCTAAATATAGAGAGGGGATGGTATATTTTTGCTGCGGGGGCTGCAAAATGGATTTTGATGAATCCTCTCAGAAATTTTCTAAAGCTGCTAATTTTCAACTAGTGGCAACTGGTCAGTATGAACAAACTGGCTGTCCCGTTACTGGAAAAAGCGCAGGCCATAGTCACCATACAAAGAAAGATGTAAAAAAAGTTGAAGTGGATGGTTTATCTGTTGATTTATGTTGTGCAGGTTGCTTGAAAAAAGTTAATAAATCAAAAGATAAATTTTCTATGCTATTTTCAGATAAAGCATATGATAAAGGGTTCTCGAAAAAGGAAGTTAAAGCAAAAGAAAAATCCGCTAAATCGAAAAAATAATCGTTTAGTTTTTATATTAGACTCATTTAAGCCTCATTTTTGAGACTTCTTATTATAAATAATTTTTTGATCTATTATGCCTAAAGCAAAAAAAGAAATGAGCATGTTCAAAAGATTATCTATAAAATATTCTTTTGAATTTGTTGTAATCATTTTAGGTATTTTGATTTCATTACTATTGGAGCAAAGACGCCAAAATGAAATAGAGATAAATCGAAAAAATAATACTATTAAACAATTGATTAATGTTATTGATGAAGATATTAATCAGATTCAAGGGTTTATAATTTTGCAAAACTATTCTTTGAATAGCTGCAATTTAATTTTTGATAATTTGAATAATAAAAATATAATGGAAGAAGATAGTGTTATTTATCATTTATCATCGGTTGGGAGAGCTCTTCGCTCTTTTTTCCCTCAAGAAGGTATTTTCAATCAGTTGGTTAATTCAGATCTCATCAAAATGATTAAATCTGACAAATTAAAAACAACATTATTTAAACTATATAATGAAGATTTGAAACGTCATGAAGTTCATACAAAAGAATATGATAAGTTTTTTTTAGATTATAATTACCGATTATCGGAAAATTTTTATTTACAAGATACATGGTCGACATCTCCAACTGATAAAAACCCAATCCTTATTTCAGGGTATCGTTATAATGAAAGCTATTATCGAAGTAGTAAAATTTTTGCGGATATTATTGAGTCTAAATCATCTATAGAGCAATATATCAAAGAACTTAATAATTTAAATTATGCTTTTAATGAATTAAGATCTCTTTGTCTAAAGGAACTTGATTAGATAGATATGACTTTCAAGAAAGTTCTTATAATACTATCCATTATTGCACTATGTTTTCTTTCAGCATTATCATTAGGTGAATTTTATTTTTCTACTCAATCAGGTCAATCTGAATATTACCTGTTTATTATAAGTATATTATGTTTCTGTATTGGAAGCGCTCTTTTTTGGTTACTGCTTAAACAGGCTAAATAAAAAATTAAAATATTTTAATTTATGCCTGAGCTTCCAGAAGTCCAGTCTGTTGCAAATTATATTAAACCACTTTTATTGCATCAAACTATTACAACTATTGAACCATTAAATAATTTTACCAAAGTTTTTAATACTCATTCACCTGATAAAATAATTGAATTAGTATCAGGACAACGCATCAATAATGTTTTACGTCGAGGGAAATATATCATTATTGATTTAGATCAAGGTTTTCTATGTATACACTTAAGGATGACGGGGCAGTTACAAACTCAATTAACTAATCAAGATAATAAAAAACATTTTACTGCAAAAATAAGTATGCAAAATGGTAAAGAGTTGTATTTCAAAGATTATCGAAAATTCGGCCGATTTTACTTTTATGAATCATTAGATGTTATTGAAAATAAGCTGGGATGTGAACCTTTATCTTCATCATTTGATTTATTATATTTATTAAAAGGTTTAAAAAAAACACGCGGGATGGTTAAACCTAGGTTGCTTGACCAATCATTTATTGCAGGATTAGGTAATATTTATGTAGATGAATCTTTATGGCAAGCTAGAATTCATCCATGTAAAATTTCTATGGATATAAGTAATCAAAAAATAAAAAGATTATGGAGAGCAATTCCTACAATACTTCAAAGCGCAATTGATTTTAATGGAACAACAATTATCAATTTTTCATATGGAAACAAACTATCAGGTGGATTTAAAAAATATTTAAATGTTTTTGGTAAGGGAGGAAGCCCTTGTCCAAGATGTAGTGTAAAACTAAAAAAAATATTTGTTGTACAGCGAGGAACACATTATTGTCCTAAATGTCAAAAACTATAATCATAATTTTGTGTTAATAATTTCTTAATTTTCTAGAAAACTATTAACATAACTGACCATCCGAAAGTTAGTTAAATAATAACCTATAGAATATATAATATAAACTTATCGGTTATATATTATAAAAAAGGCCCTAATTCATTAGGGCCTTTTTTATTTCGCTCATTT
>CAZNVN010000118.1:3800-4198 GCA_964576635.1 uncultured Rhodospirillaceae bacterium
TATCAGGAGGTGATCATGAATAAAGGTATGACTAGAAGAGAATGGATTAATCGTAGCGCCACGCTATTTGGCGGTTCACTATTAGGTGCAGTTACAGGTGTAAAATCAATTAATGCTGCTACTATTAATTCATTATCAAATAAACCAGTTCGTATGATGTTTAACGAAAACCCCTATGGACCTTCTCAAATAGCTCGAAGGGCAATGAGAAAGGCTTTTGGTGAATCCAATTTATACTCTATGCGAGGTGCTAAAGCAGAATTTAAAGAATTGATG
Organism: uncultured Rhodospirillaceae bacterium; assembly: GCA_964576635.1. GTDB lineage: Bacteria > Pseudomonadota > Alphaproteobacteria > TMED109 > TMED109. The sequence goes on from CAZNVN010000118.1 coordinate 4,077, forward strand.
TCTAAATTAAATGGTGTTACACCTGCTCACATTGCTGTGGGGTTTGGGTCGGGTGAAATATTAAAAAAATCAGCTTTAATGAATGGAATTGATAAAGGTGAATTATTATCACCATCTTTAAC
>CAZNVN010000119.1:0-4107 GCA_964576635.1 uncultured Rhodospirillaceae bacterium
ACCGGAAAACAAGTCAACTGTTTTCAAGCCTATATCTAGTATCATTTTATTTTTAGGAATTTTATCAATATCAACAACTGTACTCTCAACTCCTACTTCTACCTTATCAGCAATAACTGCATCTATTGGTAATAAAATACTACAACCCACTTTATCAGCTTTTTTTATAATAGCTTTAGCATCATCAATCATGCTTTCTTCGTGAAATGAAGATCCAATACTAATGTTTTTAGCTGCAAGAAAAGTATTTGCCATCCCACCACCTATAGCAATAGTTTGCATTTTCTCAACCAAATTACTTAATATATTTATCTTTGTAGAAATTTTGGACCCGCCTATTATAGCACTTACAGGAGGAACAGATTTTTCTAAAATCTTATTTAGCATCTCTATTTCAAATTGAAATGCTCTGCCCGCATATGAAGGTAGAAACTTGGTAATTCCGTTTATGGAAGCATGTTTCCTATGAGACACAGAAAAAGCATCATTTATATATAAATCTGCTATTTTTGATAAAGACTTGCTAAAAACCAAATCATTTTTTTCTTCTCCTAAATAGAATCTAACATTTTCCAATAAGGCTATACCTCCTTCAGGCAAATCTTCCAAAACCTTCCTAGTAACCTGGCCGATGCAATCCGGTATAACAGTTATTTCATCGGCTTTTAGTACATCTGCTAATATATCTGAGAGATTTCCTAAAGAAAATTTTTCATCAAATTTACCTTTAGGTCTTCCAAAATGAGATAATAAAGCAATCTTTGCCCCTTTACTAGATAATTGAGAAACAGTAGGAAGCAGGCGCTCCATTCTACTAATATCAGTGACCTCTCCCTCCTCTGAAACAGGCACATTAAGATCGCATCTTAATAAAACTATTTTACCACGCACCTCAAGATTATCTATAGTTCTTAATTTCATTTATTTTCCCATTAATAATGCTACATCTCTCATGCGATTAGAAAAACCCCATTCATTATCATACCAAGATAATATTCTAACTAATTTTTTTTGTACTACCTGTGTTTGGGTAGCATCAAAATTTGATGATGCTTTATTGTGATTAAAATCGACCGAAACCAAAGGTTCTAAGTTATAACTAATTATATTTTTCAAATACCCAGTAGAAGCTTTCTGAATTGAAGAGTTCACTTCTTCGATTGATGTTTCCTTAGATGAGTAAAATGTCAAATCTACCATAGAAACATTGGAAGTAGGTACTCTAACAGCAGTACCATCTAATTTTCCTTTTAGTTCTGGTAAAACTAGTCCCACTGCTCTAGCAGCTCCTGTAGAAGTAGGAATCATAGATAAATTTGCAGATCTAGCTCTTCTGAGATCCTTATGTAAAGTATCTAATACTGGTTGATCACTAGTATAAGAGTGGACAGTTGTCATAAATCCAATTTCAATTCCAATTGTATCATTTAAAACCTTAGCTACAGGAGCTAAACAATTTGTTGTACAGCTTGCATTTGAAACTACTTTAAATTCATCCTTTAATCCATCATCGTTTACTCCATAAACTACTGTATAATCCATATCTGTCCCAGGAGCAGAAATAAGTACCTTTCTAGAACCAGCAATAATATGTTTTATTGCATCCTCTTTTTTAGTAAATAATCCGGTACATTCTAATACTAAATCAATTCCTAATTCTTTCCACGGTAAGTTTTCAGGTTGTCTTTCTGAAAGAACTTTAATTTCCTTCCCTTCTATAACCATTCCTGAATTTGTAACTTGTACATCTTGCTCTAAACGTCCATGAACCGAATCATACTTTAACAAATGTACGTTGGCCTCTATAGACCCCAAATCATTAATTGCCACAACCTCAATATCTTTATATTCTGATTCAACAATAGCTCTCAGTACTAACCTACCTATTCTTCCAAAACCATTTATTGCAATTCTAATAGTCATCTATAACTCCTTTTTACTAATAATTGATTTAGCTATTTGTATTATTTTTTCTTCTGTAATATTAAAATACCTATATAGGTCCTTACCGGGTGCTGACGATCCAAAGTTATCCATTCCAATAAAAAAATCTACATCTCCAAGAATACAATCCCAACTTTGTCTTATTCCTGCTTCTATAATTATTTTAGGAACTCATCCAAGAACTAAGTCGATGTAACTTTTTTCTTGTTTTAAAAATCTGTCTAGACAAGGAACTGAAATAATCCTGGTTTTAATCTTTTCTAAAGCCAATTTATTTGCCGCAGAAACTGCAATTTCTACTTCAGTTCCAGAGGCAAATAAAGATAACTCCGCTTTTTCATTGGCTAACAATTCATATGCCCCCTTAGATGACCAATTTATGTCTCCACCTTCTTGCCGGACAGGCTGAACATTTTGACGAGATAATGCCTAAATGCTTGGATTATCTATTTTAGAAATTGCAGTCTGCCAGCATTCAAGTGTTTCGATGCTATCAGCAGGCCTCCACACCTCTAAGTTAGGAATAACTCTTAAAGAAGATAAATGTTCTACAGGTTGATGAGTAGGACCATCTTCCCCTAAACCTATTGAATCATGCGTCATAACATATATAACTCTCAATCCCATTAACGCCGACAATCTTATAGCTGGCCTACAATAATCACTGAATACTAGAAAAGTACCTCCATAGGGTATAAAACTGCCATAAAGAGCTATACCGTTCATTATTGCTGCCATAGCATGCTCTCTTACACCATAAAAAACGTAAGAACCAGAAAAATTTAACTGGCTAATTGGTTCTTGTCCTTTAACAAAAGTATTATTAGAACCAGTTAGATCCGCAGAACCTCCTATCATGTTACTTATTATTTTATTAATTTCATAAAGGGCTGTTTCACTAGCTTTTCTAGTAGCCATAGGAGCTTGGTTTTTAGCTAAATCATTTTTAAAGTTTAAAAGTAATTTTTCTATATTTCCTGAGAGCTTACCTGAAATAATTTTTTTTAAATGTGAGTTATATTTAGAATTACTGAGAACTTTATACCACTTTTCTCTTTTACTTTTTCCTTTTATTCCTATTTTTCTCCATTTTTCTAAAATTTTCTCAGGAATAACAAAAGGCTCATGGTTCCAATCTAAATTTTTCCTAATTAATTTAATCTCTTCATCTCCCATAGGAGAGCCGTGACTAGAGGCTTTCCCTTGCTTGTTAGGAGATCCAAAACCAATTTTTGTCTTAAATGCAATTATGGATGGTCTTGGATCCTTTAAAGCCTTTTTAATTGAGAGCTCAATAGAATCTTCATCATGTCCATCACAGTTAATCGCATGCCAATTGCTTGCCTTAAAACGAGCGAGTTGATCATCTGAAACAGTCAAGGAAGTAGGACCATCTATAGAAATTCCGTTGTCATCGAATAAAACTATTAATTTCCCCAAACGTAGATGACCTGCAAATGATATAGCTTCATGACTTATCCCCTCCATTAAACAACCATCACCAACAACAACATAGGTGTAATGGTCAAATATTTTACTTCCATATCTTGAAGACATCATTTCTTCTGACAAGGCCATGCCCACTGAATTTGCTAATCCTTGTCCTAGTGGTCCAGTAGTAGTTTCAATGCCATTAAGTTCTTTATATTCTGGATGACCTGCTGTTTTGGAACCTAGCTGCCTAAAATTTTTAATCTGTTCTAGATCAATATCCTGATACCCGCTTAAAAATAGAAGAGAATATAACAACATAGAGCCATGACCCGCACTTAATATGAATCTATCTCTATTAGGCCATTCAGGACAACTAGAATCAAATTTAAGAAATTTTTTGAAAAGTACTGTAGCTACATCTGCCATGCCCATGGGCATACCAGGATGTCCAGAATTAGCTTTTTGAACTGCATCAACAGAAAGAATTCTCAAGGCATTTGCAAGATCTATATTTTGTATTTTATATTTTTTAGAATTTTGTGTCATTTTTTATTTCTTTTCGAAATTCTACACCAATTAAAATAAAAAAAAAACGAAACTTCAAAAAAATTATCTTAAATATTTTTAAAGTAATTAATTTTTCATCTTTAACAATACAAAACAGTGTATTATCTTATTTACTTCATACTAGATAATAATGATGATAAGTTATAATAGCTTATTAAAAAG
>CAZNVN010000120.1:0-4045 GCA_964576635.1 uncultured Rhodospirillaceae bacterium
CCTGATGAGTAAAACTTAAAATTGCTGGTTTTTTTTGTTTCATATCAATCATTATGTATCTCCTTACATGAATCCTAATTCTAGTTTAGCTGCTTCACTCATCATTTCTTGGTTCCAGCTAGGCTCCCAAACTATTTCTACTTTGACATCTCCAACATTCTTACATTTGGAAACTGCATCTGCAACTTTTTCTGGAATAGCCTCAGCTTCAGGACAATTGGGAGTCGTAAGAGTCATAGTAATCAAAATATTATTTTCTTTGTCTATATCAATATCATATATCAACCCCAATGCCCATATACTTACTGGAATCTCTGGGTCATATACAGTTTCTAAAGCAGCAATAATGTCTTTTTTGATATTCTTTAACAATATGTCTGAAGGAATATCTCCTATCACAGATTCTGTAATTTTATTTTTTTTAATTTCTTTTTCTGAATCCATAGTAATTTTCCATTTTATTTATGCTTTATTTTAAAATAAATTTTTAATTTTATCTATACTTTCAGCTAATATTGTAAAATCTTTATCACTATTATATACACCTACAGAGGCTCTCAAAGTAGATGAAATATTAAAATATCTCATTGTAGGTTGTGCACAATGATGTCCTGTTCTTAAAGCTATATTATGACTATCTAACATTGTTGCCATATCATGAGGATGGATATCTTTATATAAAAAGGAAATAACCCCTGCTCGTAGATCAGATTCGCCTACTATCTTTACTCCCTTAATATTTTTTAAAATTTTTAAGCCTTCCTTAATTATTTCTTGAGAATGTTTATTAATTTTGTCCATACCTATTCCTTGCATCCATTCTAAAGCATTCCCTAGTACTATAGCTCCAATTATATTTGGTGTTCCTGCTTCAAATTTATTAGGAAGAGGAGCATATGTAGTTTTTTCAAAAGTAACTGTGTCAATCATATCGCCACCTCCTTGATAGGGTGGAGCTTCTTCTAATAATTCTTTTTTGCCATATAAAATTCCTATTCCGGTTGGACCATAAGTTTTATGACCAGAAAAAACGTAAAAATCACAACCAAGACTTTTAACATCTACACTCATATGGGGAACCGCCTGACACCCATCCACTAAGGTAATTATACCCCTGGATCTTGCTTCTAAACATATTTCCTTTACAGGCAAAACACTTCCTATTGCATTAGATACATGCGTTAAACAAATAAACTTAGTTTTAGAATTAACCAATTTCATTACAGATTCTAAATAAATATTACCTTCAGCATCGGGATCTACTACCTTTATTTGGGCTCCATTTCTTTTTGCAATAATTTGCCATGGGACTATATTTGAATGATGTTCTAATCTAGAAAGAATAATTTCATCATCTTTAGCTAAGTGTTTCCTTGCAACTGTATCAGCTACTAAATTTATAGCCTCTGTAGCCCCTCTCACAAATATTATTTCAGAAGAATCCTTCGCATTTAAAAAATTTTTTACTATATCTCTTGAATTTTCGTATTTGTCAGTAAGAATCTGGCTTAATTTATAAACGCCTCTATTAATATTAGAGTAATGATTTGAATATAAGCTTTTAATAGATTCAATAACACATAGAGGTTTTTGAGCACTTGCAGCACTATCCAAATATATTAATTCATTATTCTTAAAAATGGGAAACTGTTTTTTTATATGTGTAATATCCATCTCTGCACTATGTTTCATTTACCTATCGCTTCTAATTTATGATCATCAACACCTATAAATTTATCAGAAACTTTTGATAAGGCGACAGACAAACTATCTGTTACTATTTTAGCAAAAGCATTAGTTAATAATTGTTTTGCATTTTTTTCACTCATACCTCTTGAGCGAAGGTAAAATATTTGATCTGGATTAAAACTTCCGACGGTTACTCCATGGGAACACTTTACATCATCTGCCAAAATTTCTAGTTCTGGTTTCGCATTTGCTCGTGCATTCTCACTAAGAAGCAAACTTTTACTAGACATTAGGGCATTAGTCCCATCTGCTGATTCTTCCACTCTTATTTTACCTAAAAATGAAGCTTTTGAATTATCATTCAGGATAGTCCTGAAGGTCTGATCACTCGTCGAATTTTCAGTGCAATGCATAACACGGGTTAAAGATTCGGAAATAGATTCTTTATTAAGTATCGTTAGACCATCTATCTTTGCATTAGATTTTATTCCTATTAAATTTGCTCTAGATTCTATTCGAGATTGGCCCTGAGATTTAATAATAGAAGGACAATATAAGTTAGCATTTTCGTTTACCAATGCGTGGATACTATTAACATGAATATCAGAAGCATTTCCATCTACAAGTCTTAGAAAAGTTAATGAAGAAAACCGGGATAATTCTGTATCAGTAACATGATTACTTAAATATAAGGGAGTCTTTTCTTCTGTAGGCACTATTCTCTCAACCACCTCACATTTAGAACTTTTGGATAGAGATACTACAGATCTGACAGGACTCATGGAAATCTTTGAAGCATTTCCAATATGAATTATTTCTATATATCCTGGAACTATAGTATTTTTATCTACAAGTATTACTGCTCCATCTTGATAAAATGCAGCGTTCAAGGCTACCAATCCTTGAGGCCGACTATCTATTACTTTAGAAAGCCGATGTTCAGAATAAAATGATGCGTCTGGAATTTTTCCTTCAATTAATTCAGGAGAATTATCCAGAAAATGTTTTAATGAATTTATTTTGACACCTTTAATGGGTTTATCTTGTTCTAATTTGACCATCTTTCCGTTGTAAAATACCATTCTTACTGAACAATTTTTATCCCTGGGCTTGAGTTTATCTACAATTTTTTTATCCATCTGTTCAGATGAATTCGCAAAATAATTATCGTATATTCCTCTGTAAGAAAATGTATTCCACTCTTCTACATCTTGCCTTGGAACACCATCCTTATAAAATTGTTTAAAAGCTTTTTCTCTTGATTCTTTTACCCATTCAATATTCTTACCTATAAAACTTTCACTTAAATTAGAAAAAGAATTTGAATATTGTTCTATCAATACTGATGAATCTGTCATATCTATGCAGCCTCTATTATTCCCTGATATCCTTTTTTTTCTAATAGCAAAGCTAGTGATTTATCTCCAGTTTTAATTATTTTACCTTTAGCTAATATATGAACCTTATCAGGCTCTAAGTAATCTAATAATCGTTGATAATGAGTAATTACAAGGCTCCCTCTTTCTTTAGAATGAAATTTTTTAATACCATCTGAAACAATTTTAAGTGCATCTATATCAAGGCCAGAATCAGTCTCATCTAGAATTGCTAAGGTCGGCGCAAGCATAGACATTTGAAATACTTCCGCTCTCTTTTTTTCTCCTCCTGAAAAACCTACATTTACCTCTCTTTGAAAGAAGTCTTCGCTCATAGAAAGCTCTTTGGCTTTTATTTTAGCTAATTTTAAAAACTCAACTGCATCAAGCTCTTTTTCTCCTCGTGATTTTTTTTGAGCATTAAGAGCAATTCTTACAAAAGTAGATGTAGCTACACCTGGTATTTCTACAGGATATTGAAATGCTAGAAAAAGACCTTTTGAAGCCCTTTCTTCTACAGACATTTTTAATAAATCTTCGCCCTGATATCTAACTGAACCTTTTATAGACTTATAATTATTTTTTCCAGCTAAAATAGAAGCAAGAGTCGATTTTCCAGCTCCGTTAGGACCCATTATAGCGGCAGTTTCCCCTCTGTTAAGAGTTAAAGATAACCCATCCAAAATTTTTTTATCCTCAATTTCAACTTATAAGTCCTCTATCTCTAATTAAAATTTCAATAAAATATTCCCATATTAAAAATAGTTGAAAATTATAGTGTTAACCAACAGATCCTTCTAGACTAACACCAAGCAACTTTTGTGCTTCCACTGCAAACTCCATAGGTAATTTTCTTAAAACTTCCCTACAAAATCCATTAACAATAAGAGCTACTGCTTCCTCTGGATTCATTCCTCTTTGTTGACAATAAAATAACTGTTCATCACTTATTTTTGATGTAGTAGCTTCATGAGCTATCT
>CAZNVN010000121.1:0-4034 GCA_964576635.1 uncultured Rhodospirillaceae bacterium
TCGGTGAAGGAAATAGTATGAGTACTCCAGTTTGTATAGCAAATGCTATATCAGACGCAATAGGACAAGACAAAATTATACTTCCTATGACTCCACCAAAGTTGTTAAACCTAATATCGGAGAATGAAGAATTACCAAAAAGTATGAATTTAGAGTTAAAGGACGAGAAGCAACTAATAGCATCCAAAAAATACCAAGATAAATCAGGTAATAATTTATGGATACATATAAAAAACAAACTTAGGAATATAGTGTTATGAAGCCACCTTTCTTAACATATATTTCACCAAAAACATTAGATGAGGTTGTATCTTTGTTAGATCAAGATTCTCAAGACAGCAGAATACTAGCTGGAGGACAGTCTTTAATGACGATGTTAAATATGCGACTTATACGTCCTAGAATTTTAATAGATATCAAAAACATAAACATGATGAACAACATAACTGTCACTGACGAAGGATTATCGATAGGTGCAAATGTTACACAACAAGAATTGTTGGAATACAAAGACTTATCATCAACTTCTCCTTTGTTATATAAAGTTCTTCCGTGGGTAGGACATTACCAAACGAGAACAAAAGGCACAATATGTGGTTCTATTGCTCATGCAGATCCTAGTTCGGAAATCCCTTTATGTTTTGCAATGTTAAATGGAAAAATAAAATTACGATCAATGAAGCAAACAAGGGTAATTGAAGCAAGGGAATTTCAAACTGGCATGCTATCTACTGCGTGTAAACCTTACGAAATAATTGAATCAGTTCTCTTTCCTACTTTAGATAGCAAAGTAGGCGTTGCATTTAATGAATTTTCCTTCAGAAAAGGAGATTTTTCATTATTATCAGTAGCTGTAATTTATAAAAAAGATTCTATTATTATAGGAATTACTGGAATGACAGATAAACCCTATATTGTAGTTTTTCCGATATTATCTATTAAGGAAATAGAAGATGCTTTAAATGATGTGGCTTGGAAACTTAAAGGGATAGATGATCATATTTCATCAGCCAGATATAAAAGAGATCTTTTAAGAAAAATTGGAAAATTAACTGTTGAAGAGGCTTATAAATGTCAGAAACGTTAGGTAATAAAAGATCTATATCCTTTACTATTAATGATAAAATAGTAGAAGCAGAAGTAGAACCCAGAATGCTTCTAAGTGATTTTATTAGAGATAGTTTGGGAAAAACTGGCACGCATGTTGGGTGTGAACATGGGATATGTGGGGCTTGCACTATACACTTAAACGGAAGAGCAATAAGGTCTTGTCTGATGCTAGCTGTGCAGGTAGATAATTGCAAAATTAATACAATAGAATCTATTTCAAACAAAAATAATAGTTTAAATATTATTCAAAAAAATTTTAAAAAATACTTTGCATTACAATGTGGTTTTTGTACTCCAGGTATAATAATGTCCCTCTGTGATTACTTGTATCGTTATAAAAACCCGTCAGAAGAAGAAATTAAAGATGTTATTTCTGGGCACTTATGTCGGTGTACTGGATATACTTCAATTGTGAAAGCTGCCGTTGAATCTGCAAAAGAAATCAATAATGCTTAATAATGCTATAACATTACTAGCTGCTGTTGAAAAAGATCCTTTGGCAAATGCCATAATAGATTCTAATAAAAAAATAAATTATCAAGATCTTCTAGAAATTGCTTCAAGAATTGGAACCAATCTAATTACTAAAGGTTTGCATAAAGGGGATCATCTTATAATAGTTTCAGAAAATAATTGGCAGTCAGCAGTAATTTATTGGGCTTGTCAATTGTATGGAATTATCATTACTCCTGTTAATTGGAGGTCAACTCCTAATGAGCTGGATTATTTTATTGGGGATTCTAAAGCTAGAGCCATAATCTTTCAAGATACATACAAAACTTTAGTTCTTAAAACTAAATTATCTAAAGATATATTAACTATAGAATTTGGTAGATATGGTAAAACTACATCCCCATTTGATGACTTGTTAAAGGAAACCAATAGTAAAGAACAATATGTAAAGAATAACGATCTTACGTCTATTTTGTTGTATACATCAGGTACAACTGGGGTGGGAAAAGGTGTTCCTCGTAGTCATCTTGCAGAGAAAACTTCAGCATTAGCACATGTATCTCAAAATAAGTATAATTATGGAGAAATTACGCTTGGAGTAATGCCTTTATATCACACTATGGGCGTTAGATTATTATTATCAATGTGTGTAGTAAATGGTTGTTTTATATGTCAGCCTAAGTTCGATGCCGACAAAGCACTGAATATTATAGAAAAGGAAGAAATAACATCGCTTTATTTGGTTCCAACACTGTATCATGACTTGATTACTAACAATAAATTTTCTGCAAAAGTTGTTAGAAGTGTAAAAAAAATAGGTTTTGCAGGAGCACCAATGAATAATGATTTGTTAATAAAGCTAAATAATTATTTTAATCCTGAAGTATTTGTAAACCATTATGGTTCTTCAGAAATATACACCTTTACATACTGTGAAAACGCTGCAGATAAACCTGGCTCTGCTGGAAAAGCGGGTATCAATCAAATCATACGTGTTATAGATATTGATACTTCTGATATTTCTCAAAACCTTCCTGCTGGAATTGAGGGTAAAATTATTGCTTCGATGGAAAGTAGTGAATCTTTTAAAAACTATTGGAATAGACCAGATGCTGATGAAGAATCTATAGTTGATGGCTGGTATATTACTGGAGACTTAGGCTATTTTGACGAGGAAGGTGATTTATTTGTGACAGGTAGGTTGGACGACATGATCATAAGTGGAGGAGAGAATATACTTCCAGTGGAGGTAGAAAATATTTTATCAACTTTTCCAGATGTCATAGAAGCTGTTGTATGTGGAATCCCTGATGAGAGGCTTGGAGAAATAGTTGCAGCATTTATTAAATCCTCTAAAAATATTGATATTGATAAGTTAGATGCATTTTTTCTAAAATCTAGTATTTCGAATTTTAAAAGACCTCGTAAATATTTCTTGGTTGATGAAATTCCTAAATCTCCCGTTGGTAAAATTTTAAGAAGAAAATTAAGAGAGCAGTATAGCTAAATATTATAAGGAAAATTATTATGAAAACTAAAAAATTTAACTATGACAACCTAGATGGATTTCGAGTTGAAATAGATTCTAAAAACCAACGGGCAGATATTATTCTAGACCGTCCTCCGCTTAATGTTGTTAGTATGCCTCAAAGAGAACAAATAGCACGTGTATTTAAAGATCTAGATGAAGATAACAGGGTAAGAGTAATCGTTTTAAAATCTGAGGGTAAAAATTTTTCTTCTGGAGGAGATATTCAAGGTTTTATGGATGCTACTCCAGAAAAAGTCTCACATTTGGCAGATAATATAAAATCGCCAGAACTTTGTTCCAAGCCTGTTATAGCCTCTGTTAGAGGATTTTGTTTTGGAGTAGGATTTGAATTATGTTTAGCTTGCGATTTTCGAATTGTTAGTGAAACTACAAACTTTGCTTTTCCTGAGCAAAAAATAGGTATGATACCCGGATCTGGTGGATCTATTAGACTTTTACATATGATAGGAATGGCTAGAACAAAAGATCTAGTTATGCGTTCAAGATGGATGTCAGGTAAAGAATCTGAGAGTTGGGGAATTGCGCTTGAGTGCGTAAAAGATAATAACTTAGAAGAAGTTACTAATGCATTGGTCAGTGAATTACTTACATTTTCTCCTTTGGCACAAAAAACTATTAAAAAAGTTCTTTATACAGCACAAGATACATCACTGCATGCTGGGATAGAAATTGAGGGTAAAGCATATGGTAGATTGAGAACATCAAATGATTTTGCCGCCGGAGTTAAGGCTTTTAATGAAAAGAAAAAAGCAAAATGGAGTGGTACGTAATAAAATCTATATATTTAGATACAAGTTTCTTTGTTTTTAGAAAGTGAAAATGTTTTATTCTTATTTCGGTATATAATTGCAGCGAGTACAGCATTTTTTTCTGAATAAGCGCGATACATTAAGCAATTATCTTCATCTCTACCTATGGG
>CAZNVN010000122.1:0-3968 GCA_964576635.1 uncultured Rhodospirillaceae bacterium
GTAATAGTCTTACGATATTGGAAAGGAGATTTAAAATATGACTGAGTCAATGACCCAGAAACAGATTCAGTAGAAAAAGTTCTACCATCAGTTAGCTTTAATACCATTCTGTGGATAATAGTGTTTCCACCATTATATCCGCCAACTAAACCACCTGCCTCTGTAAGAGACATTGATATGTCCATTCTAGGAAGACCTACAGGACCATCATACATTTCACTTCTGGAAACAGTTCTAGCAAGAACTTCGTTATTTCCACCGTTAGAAACATACCAGTCAACACTTTCTGTTAACCCTCCACTTTGATGATCGTGAGGTTCAAGTGTAGCTGACCATAAAGAATTACCTGGATCAAAGAATCTATAAGATCCTGATTCAGAAATTGTTCTAAGTGCAGCACCAACTTGATACTCTTTAAGCATGTAGTCAGTCAACATTTCATATCCACCATATTCGTCAGAAGAAAAATCTTCAGAACATGAGAAAGCCATCATGGCTAAACTTATTAAATATATATTTATTTTTTTCATAATTATTTAATTTTTAGTCGACTGCTGGGCCGCTTGTGTTCCAAAATACTCTTCCTGTCACATCAGCTTTCTGAGTAACATTAGAGTTGTTCGCCGCATAATTCGCTGGGTACCACATTGATACCGGGAATGGTCCTGGATTAGTCTCCAACATAGGTTGAAGATTTTTAGGATATCCATTTCTTCTATATGAATTATATGCGTCTATTCCATTACCTCTTTGAGTCGTCCAGAATTCCTCAGCCCATAGTTCCATCTTATCAGCAGCAAGATTCCAATCCCATTGGAAGGCTGCTAAATAAGCATCTATTGAAGACTGAGCCATCGCTGGCGCTCCGGCAATATCATCCACTTTATTTAGTGAGTTTTCAATTCCAGCTAACGTGCTAGCAGTACCAGCAGCAGTATTAACTCCTGCCACTTCAGCATCCATAAAATGCATCCATGAAGAAAGAACAACTGGAGTAATACCATTACCACCAAGTCCATCTCCTGCACCCATAGATGCGAATGTACCTGCATCATATGCTCCACCCGCTGGGTATACACCCATTAGAGTTCTTTTGAATCCATCTGGTGGAATACCTTCATCATTACCGTGATCACGACCCCAGTAACCTTCAGTAAGGTAACAGTAAAGACCGTAAGCAATAATGTGAGGTGGTTGATAATATCCAGGAAGACTACACTCTAGACTAATCTCATCTACTGGTCCATCTGTACCAGGAGTAAGAGCGATTTGTCTATAGTATTGATAAGTAATTCTTGGATCTCTCACACCATATCTTCCAACCATCATTCTGTTCATCATCCAGTTTGATTGATAGTCACCAGCACCAGTGTTGGTGTAGTTATATCTGTAAATAGGATGTCTAACATCAGGATTTATAGCATTTGTTCCCCATTGGAACTGGAAATCATCAGCGTTAGTAGTTATATAGTTTGTAATCGCACTATATGAACCAGTATCGCCCATATTTAGATAAGCTCTCTTTTTAATACTATTAGCAGCTTTTATCCAACCAGCAGCGTTCCCACCATAATACATATCGTATTGAGGGGCTGGACCACCACCATTAAAGTTGGAAATAGCTTGGTCTAATAGACCAAGAGCAGAGTTATAAACCGACTGACCAGAGTCAGCAGCTGGGTTTAAGTTTTCTGAACCTAAAAGAGCTTCTGTATATGGCACATCTCCGAAGTAATCAACAAGAGTTAAAAGAATATATGCTTGTATAACCTGTCCCATACCAATGTGATATGTAAGACCTTGTTCTGAAGCAATAGTATTCATAACTCTTATATCCTCCATCATTCCTTGGTAGGCACTTGACCAAATACCTGAGAATGAACCTGGAGAGTATGCGTCTTGATACATTCTATCACCACTCAATTGAGCGATTCTAGTTAATCTAGCACCAGTATCACCTAAGGAATTTACAAAATATGCAAAGTCTTCTTGAACATTATTGATGAACAATTCTACACTTGCATTTTCTGGACTTAATGCATTAGGGTTACTAGTTAAATCTAATTCTGTCGTCTCACAAGAGCTTAAAATGAATAAGCTTGTTAGAGCTAAAACTGAAAGTTTATTTAATTTTTTCATAATCTTTTTGTTTTTATAGATTTATTAAAATGTTAGTTTAACACTTACACCATATTTTCTTGCACTTACACCATTAAAGTATTCAAAACCAGAACCGTTACCAACACCAAGACCGGCGATGTTTGGATCATAGTTAATACCTTCAGGTGTATTATAAGCATCATACCAAAGGTTGAAACCTTGTGCAGAAATTGAAGCAGCTCCGAAAGGAGTTTTATCTAACCATTTTGATGGCACATCATAAGTAAGTGATACTTCACTTAATCTTAATACACTCGCATCCCATACTCTTAACTCAGATGGACCTACAATTAGGTTACCAAAATAAGTAGTTGCGTTATCAATTTGGATTGGGTTAGGTGAACCATCAGCTAATACACCAGGAAGAATATATGGAAGCTCTCTATCAACTGTATCAGTTGTTTGACCTCTACCAAGTAGTGTCATAATAAAGTTTGAATACATATCTCCTCCAACAGTAGCATTAAACAAAAAGTTAAAGCTAACGTTACCATAAGTAATCGTGTTACTTAGATTCGCAATAAAGTCAGGGTTTGAGTCACCAATTAATGCATATTTATTTGTCTTGTAGTTAGTATCATAGTTTCCTTGATAACTACCAGATGCATCAATTAGCGGTTGTCCCGCATCGTTTCTTCTAACTGAACCACCAACAAAAGATGTTAACGGAAGTCCAGGAATTGCAACATTTCCTAAAGTAGAAAATCCTGCATAAACGATTTGATCTGTGTCTTGTCCTAAATCTTGAACGATTGCTTGAGATGTAGTATAGTTAACTGAAGTATTCCAGTTAAAGTTTTCACCTCTTAGCCAATCTAAAGAAAGGTCAATCTCCCAACCAGTAGCTTCAATCTCACCAATGTTTGTACTTGTAGAAGTATAACCAGTTGATGGGTCTAATGGTTGAGTAATAATAAGGTCATTAGTATTTCTTGTAAAACGAGAAATCTCTGCTGACACTCTGTTATCGAATAGATTAGCTTCCAAACCAAATTCTAGCTCAGCTAACAACTCAGGCTTAAGCCCTGTGTTACCTAAAGAAGAACCTGTTGTATTAGTAATTACATCTGTGCCATCTACTCTAAAGTCTTTAGTATTAAGGCTTAATACAGATGCAATTGGATATCCTCCTGGATATGTTGCAGATGTACCATAACTAGCTCTAACCTTTAAGAAGTCAACTGGTAGATTACCAAAGTCCAAAATTGAAGATGGTACGAAAGATATACTTGCAGAAGGGTAAGTAATAGATCTATTTTCTTCTGATAGGTTAGATACCCAGTCAGTTCTAGATGCTAAAGTAAAATACAAGTAGTCTTGGTAATCAAGAGCCGCCTGACCATAAAGACCAGTTACGTTTCTTCTTGAGTAGTACTCAATTTCTTCTTGAGAGTTAAAGTTATAATGTCTTAATACGTTAAATACATTTTGTCCGGTACTTCTTACTCCATTTCTGTCATAATGTCTAGCATTTGAAGTTGCACCTACGTTAAAGGTTAAATCCCAATCGCTATCTAATGTGAAGTCACCGTTTAGAGATACTTGGTGGTCAATTCTTGATGAAGTGTTATTCCATTTTTCATAGAATCCAGATTGAGTTTCTAGACTACCATCTTGTCCACCTTTGTTTTGATGACTTGTGTTGTCCTCACTATATATGTCATATCCATATCTATACTTAAGATTTAAGTTGTCAGATATATCATATTGAACAGCAGCTCCACCGTATACCCTTTGAGTATTTTGTCCATCTCCAGTATTGTTAACAGTCCATAATGGGTGTTGAATACCGTTACTAGATCTATAGT
>CAZNVN010000123.1:0-3938 GCA_964576635.1 uncultured Rhodospirillaceae bacterium
ACGCAATAACACCAAAATTATCATGTAATTTAGCATTCATAAAATCGATAATATTTTTAATATTAATTAGTGGAGCATCTCCACACAGTATGGCTACATTTCCTTGATAATTTTCTCCTAAAAGAGAGCTTGCAACCTTTACGGCATTAGCTGTGCCAACCTGGTTCTTCTGTCTCACAAATTTTATCTCTTTGTTATATCGTCCTAGCACGTTTTCTAGTAATTCGGCTTTATAGCCCGTGACTACTACTACTTGATCTAAATTACATAATTCTCTATGTAAAAATATATTTTCCAATAAATGGAGAATTATTGGTTTACCAGCTATAAGATGCAATGCCTTAGGAATAGAGCTTTTCATTCTTTTCCCAAGTCCTGCAGCTAGAATAATAAACGAAACTGGTTGTCTTTTCATAAAATCTTCTATTTTATTATTTATATTAGAGAATTTAAACTATATATAAGATTTTTAAAAATGATATTATTTAAGGATGATAAATCTATGTTACCAGCAATAATATTTGATCTGGATGGAACATTAATTGATAGTGCCCCAGATCTAGCAGAAGCATTAAATAGAACCCTCTTGGAAATTAATAGGCCTGCTTTATCATTAAGCTTAATAAGAAATCTTGTTGGAACTGGAGCTTTAGCCTTGATAAAAAAAGGATTAAAGGCATCAGGAGGTATTGAGAATAATGATTTAGAAGCGCTAAGAGTCAGATTTCTCAAAATTTATGACGAAATTCTTTTAGAAAAGACCAAATTATTTCCTGGAGCTTTAAAAGCTATTAAAAACTTAACAAAATTACAATATCCTCTCGCAATATGCACTAATAAACCTGAAGAACCTGCAAAAAAAATTATCAAAGGTCTTGGAATAGAATCCTACTTTAGAAATATATCTGGTGGAGACACTTACCAGTATAGAAAGCCCCACCCTTTACATCTTATTAAAACCATTAAGGCCTCAGAGAGACGAGAGAATTTTGCTATAATGATTGGCGATAGCAAAAATGATATTGATTGTTCGAAATCCCTTGGTATTCCCTCAATCGTAGTTAGCTTTGGTTACAGTGATATACCTGTCAATCAAATGGAAGCTGATTTGGTTTTACATGATTATGACAATTTAATAAAATATATAGAGGTACTGTGTAACAAATACTTTAATATAAAACAGTAGTTTCTCAATTATAACTTATTAAGTCTTTACACATAATAAGCAGAAATAACTATAAAGTTATACCCTTTTGAATCAATGTATTCATCCTCTTAGTAAATTTATTTGGATCTAATACAGACTGTCCTTCTATAATCCTAGCTTGATCTAATAATAACCAAGCAGCATCATCAAAAATTTCATTTTTTTTATCTTGATCATCAACAACGTTTAATAAGTTTTTGATCAAAGGATGTGAAGGGTTAATTTCTAAAATTTTTTGACTTGTAGAGTCCAATTGTTGGTGCTGTTTTAGTAATTTTTCTAGATGCATATCCATATCTCCCTCTCCCGCTACTAAACAAACAGCACTATCTGTAAGACGTTCTGAAGATTTTATATCTTTTACTTCTTTTCCCAATACAACTTTTAAAGATGCAATTAATTTATCTATATTTTCTTTTTTCTCATCTTTTTTATCTTTTTTATCTGCGTTTTTTGATTTTATTTTATCCAAATCTGCTGAGCCTCTAGTAATAGACTGAAATGACTTTTCAGAATATTTTCCCACACTTGGTAGCCAAAATTCATCAACAGGATCTGTCATATATAAAACTTCTACCCCTTTTGCTCTAAAACCTTCAAGATGAGGACTTTGAGATAACTTTTCCTTATCTTCACCAGAAAGATAATATATAGTATTCTGTCCTTTTTTCATTCTAGACACATAATCCTTTAAAGAAGTTAATTTTTCAGAGTGTGAAGTGTGAAAACGAGAAACTTCTAATATTTTATCTCTATTGGTGAAATCCTCATGAATGCCTTCTTTTAAAACTGGTCCAAAGGCTTCCCAAAATTTTACATAATTCTCGCTATCGTTTTCTGCTTTCTTTTTTAGTTCAGAAACAACTCTCTTTATCAACGCATTCTTAATTTTTGCGACAACAGGATTGTTTTGTAACATTTCTCTACTGATATTTAAATCTATATCATCCGTATCAATTATGCCCTTTATGAACCTCAAATAAGGAGGAATTAATCCCTCACAATCATCCGTAATAAAAACCCTTTTGACATAAAGTTTCAGATTAGACTTTCTATCAGGATTAAATAAATCAAATGGCCTATTGGAAGGGATAAATATTAAATTAGTATAACTTATTAGACCTTCTGCTTTATTATGCATAATCATCCATGGATCGTCATAAGCCATACCAACATGATGGTAGAACTCTTTATATTGCTCATTAGAAATATTTCTTTTATCCCTCGTCCAAAGAGCAGAAGCACTATTAAGTACTTTTTCTTCTTTTTCCTTAGTTTCCATGATAACTGGCTGAGCTATATGGTCTGAGTATTTTTTAACTATAGACTCAATCCTATCCTCTTCTAAATATTCTTTATCTTTTTCATCTACCTTCAAAATTATTTCTGTTCCTACATTTTCTTTAGAAGCAGATTCAATTTCAAAAGAACCTTTGCCATCTGAGGACCAAGACCAGGATTGATTGCTTCCAGCTTTTTTACTGTTTACCGTTATTTTTTTTGCTACCATAAACGCTGAGTAGAAACCTACACCAAATTGTCCTATCAGGGAGGATTGGATATCTTTAGAACTTTTATCAGCATCACTAATATTTTTTAAGAAAGCTTGTGTACCTGATCTGGCTATCGTCCCTAAAGACTCAACCAATTCTTTCTTCGACATTCCGATACCGTTATCTAATATTCTTAGTTCACTTGATTTTTTATCAACAGCTATCTTGATTTTAAACTCAACTCCATCATCAGATAACTCAGGTTTAGCTATAGAAGCATATCTTAGTTTATCACAAGCATCTGAGGCGTTTGAAATTAATTCCCTTAAAAAAACCTCTTTTTCACTATAAAGTGAATGAGCTACTATATCTAATATTTTTCCGACTTCAGCCTGAAATGTAAAAGTTTCTTTAGCCATAAATTTCTATCCGTTTTTTTTATTTATAATACCTATTACTTTCAATAATAAGTGGGCATAAAATTAAAAAAAACAAGTCTAAAAAATTAGTTATTGAAAAAAAATAATTATTAAGCGAAAATTCATTCTTTTAAAAATTTACTTAATACAAATATAGGAAATGGTTCTTGAAAATAGTAAAACATGAAATTATGCACTGCAACGCTGGATGGAGAGATTTTTCTTTTCTGAGGATACACACTAATGAGGAAATATCAGGAATTTCTGAATATAATGAGTGCTATGGAAGTCCTGGATTAAGCGTAATAATTGATAAATTTATGAACAAAATTATAGGTGAAAACCCTATAAACCATGAAAGAATACATCAATTTTTATATGCATCATCTAGACAAGCACCTGGAGGAATAGCACAACAAGCAATAGCAGCAATTGAAAATGCTTTACTAGATATTAAAGGTAAAAAACTTAATGTACCTGTTCACACCCTTTTAGGAGGAGCTGTTAGAAACAAATTAGAATTATATTGGTCACATTGCGGCACTTATAGAATATCAGAAGAATTATCTAAAATTATGCAAAAACCCCAAGTTAAATCACTAAATGATCTTAAACAACTTGGAAAAGATGTGAAAGATGCAGGATATAAAGGGTTAAAAACCAATATATTTACATTTAATGGAAGTCCAAAACTTGAAATGCAAGGTTTTGCAGGAGCTTCCGGATGGCCAGAACTTAATGTTGATAGTCACATAATTGATAGCTTGATTAAACAAATAGATGCATTGAGATCAGGTGCTGGAGAAAAAATGGGAATAC
>CAZNVN010000124.1:0-3922 GCA_964576635.1 uncultured Rhodospirillaceae bacterium
ACATTTACTCAAGAATCTACTGTTATTGATTATATTAATAGTAAGAGATATTTGGCAGGTAAGTTTGAATGGGGAACTGTTGCAATGACTCTTCATGATCCTATTGCTCCTTCGGCTTCGCAGAAGGTAATGGAATGGGCCCGGTTGGCTCATGAAACAATTTCTGGTCGTGATGGATATGCTGCTTTTTATAAGAAGGATTTTTCTCTTCATTTGATGGACCCTGTTGGCGTAACAGTTGAACAGTGGGACATCAAGGGCGCTTTCATTACTGATGCTGACTTTGGTGGTTTGGATTATACAAGTGGTGAACCAGTAGAAATTTCTATTACGGTTCGTCCCGATGAGTGTATTCTGAGATACTAATAATAGTAGTTTACTTATAGATGTTTGTTTATTAAAATTTCTTGTAACTATACAAGAAGGAGTTTTTTAATATGAGTGAAGGTAAAGCTGCACCAATTGAGTTTGGTGATCAAGAAGAAGAGCAAGTTTCTACAGATATAAACCCGCAAGAGATCGAAAGTAATCCTGCAGAGTATGCGCGCAAAGTAGCAGCTCAAAAGGCTACTGAATATGATCAGATGGCGGGTTTTTCTGTGCCTCGTGATTATGTAATGCTTCCTTCAAAGGGAAGAATCTATCCGCCCGATTCGCCTTTACATAACTTAGAAGAAATTGAAGTAAGACATTTAACCGCTGCTGATGAAGATATTCTAACTTCTCGCGCATTGTTGCGAAGTGGTAAAGCTATTGATACAATGCTTTCAAATGTTCTTTTAAATAAAAGTATCAATATTAATGATTTTATTTCTGGTGATAAAAATGCTATTTTAACTTTTCTTAGAATAACAGGGTATGGACCAGATTATGATGTAGAGGTTGATTGTCCTGAATGTAATGAAACCATTAAACATCAGTTTGATTTAACTAAGTTAACAATGAGATTTTTAGATGTAGATCCTATATCTGCTGGCCAAAATAGATTTGAATTTATTTTGCCGTCCGGTATTCGTATTGAATTTAAATTACTCAATAGTGCTGAGGATCAAAAAATTGCTGATGAACAAGAGAAATTAAAACGCACTACTAATTCTCCATTAGAAAAGAATGTAACTACAAAATATAAACATCAAATTATTAGTGTTGATGATAAAGAAGACCAAACCTTTATTAATAATTTTGTAGATACAATGAATTTGCGTGACTCTAGAGCGTTTAGAACTTATTTAGAAGAAGTCGAGCCTGATGTTGACATGAAACAAGACTTCAAATGTCGGATGTGCGGGCATAGTGAGGAGGTGGAAATACCGGTAACGGTAGGTTTCTTTTGGCCTGAGTCCTAAAAATAAAGAATATATTATAGAAGAGGTTTTCTACTGTGTTAGATATGGAAACCTTAGTTTTACTGATGCTTATAATTTACCGGTTAAATGGCGACATTGGTGGTTAAATAAAATAAGTGAAATTAATGAAGAAGAAAATCAACAGCGGCTCAAGCCTGCTACAGTATCTGTTCAACCACAAGCTCGTTCGTTAAGAGCAAGAGATGTTGGACGTTAATATTTATCCCCTTATAAATTTTGTTATAAGGGGATATTTATTTATGTAGAATTCTATGAGGAGAATTTTTATGAAAGAAGCAGCTTCACCACATGCAAAAATAATAGATCCTTTTGCTGAGAAACAAGGTGGAATGAACTTTGGTAGTTTGGCTAAGACAGTGTTGGCTGGTCTTGGTATTCATTCTGCTATTGATTTCATCCGCAAAAAATCTTCTGACAAAACTACGGTTGCCGATAAAAGAGACAAAGATGAATTAAAGAAGATAGAAAAAGAAATGAAGAAGAATAAAAAGTTACAACAGAAATTAAATGCAAAAGGTATGACCCTTGACGATGTTATGCGTCAAATGAAGAAGAATAGAAAGTAATATAGATGGCAGATATTGGTAATCAACTTGAAGGGGTTGAAGGCGGCCTAGAGAGGTTTTTAGACGCCTTAGACAATGCTTCTGTTAAGCTAGGCAGTAATTCTGCTCTTGAATCTAGAATTGCGCGCGAAGAGTTGAAAAGACTAGATCAAGAAAAACGCTTTAAAATGAAGATAGAAAAGATGGAAAAAACCCGTCTAAAGCAAATTGCTGATTCTGTTAAAAGTATGAAACAGTTTAATAAAAGCCTTGGCGATATGGGTAAGGGGATGTTAAAAGGAATAGGTAATTTAGGTAAATCTGCTTTGAAGGGTGGAGCGATTGGTGGTTTAGTTATTGCTGTTAAGTTTTTAATTGATGGATTGTTTAAGGTTGATAATGCGATGGCTGCTTTGTCAAAACGCACAAGTATGACTAGAAGTGAGCTACAAGGTGTAGGAGACGCAGCAACAAATGTTTCCTTGAGTTTGACCAAATGGGGTGTAACTCTGGAACAGGCATATGCTGAAGCCGGAAATTTAGTGGAGCAATTCGGCAGTGCTCATTGGGTATCAGAACAATTAATAACGGATAGTCTTGCTTTACAAAAAGGTTATGGATTAGCTGCAGAACAAGCTGGTGCATTAACAGAAGCATTAGAAAGATCAGGTAGAGCTGGCGCAGATTTTAGAGCATCCGTAGAAGCAATTTCTGGTAAAGTTGGAGTTTCAGCAAGTTTGGTTATGAGAGATTTGGCGAGCAGGGCTCAACAGATTGCCATTCAAAGTGAACGAGGTACTGAAGCTCTAGCTAGAATGTCAGCCAAGGCTCTAGAAACTGGCACAAGTTTGCAAGACTGGTCAGGTATAAAAACTGCGTTTTCAGATATAGGAAATATTCAAGATACATTAGCCAAAGGACAACGAATTTTTGGCTCTGAATTTGTAGAGATTATGGGCACTGCCGAGGAGCTTGCAAGATTAAATGTAAAAGGCGCCAAAGGCCGCGAAGAGATCATGAATCGTATTCAAAAGGCTATGAAAGCTACTACTGTTGATCTGGGAAAAGGCGGTATCATGATTAAGCATTCAGGCAAGTTAATGGAAGATTTGGAACTACATGTTGAAGGTATGGCTAATGGGTTAGGAGGTACACTAGAAGCTTTATCTGGGTTTACTAGAGATCTCCCAAAGGCAAGTAGAGAAGTTCAATCTTTAAATGATAGAATAGCGTCTGGAAAAAGTTTGATCGAAATAATGAAGGACGGCGTGATAGGTATCGCTGGTGGCCTTTCTACTACATTTAGTCAAGCTATGGGACTTGCCAGTGATAACCCAGATGGTCCGCGGGCACAAACTCAAGCATTTATAGATTTTGTTACTGAAAAATTTAAGCTAGAAGATTTGGGTAAAGCTACAAAAGGTAAAGGAGCTGCAGTATATTTTGAAACACTTCTTAATGATGTTCTAAAGCCGATATTTGATGATATAGGTAAGGCTCTTGGCAAAGCTATAGGGGCTGGCATTTCTGATGCCATTACTGATTGGAAAAGAAATAATGCTTGGGCTGATTGGTTACTGCCAGATACTGAAAAAGAAGATATATTAGAAGATATGGAAGATCTTCAGAAACATATGGACAGAGGCACTAAACGAACTGGCGTCAGAGGCCAAGGTAAAACCCGAAAATTTACTGAAGACGAAATGATCGAAATGCAACGAAGAATGGCTGCCATGGAGCTGTCGGCCGGAATAACCGGTACCCCAGCACAAGAAGCCGTTGCACTAGCAGATGCTGCTCTATTAGAAGAGAAATATGCGTCGGGACAATTGTTCCGGCCTGGAAAAGATATTAGTATAACAGCGTCAGAAAAAGCTTTAGGGGGCTTCGGTGGCCTTTCTGTTGTAGGTGAAGCAGGTGGCGAGGTTGTAGTTTCACGATCAGCATTAAGAAGTGGTATTGGAGTTGGAGGAAGAGCTGCATCAGCATTAGCGGGTATTGGTGTACCGG
>CAZNVN010000125.1:0-2074 GCA_964576635.1 uncultured Rhodospirillaceae bacterium
GAATAAGCGCATTGTAATGAGGCTAGTTCAGCATCCGACCAATTGCAATTTATAGCAAATGTCTCAGAAGAACGAATAACTGTATATTGTGCAAATGCACCATCACATTCTGACCCCATGGTCCAGCATGCATAATCATTTGGATTATTCGGATCTTCTTGCATTGTTCGGGCAATTATACGTTCACCAATACGAGAAGAGTTAACATCGGATCCAACAGCAACGATATGTCCACATACATCAGCTCCTTGTATGCGAGGAAAATGAAGAGGGGTTCCAGACCAACTTCCATCATCTGCTTTAGCTTCTGCTAATCCTTTCTCACCTCCTGTGTTTGTATCAGAGGTAACAGACTTAGAGTACCATCCGATACGAGTATTGATATCTGTATTGTTTACTCCTGCGGCAGCAACACAAATCAGGACTTCATTAGTTTTGGGAATTGGTACTGGAACATCAGTTCGGTATTCTAATTTATCTAAACCTCCATGACCAGTTAAGAGAACCGCATGCATGAATTTTGGCAGTGATGAATTCATTCTTAAACAAGATTAGTTGCTATCCATTTATGGAAATGATGTGTTGGGTTATCCATCACAGGAGAAAAATTACCACCATTGTAAGCAGGAGAGTTTCGTCCTTCTTGCATTCCTTCAATAATGCTTAAATCTTCTGATTGAATACTGTGCCACAAATTAAAGTTTTGTTCTCTTAAGGATTTATATTCTAATGATTTTGCTGCATCTTCTCCCGCATAGTATATTTCCATGTGCTCCTTAGTAAAGGAATGATTGATAGGTTCTAACCAATAGGCATAGTAATGATCTTTATGTATTCCAAGCATTACATTAGGGAATAAGGCAACATATTCTGCAAATTTTTCTTTTTCTTTAGGCCAACCGGGAAAGTTTGGAAATTGTTTATTATCTTTAAATTTTGGATCATAAACAACCGTACCCTGACCAGCAAATCTATTAGGCAAGCCTTGAATATGATAATGATCTTCAATTTTAGAGTATGCGTTTAATCCAGGATGTACCCAAGGCAAATGATAACTCTCACAATAATTTTCAATTGCAAACTTCCAGTTGCATTTTGCCTCTAATAAAAAATACTTAAAGTCATCTGGCTGGCAAATTAATTGTCTATCTTCTTCAGGCCAATATTTTGACCATCGATCACTTAATGGTTTAATATATTCATCAAAAGAAATTTCATTGTTAGAAATATTTACTACAATTAAATCAAGCCACACTTGCGAGCGAACTTCCTTTAGCCCACTTGCATCTTTATCAAAATCTTTTGACTCATGTTTATTCATTCCTCCTAAGTGAGGAGTCGAAACTAAAGCTCCACTAAAATCATAAGACCAAGAATGATAAGGGCACCGTAAAACATTTTTGATGTTGCATGATTTTTGTAAAATCTTGTATCCTCGATGACTACATACATTATGAAAAACTCTAATCTTATTTTGTTTATCTCGAATCATAATTAAAGGAATGCCTATTAAATCAAATGGTTTAGCATCCCCAGGATTAGGTATAGAATTTGCAACACCAATAACCACCCATCTATCTTCAAATATTTTTTTTCGCTCAATTTGAGTATATTCTCCATGAAGATAGCATTCATTGGGAAGACCGTGTGCTTTTTCAATAGGATTGGAAACTACATCAAGCTTTTCTTTGGAAATCACATCATAAATATTAGTTTTCATGTCACTATCAAATAACAATTGTGTTAAAACCATATTTTAACTTTTATAAAAGTCAAATAAATCATGAATGAAAATAATTTTGATCATTTACTTCAACCTATTTGTAAAATAGCAGTTCAAGCAGGATCCATAATTAATAAATATTATAAAACAAATAAAGATGTATCCTTTAAAGAAGATAAATCTCCTTTGACAAAAGCTGATCTCGAATCAAATAAATTTATTATTCAATCACTTATAGAACTTGATTCTACTATTCCTGTACTCACAGAAGAATCACTTGTGGACTGGTCTGTCCGTAAACATTGGTCACAATATTGGTTGGTGGATCCTCTTGACGGAACAAAAGAATTT
>CAZNVN010000125.1:2141-3916 GCA_964576635.1 uncultured Rhodospirillaceae bacterium
GTCAACATTGCTTTAATCAAAAACCATAACCCAGTTTTAGGAGTTATATATGCTCCGGCACTATCAACATTGTATTATGCTTACAGAAATAATGGTTCACATAAATTATTTATTGAAGAAAATTTAGATTCAATATCAGGATCAATTGAAATCAGAACATTGAATAAAAAAAAGACAGATCACCTAAGAGTATTTGAAAGTCGTTCTCATTCTAATGTAGAATTTCAAAAATGGGTTAATGAAAATATAAAAGATTATGAACTTATAAAAAAAGGAAGTTCATTAAAGTTTTGTGAGTTGGCAGAGGGCAAGGTTGATTTATATCCTCGTTTTGGCCCAACAAGTGAATGGGACATAGCTGCAGGTCATATAATTTTAATTGAATCAGGGGGAGAATTAGAAAGTGTTGATCATGAAAAAATACTTTATAATAAAAAAGAAAGTGTTATTAACCCCCATTTTATTGCTTCTTGTAATTTAAATAACTAAAAGCAAAATTATGAAAATATTAGTTTGTGGTTTACCAGGGTCAGGTAAAACTTGGCTTGCAGAAAGATTAATTAGACATATCAAAAACTGTGCATGGTATAATGCGGATTTTGTCAGAAAATTCTCCAATGATTGGGATTTTAGTGTTGAGGGCAGAATTAGACAAGCCAATCGAATGAAAACATTTGCTGATTTTGAAAAAGGTAATGGCAGATGGGTTATTTGTGATTTTGTAGCACCAACAGAAAAAGCAAGAGAAGCGTTTGCACCTGATTATGTTATTTGGATGGATACGATTAAAGAAGGACGCATAGTATCATCAAAATTAAGTGAGTTAAAAAATATAAATAACTTACCTTTTGATGCAACCTTACTCTCTCAGAGTAAGGAATTTGAAGATACTAATAAAGTTTTTGAAACACCCAGCAAGATTGACACTCGTATCACATATTTTATGAGTGATGATGAAATAAAAAAATTATCAGAGGAACTAATAGATGTTTGATTGGAAAAAACCAACAGTAGAAATGCTAGGAAGATGGCAGCCTTGGCATGATGGACATACAGAATTATTTAGACGAGCCCTTCAAAAAACAGGTCAAGTTTGTATAATGTATAGAGATGTAGCTGGCGTTGATGCCGGTGTTGATGGTCAAGCAGACAACCCTTTTCATTTTGAAGAAGTAAAGAAAAATATCATAAAGAGTCTTTCAAAACACGGTTATGAAGAAGGTAAAGAATATATTGTTATTAAAGTGCCAAATATCATTGATATTTCTTACGGAAGAGGAGTTGGATATTCATTCACAGAACATGATTTGGGAGAAGAGATTCATAGTATCTCAGCAACAAAAATTAGAAGCAAAATGAGAATTAAAGGTGATTTAAAATAACTTAATTTAAAAGTATAAAATAATTAAAGATCAGAAGAAATCATCTCTTTAGAAAGCAAACTTTTAAAAGAATCAAATGTTTCTTGAATTCCATTTTCTAAATTAACTTGTTCATAATTTCCAATATATTGACGAAGAGGTTCATCAGAAGTCTCAAAAGGAAATTGCATTGCTTTACCTTCAATTATGATCTTGGTTTTGGGTTCAATTTTTTTTAGAATATTAACCCAATCTTCAACAGTTGTACAAATACCATTCATATCAAATACCGGTGAGTCATCGTGATTTTTTGAAGCGGCTGTTATTAGAGCTGAAGCGACTTCACGAACATGTAGGGCAGAAATTGGACCAGAGAAAGGAATCGTATAAGATTGATTTGAAGCAGCTGCAAGA
>CAZNVN010000126.1:0-306 GCA_964576635.1 uncultured Rhodospirillaceae bacterium
ATCCTGCAATAAAACCTTTAAAAAAATTTCCTAAAAAAGAAAAAATTATTATTTTTTCAGGTAAATTAAATTCATCTAAAGGGTATGATTTATTTGGCAAATCTGTAATAAAAATTTTAGACATGTTTCCACAATGGAGAGCAATCGCTATTGGAAATGAACCGAGAGAAAAATTTTCTTTTAATCATAAAAATTTTAAAATTCTTGATTGGATAAAGCATGATAAAATTTTAAATTATTATTCAAAATCATCAATATCTATAGTTCCTTCTAGATGGCTTGAACCATTTGGTAGAACTTCTATGG
>CAZNVN010000126.1:316-3912 GCA_964576635.1 uncultured Rhodospirillaceae bacterium
TATTTTTAAATAAAATTAATAGTAGTGAACTCTTTAGATTAATTAAAAAATTAATTATTAATAATAAATTTAGATTAAAACAACAAAAAAAAAATTTCGCAAACGTTATTCACAAAATAAGTAATCAAGTAAAAACAATTGATGATTTAAAGAGTTATTATTTAATTACAAAAGCAAACTTAAATAATGGTGCTAAAATTAAAATTCTTCATATTTCTACTTTTGATGAAAGGAATGACCACAGATTATTTAATATTTCTATTGCTCATAAACTATCAAAAGGCTTTATCAGAAATGGACATGACGTTATAAATTTTAGTTATAGAAATTACTTAAGTAAAAATTTACTTATTGATAAAAATGATACTGTTAACAAAAAAGCTTTATCTATTTGTAGCAATTATAGACCTGATCTAGTTGTTATGGGACATAATAATTTTTTATATAGAAATAATCTCGAAAAAATCAAAACAAATTATAAATCAAAAATTGCACTATGGTATGAAGATGCACTTGGACATAATGGGAATGGTCCTAATTGGAAACAAAACTTATCTCTGATTGAAAAAAATAATGATTTAATTGACAGTTATTTTACTACGACACATCCAGACGAAATTAAATCAAAAATAAATAAAAAAAAATTAAGTTTTTTACCTATACCTGTTGATGAGAATATTGAAAATCTAAAAGTTTATGAACACCCAAATAGATATAAAGATGTTTTTTTTGCTTTAAGCCATGGTGTAAACTTTGGTAAATTAAAAAAGGGTAAATCAGATGAAAGAGAATTAGTTATAAATACCCTTATTGATAAATTTCCAAAAATTAACTATAATTTTTTAGGAATTTCCAGTGAAAATCCAAAATGGAACTATGATTTTTTTAATGAATTATTTAAATGTAAAATGGCATTAAACTTAAGTAGAGGAAAACCTTTAAAGTATACATCTAGCAATAGAATTGCCTCATTAATTGGTAATGGAATTTATACTTTTATTGATGCTAAAACTAAATATGGTGATTTTTTTCATGAAAATGAAATAGGCACTTACAATTCAATTGATGAACTAGGTAAAAAAATAGAAAGTTTAAAATCAAATCCTAAAAAAATAAATGAATATGGTAAAGCAGGCAAAAATAAATATTTTAAATTATTTAATAATATAAAAATAACAAAAGATATAATTTCTAAAATATATAGTTAATAAATTTTAAATCTTTTTTAAAAATTTTAAAATTTTGTAAGCAAAATTGAAATTAGTTTTAGGTATAATTTTTTTATTTACACATTTAAAAAAATGTTTTATCTCGCGCTCTAGAGGAGATTTTAATTTGATTTTGGGTGAAAAATTTTTTCCTTCATATATTAATGCTTTGGATTGAAAAAATTTTTTATCAAACTCTTGAACTTTTGGATATTCTGCATACTTATTATAAATTTTAATTGTGTTAACAAGGTCCATTTCATCAAACAATAACATTTTTTTTGAACCTATTATTGTTATACGTCTAATTTTAGTTGGGTTAAGCCAAGTATTATTTATATCTATATAAACATTATCTAATTTCATATGTAGGCTTGAAATATCAGATATGTTTTTTTTTAATATTGAATATTTGCTGTGTGATATGATTTTTGGTAATTTGCCAAAAATATTTAAAATAATACTAAGATCATGTGAAGATAAATCTTCCGCAACGTGAACATCATTACGTATAGGTCCTAAATTTTGTCTTTGAAAATTTATATACAATAATTTACCTAATTTTTTTTTTAAAATTATATAATTTATGTATTCAATATAACTATTAAAGCAGTATACGTATCCAAACATTAAAGTTTTATTGTTAAATTGTAATTTTTTAATTTTATTAAAATCAGATAATTTGTTAAAACCTGGCTTTTCTAAAAAAATATTTTTTTTATTAAAAAGAGCTTTTTTTATTAATGAAAAGTTTTTTGACGGTGGTGTTGCAAAAAAAATATTTTTTATTAATTTATTTTTTAAAATATGATTATAACTTCTGGAAATAATAACATTTTGGAATTTTTTTTTTAAATTTTGTGAATTTTTTATATTAGAATCATAAATATAAAAATTTTTATATCCTAAATTAAGCAAATTATTCGCAATTATTGTTCCCCAATATCCACATCCGATCAAAGCATTTCCAGAATTGTGTTTTTTTTGAAGATTTTTTTTTTGTTTTTGATACATAGTTAAGATTGTACATATACATAGAAATATTAAATTACAATTTAAATATATTTGGTATAATTATTTGAGATAATATGAAAATTAACTTCATTAATTTGTATAAACTTACTCCTGAAAAAAATAAAATATTTAAAAAGATTAATCGTTTAATAAAAACAAATCAATTTATAGGTGGAGAAGAAGTTATAAAATTTGAAGCAGAATTCTCAAAATTTACAGACTCAAGATATTGTGTTTCAGTTGCAAATGGAACAGATGCGCTTTCATTATCAATAAAAGCTCTAAAATTAAAAAAAGGTAGCGAGGCTATAGTTCCTGTTAATACTTGGATTGCTACTGCTGAAGCTGTTGTAGAAGAAGGGCTAAAATTAATTTTTTGTGATATTGATTTAAATGATTATTCTATGGATTTAAATGACTTAAAGAAAAAAATTACAAAAAAAACAAAATTAGTAATTCCCGTTCATCTTTATGGTAATCCAACAAATGTGGTTGGAATAAAAAAAATTATAAATAAAAGAAATATAAGGATTATCGAAGATTGTGCTCAGGCTCATGGCTCAAAAATAAAAAAGAAACACGTAGGTACATTTGGTGATATAGGAACATACAGTTTTTTTCCAGGCAAAAATCTTGGTTGTTTTGGTGACGGCGGTGCAATTATTACAAATAATAAAAAATATTATGAATTTGTTTTAAGGGCCAGAAATCATGGTGCCTTAAAAAAATATGACCATAAATTCTCAGGTCAAAATTCAAGATTAGATACTATTCAAGCGGCTATCTTAAGAATTAAATTAAAAAATTATAAAAAAGTATTAATTAAAAGAAATATGTTGGCAAAACTTTACAATAAAAATTTAAAAAATATTAAAAATATTAAATTTATTAATATAAAAAAAAATTATAAATCTTGTTATCATCAATTCGTAATTAGAACAGATAATAGAAATAACTTACAAAGTTTTTTAGCAAATAAAAAAATATCTACAATGATACACTATCCTTATATGCTTAATGAATTAAATTTTTTTAATTATAAAAAGCATTTACCAAAAGCATATAAACTTGGAAAAAAAATCTTAAGTTTACCGATATCTGAAGAACACTCAGTCAAAGAAATTGTTCATATATGCAAACAAATAAATATATTTTTTAAGAAAAATTATAAATCATAGTAATAAATTTAAAACTATATTTAAAATGAGTTCTAAAATTATAATCTTTAAAAATGATGCTGTTGGCGATCTTGTACATAGTTTACATGCTATAAATAATATAATTGTAAATAATAAAGATAAGAATATAATAATTTATTTATCTGAGAGAAGTAAAAATTTTTCTTTTTTAATAAATAATAAACACATAACATTT
>CAZNVN010000127.1:0-3875 GCA_964576635.1 uncultured Rhodospirillaceae bacterium
GAGTGTCATGAGGTCCGTGATTATCTTGTCTTTTGTCTTTTTCCATAGGAATAACCGTATCAAAAATAAACTTTTGAGTAGCTTCTTTTAATTTTTCAATTTCTTCAGGAATCGTAAAATCGATCATTTCTCAAATCTTTCAGGTTTATATGTAGTCTTTGTTTTCTGCACTTTTAAGTCCACGTTCAAATGCAGCTTCTGCAATCTTACCAAAATCTTTGTATCTTCTGTCTTCTACAGTACCGCGTTGGAATTGAGCATAGAGTTGTTGGAATACTACTCCTAGTTTTAGAAGAGATAAAGTATATATCCAATTAAAATTTTGCATATTTCTGCCAGAAAGTTCTGCATAAAGTTTTAGAGCTTCTGATCTGTCTAAAAAACCCTCTTGAGCTGAAGGCATTTGTTTGAGTAGTTTCATTGAAGTTGTATCATCAGTTGTCGTCCAATAAGATAATAGGGTAGCTAAATCATAAAGGGGGTGCCCTCTCGTGGCCTGATCCCAATCTAAAATGGCAGTAGGTTGTAAGTTAGAATTATTTTCCGATGCCGAAGAAATCATAATATTGTCCAATTTAAAATCATTATGTAGGATTACGTACTCTTTTTCCTCAGGAATTTTTTTGTCATTTAACAAATTATAAAGATCAGTCATAATTTTGGAGGGGTTGTTATTTTGAGCAATACAACCTCTATTATACCAACCTTTGAGCTGCCTATCTAAAAACCCTTGTGGTTTTCCAAAACTTTCTAAACCTAAGGATCCCGGTTTGATTGCATGTAGCTTTACAAGTAATTCTATTAAAATTCTACTCAAATGTTTGGCCGTATCCTTATTATTCCATTTTGCCGGAAGCATACCTCCCTCAATAGTTTCTCCTTCCATGAAGTCTATTATATGGAATGGAGCTCCAAATATTTGTGGATCTTCACATAAAATGAGAGAATTAGGGACTAAATAGAGTTTTTTACTTAGAGCACTCATAACAGTATGTTCTCTTTTCATGTCATTCGCACCTGGAGGAATAGGTCCTAAGGGAGGTCTTCTTATTACAGCAAATTCTTCATTTAATAATATTTTGTAGTTTAAATTACCCATACCTTTCTTAAATCTCTCAGGCTTAAAAGATAAATCTAGCTTTAAAGATTTAGTACTTAACCAATTTTTTAAGTTTTCCCAATTTAGATCTGTATTATTCATAAACACATTCTTTAGCTATTGATTGGAATGTCCTCCGTCGATTGTAATAACTGTTCCTGATATATAGCTACATCTTGGAGAAACTAAAAAAGTTGTTAAGTCTGCTACTTCTTCTGACTTAGCAGCTCTTTCAAAAGGCAGGTCTTTTAAAAGCTCTTCCCACCTATCTGGGTTTCCTAATTTTTTTTCTGCTTGAGAACGCATCATTGTTATCATTCTATCCGAAGCAGTTAAACCTGGATTTATTGCTAGTACTCTAATTCCATCATTGCAACTGCCAGCGGCTAGAGATTTAGTAAAATGCATTAATCCAGCATTACCAGTAGATCCAGCAATATAGTTGTAATTTGCCTTTTGGCCGGCTGAGCCAATAATATTTAGTATAACGCCATGGTTTTGTTTTTTCATTTTATCATACATCAATCTCGACAGATTAATGTATCCAAATACCTTTAAGTCCCATGATTCTCTCCATATATCTTCGTTTATATCCGATAAACTCCCAGGAGGAATTGCACCTGCATTATTTACTAAAATATCGATTTTATCACAATATTTTATTAATTCTTCTGCAGAATTCTTAAGAGATAAATCAATAGAAAAGACATCAACTGAAACATTGTGTTGTTTTTGAATATCTGTTTTTAATTCCTTAAGTTTATCTTCACTTCTAGCAGTAATTACTAAATTGCATCCTTCTTCTGCCATAGATTGAGCAATTGCTTTTCCAATACCCTTAGAAGCTCCAGTTATTAATGCCGTTTTGTTATTTAGATTTAAATCCATAGAATTAGCCTTTAATTTATTTATATAATTCAATAAGATTAATACATAATATAATATAGTAAAATAAGAAAAATTATAATTACTGGAAAAAAATGAAAGTTATTGAAAACTGGGAAATTAATAAGTCATCTGTTAATTCAAAAGGAGGAGTAGTCACTAGTCATCACTATGAAGCTACTGATATAGGAGCTGATATTCTTAATTCTGGAGGAAATGCAGTAGATGCAGCAATAGCAATGGGTCTTGCTTTAGGTGTAGTGGAACCATGGATGAGTGGACTAGGTGGGTGTGGTTTTATGATTTATTATGACGCAGAAAAGCAAAAATGTAATGGCATAGATTTTGGTGTTCAATCATCCGCCAATTTAAATACGAATGATTATATTTTATCAAAATCTGGTGAAGACAAAGATCTATTTGGTTGGCCCAATCTGGAAAACGAGACAAATGTGAAAGGACCTTTGTCTATGGCTGTTCCCAGTTATGTTTCTGGTATTTCATTGGCTTTGAAAAATTTTGGTACAATGAGTTGGAAAGAGTTAATAGAGCCTTCGTGTATGTTATCTAGTAGAGGAATGTTAGTGGATTGGCACACCACACTCAGAATAGCTTTAGCTTCCGATGATTTGAAAAAATTTGAATCTTCTAGAAACTTATTTTTATCCAGTGGATTACCTCCTTATAGTGAGGATCCATTAAATCTTATTACTGTAAAAAATGACTCTTTGCATAATTCATATAGTATTCTAAAGGAAGAAGGACCAGATAGTTTTTATACTGGTGCTTTAGCTGAAATCATAGCTGAGGATCTTGAAAGTATAGAATCCAATATCTCGAGGGAAGATCTTTCACATTATAAAGCTTCAGTAAATGATTGCCAAACACTTATGTATAAGGACTCTGAAGTAAATGTGGTTTCTGGACTAAATGCTGGTCCGACGTTAATTGATGCGCTTAAAGGCTTAAGGTCGTGGACCTCAACTTCTATTAAACCTGAAAGTTTAGATTACTTGAAATATGTAGATGTTTTAAAGAATACTTATGCCCAAAGGCTCAAAATGATGGGACATGAAAATGACAATAGTTGTACAACACATCTATCAGTGGTTGATTCGAAAGGGAATATGGTTGCTCTTACTCAGACATTGTTATCTGTATTTGGAAGCAAGGTTGTGTTGCCTAAATCAGGTATTTTAATGAATAATGGCATCATGTGGTTTGATCCAAGACCTAATCATCCAAATTCTATAAAGCCTAATGCTAAACCTCTCAGTAATATGTGTCCTGTTGTTGTATTAGGAAAAAAAGGAAAAAATCTGGCTCTGGGAGCTTCTGGTGGAAGAAAAATTTTTCCAGCAGTGTTTCAATTAATCTCTTTTATTTATGATTATAATATGAATTTAAACGATGCTTTTAATCAACCTAGAGTAGATGTAAGTGGGACAGATCAAGTATTGGTTAATGACTCCCTAAGCAATGATATTATAGATTCTCTTAAAAACAAAAATGACATTGTTTCTACTCAAGATACTGTTTTTTCAGGATTATTTGCATGTCCAAATGCAGTAATGGATATAGATGGTAAAAAGTATGGAGTTGCTTATATTCCTTCTCCTTGGTCTAAAGCTAGAACAACTTCTTAATTATTTTCTTTGGTATGAGTTAATTACTTCCAAGTCAGGTTCCATTCCAAGGCCTGGCCCATTAGGTATATGTATTTTACCGTTTTCATCAATATTACTTGCACCATCATATAAGTCTGCCTTTAAATCTACATATAACCTTTCTATTTCACTTTCGGGTATTAATGCTCCTATAACTTGAAGTGTAGCCATAAAACCAGGACCAAAGTAAGGAGAATGAGGAACAACTCTATTATTATTTTTTT
>CAZNVN010000128.1:0-2479 GCA_964576635.1 uncultured Rhodospirillaceae bacterium
GGTGCTGTTTCTTTTACCGGTTTTTCTTCCGCTTTAGGTGCTGTTTCTTTTACCGATTTTTCTTCCGTTTTAGGAGTAGGAATAACTTCTTTCTTATTCACAGTTAAATTTTTAATTCCTGCAGGAAAAGGAGCATCTGAAGGTAAAGCTTTTTTTATAGCATCCTTTAAAGAAAGCCAGGATCCATCTGAACCTGGTACGCCTCCTTTAATAAACAACAAACCTCTTTCTTGATCTGTGGCTACTACTTCTAGATTTTGGAGAGTAGACTTATGAGAACCCATATGACCTGCCATTTTTTTTCCCTTAAAAACCCTACCTGGATCTTGACTATTACCTGTAGAACCATGACTACGATGTGAAATAGACACCCCATGTGAAGCCCTTAATCCAGAAAAATTATGCCTTTTCATGCTTCCTGCAAAACCTTTTCCTATAGAAATCCCGGTAGCATCAACGAATTGTCCTACAACAAAATGATTCGCTCCCAATTCTTGTCCTATATCTAGTACATTTTCTTTACTAACCTTAAATTCTTTAGATTTTTTCTTTGGTTCTACTTTTATTTTTGCAAACGCTTCTCTCTGAGGCTTCAAAACTTTCTTTATTTTAGCCTTTCCACTTCCCAAAGTTACAGAACAATAACCTAAATTTTCATCATCTTTTGTAGCGATTACTTGACAATTATCAATACTTAAAATTGTTACCGGAATATGAGTCCCATCAGTCAAATAGAGCCTAGTCATTCCCATTTTTTTTGCTATAATACCTGTTCTCATTATTAAATCCTAGTTACAATTAAAGTTTTATCTCTACATCTACGCCAGCCGCTAAATCTAATTTCATAAGTGCATCTACAGTCTGAGGAGTAGGATCCAAAATATCTAGTACACGTTTGTGAGTCCTTATCTCAAATTGTTCTCTAGATTTTTTATCTACATGAGGAGATCTATTTACAGTAAATCTCTCACATCTGGTAGGCAAAGGAATAGGGCCCCTAACGCCTGCTCCAGTTCTTCTAGCCGTATTAACTATCTCTAGAGTAGATTGATCTAGTATTCTATGATCATAGGCCTTTAGTCTAATTCTAATATTTTGATGTGCTACCACCATAATTCTATACCTTTTCTAATAGATACTTCACGCTAACTTTTGTTTAACTTCTTCTGCAATCATTTCCGGCACTTGATCATATTTTTCAAAAAACATCGAATAATTTGCTCTTCCCTGAGTTAATGATCTTAAATTATTCACATAACCAAACATAGTACCTAATGGAACCATCGCTCTAATCAATGTTGCTACTCCTTGAGGTTCCATTCCCTGAACCTGACCTCTTCTACTGTTTAAATCTCCTATAACATCTCCAACAAAATCTTCAGGAGTCACTACCTCTACTCTCATAACAGGTTCTAAAAGCTTAGGCAGCGCCTTTTGTAATCCTTCTCTAAAGGCTGCCCTTCCAGCTAATTCAAAAGCCATTACGCTTGAATCTACGTCATGATATGCACCATCATATAAAACTACATCTACATCTGTAACCGGAAATCCTGCAACTACTCCAGAAGTCATAGCATTTTCAATTCCCTTTTGAACTCCCGGAATATATTCTTTAGGAATATTTCCTCCCACTACAGTATTTTTAAATTGTAATCCTTTTCCAACTTCTCCTGGACTTACCTGCATTTTAACTCTAGCAAATTGACCAGCACCTCCACTTTGTTTTTTATGTGTATAATCGATATCAGCTTCACCAGTAATGGTCTCCCTATATGCAACTTGTGGAGCACCTACATTTGCCTCAACTTTAAACTCTCTCTTCATACGATCTACAATTATATCTAGGTGTAATTCTCCCATTCCTTTTATAATAGTCTGTCCACTCTCATTATCAGAAGTAACTCTAAAAGAAGGGTCTTCTCTTGCAAGTCTACCTAAAGCCACTCCCATTTTCTCCTGATCTGCTTTAGTTTTTGGTTCTACTGCGACTTCAATTACAGGATCGGGAAACTCCATTTTCTCCAATATTATTGGATTTTTTATATCGCAAAGAGTATCTCCAGTGGTCACATTTTTTAAACCACAAACTGCTATTATATCTCCAGACGTAGCTTCTTTAATATCCTCTCTGTGATTAGCATGCATAAGAAGCATCCTTCCTATCCTTTCTTTATTGTCTTTAACAGTATTCAAGACTGAAGTTCCAGTCTCTACCGTTCCAGAATAAACTCTACAAAATGTAAGAGTACCAACAAAAGGGTCATTCATTATTTTAAAAGCTAATGCCGAGAAATGCTCCTCATCTTTGAGCTCTCTTGACATTTCTAAATCATCATTAGGGTTGATACCAGCCTTGTTATCCATTTCTATTTTCAATTCACATCCCAAATGATTATACCCTGAACCAATGTAATCAGAAGATACTTCAAAAGTATTTTCACCACAAATAGAACATACCCAAGTTGCTCGGGCTTCTTGT
>CAZNVN010000128.1:2489-3466 GCA_964576635.1 uncultured Rhodospirillaceae bacterium
TCTTGACATTTCTAAATCATCTTTAGGGTTGATACCTTTTACTGGAGGTAAATCTAAAGGAGAAGGCAAATAATCTATCACTGCATCTAACATTGGTTGTACACCTTTATTCTTAAAAGCAGAGCCACAAAGGACAGGAACAAAGGAACCGTTTATAGTGCCTTTTCTAATACAATTTTTTAATATATCTTCACTTGGCTCTTGCCCTTCCAAATAAGCCTCCATTGCTACATCATCTTGCTCTACGGCCAATTCAATCAGCTGTTCCCTATATTTATCAGCAGTTAGTTTAAAATCTTCCCCAATATCTTCACTATCAAATTCTGCACCTAGAGTTTCGTCCTTCCATTTTAGCTGTTTCATGGTAATCAAATCAATTATCCCCAAAAACTCAGCTTCTGCTCCTAATGGTAACTGCGTTACTAGGGGAGTTGATCCAAGACGCTCTTTTATCATGTCCACACATCTAAAAAAATTTGCACCAGTACGATCCATTTTATTTACAAAGCACATTCTTGGTACATTGTACTTATTAGCTTGCCTCCAAACTGTTTCAGACTGTGGTTCGACTCCTGCAACTGAATCAAAAACGCAAATTGCTCCATCTAAGACACGTAAAGACCTCTCTACCTCAATAGTAAAATCAACATGGCCTGGTGTATCAATAATATTTATACGGTGATCTTTCCAAAACGCTGTAGTTGCAGCAGAAGTAATTGTAATTCCTCTCTCTTGTTCTTGTTCCATCCAATCCATGGTAGCTGCTCCATCATGAACTTCACCTATTTTATGTGAGCGACCAGTATAATATAAAACCCTTTCCGTGGTAGTCGTTTTACCTGCATCTATGTGGGCCATAATCCCAATATTTCTATAGCTTTCTAGCTTAGTACTACGTGACATTTATATTTTTCCCTAATTTACCATCGATAATGAGAAAAGGCTCTATTTGCTTCTGCCATTTTTAGAGTGTCTTC
>CAZNVN010000128.1:3476-3752 GCA_964576635.1 uncultured Rhodospirillaceae bacterium
CCCTCTTTTTTACAGCAACTCCTTTATTTTGTGCTGCATCCATTAATTCATTTGCAAGTCTCTCTAGCATGGTGAGCTCTGATCTTTTTCTAGCTGCTTCTAAAATCCATCTAATTGCTAAAGCCTGTCTTCTTTCTGATCTAACTTCGACTGGTACTTGATATGTAGCACCCCCCACACGTCTTGATCTTGTTTCTATCTGAGGCTTAACATTATCTAAAGCCTCCTTAAACACCTTTAAGGATTCTTGACCTGTCTTATTTTTAATAGTTTCTA
>CAZNVN010000129.1:0-364 GCA_964576635.1 uncultured Rhodospirillaceae bacterium
TCCTTAGTAGTTATTGATTCAGTACAATGCCCCATGTCAGAACGTGCTAATCTTTGTGACAGAATGTCTTCAGAACTTAGACCTAAGTCCTTATCTAGCATGGGAAAAGACATTTCATTAGAAGGGATTCCAGATTATTTAAAAGATATTTTATTAGGGAAAATAACGGGTAGAACCTTAGTAAAAATTTAAGTTATAGACTGGGCCATTCTCCTAATAAATCGACGATTTTTTCGACTGCAGCAGCACACACAAATGCTTCTCCATCTTCGTGAGCCCTAGCTAAAATATGAAATCCTACAGGTAAGCCAATAGAAAAACCACAGTTAACACTTACTGCAGGGAGACACGTCATAAAAAAAGG
>CAZNVN010000129.1:400-3711 GCA_964576635.1 uncultured Rhodospirillaceae bacterium
TGTGGGACCAACTATAAAATCATATTTTTGAAATATCTTATTTATTACCGTTCCATTGCCACCCCTAGACGCTTCTGCCTCTAGCCTATCAAATAATGAGTGTTGACTTCCTATCTCACAAAACTCTCTAAAAACTGGGTCTAATATTTGCATTTGTTTTTCGCTAAAATTTCTTGATAAGAAGGCAGCCCCAGAAGTCCATAATATGTGAAAAGCTTTTTTAGGATCACTAGCCCATTCTATTTCTATCTGATCTACCTTAGCTCCAGAATCTTCCAATAGCTTAACAGTATTTTTAACTATTTCAGCGACTTCTGTTTGAATAGTATTGGGATTCATAGCATATTTCATCCCAAAATCAGGACAATAAGCTATTTTTTTTCCCTTAATATCCTCTGAAAGCTTTTCTACAAAGTCACTATCCATTTTTGTATCAGCGTGCCAATCTCTCCAATCTGGGCTGCTAATTACAGAAAACAATAAAGCACCATCCATAACTGATCTTGTCATG
Source organism: uncultured Rhodospirillaceae bacterium (assembly GCA_964576635.1). GTDB lineage: Bacteria > Pseudomonadota > Alphaproteobacteria > TMED109 > TMED109. The sequence continues at coordinate 912 of CAZNVN010000129.1, forward strand.
GGTCCTAAATTAGCAATAGTTCCAAAAGGCGATAGGGGCCACGCTGGAATTTTTCCAAAAGTAGGTTTTATCCCAAAAAGACCTGAAAATGAACAGGGAATCCTGACGCTTCCACCTCCATCAGTACCTATTGATAAAGGCCCCATACCAGATGCTACTGCAGATGCAGACCCTCCTGAAGAACCACCAGACGTACAATCTAAATTCCATGGATTTCTGGTAATTCCTGTAAGAGGACTTTGAGTGGTTCCTCGGTGCCCAAATTCTGGAGTAGTAGTTTTTCCTAACAAAACCGCCCCTGCTTCCTTAAGTCTAGCTGCAACAGGAGAATCATCAACCCAATCAATATTTTTATCTACGGTCTTCGACCCTCTCAAAGTGGGCCAATCTTTAGTCAACAATAAATCTTTTATTGAAGTAGGAACTCCATCTAATTTTCCCTTGGGTGAGCTCTGCATCCATCTTTTTTCAGATTGTTCAGCTTCTTCAATAGCATTTTGCTCATCTATAAAAACATAAGAATTAATTTTTTTATCAATAATCTTAATTCTTTGAATTATATTTTTTGTTACTTCTACAGGAGATAATTCTTTATTAGCATATGACTTAATTAATTCAACAGCAGATAAATTATAAATTTCTGAGTTCAACCACTTTCTCCAAATATTATAAGTTTTTATAGATATAATAAAAATGTTCTAATAGTATAAAGAGTACTTTGGGAGGAAAGCAATGGCCAACAAAAAAAAGAAAATAATTAAATCTTCTAACAATCAAACAAAAAAATCTAGAAGCGCTGGATGGTTTAATCCTGATAGTAATCTTTTGGGTTTTGCACACAGGTCTTGGATGAAAAACCAGGGTTTCGCAGCAGAAAATTTTGATGGTAGACCTGTTATAGGTATCTGTAATACTGCATCTGAAGTAACTCCTTGTAATGCACACTTAGGAAGAATATCTGAAGCTGTAAAACGTGGGGTATGGAAAGCAGGAGGATTTCCTTTAGAGTTTCCCGTAATGAGTCTAGGAGAACCAGTAATGAGGCCCACCACTATGCTTTTTAGAAATCTTATGAGCATGGATGTAGAAGAGTCAATTAGAGCCAATCCCTTTGATGGAGTCGTATTATTAACTGGATGCGATAAGACAACACCTGCTTGTCTAATGGGGGCAGCAAGTGTTGACTTACCTACACTCTTGATTTCAGGAGGTCCTATGCTTAACGGTAAATTTCAAGGTAGAGATGTAGGTTCAGGAACAGATTCATGGAGACTAGATAATGACTTAAGAGCAGGACGAATAAGCCAACAAGAATTTCAAGATGCAGAAGCAGGTATGTCAAGAAGTGCTGGGGCCTGTATGACTATGGGAACTGCCTCTACCATGGGGTCCATATGTGAAGCATTAGGGTTACAAATGCCAGGTATGTCTTCTTATCCAGCAGTGGATTCTCGTAGGTATGCTTTATCTGAAATGGCTGGGATTCAGATAGTAAAAAACGTACAAAGTGATTTGAAATTATCTAAGATCTTGACCAGAAAAGCATTCGAAAATGCAATAAAAGTTAATGCAGCTATTGGTGGATCTACTAACGCTATTGTACATTTATTAGCTATAGCCTAAAGGATAGGGGTAAAATTAAAAATAGAAGATTTCGATAGCCTAATAAAGAAAGTACCATTTATTGTGAATTTGAAACCTTCTGGTGAGTATCTTATGGAAGATTTTTGTTATGCAGGCGGACTTCCCGTAGTTATTAAAGAAATTATGAGTCATCTTCATAAAAATGCAATAACCGTCACAGGCAAGAGTATTGCTGAAAATGTTAAAAATGCAAAAAATTATAATGAGACTGTTATAAAGAGGGCAAAAAAACCTATTAGTATAGGTGGAACTGTTATACTCAAAGGTAATCTTGCACCCGATGGAGCTGTACTAAAAACTTCAGCAGCTACTAAGAAACTCATGCAGCATAAAGGTAAAGCTGTTGTATTCGAAAACGTTGAAGATCTCCATAAAAGACTAGACCACCCAAAAACAAAAATAAATGAAGACTCAGTTATGGTTTTAAAAGGAGCCGGACCTAAGGGTTATCCTGGAATACCAGAAGTAGGAAATCTACCCTTACCAAAAAAATTACTAAAAAAAGGGATAGAGGATGTTGTCAGAATATCTGATGCAAGAATGTCTGGAACTAGTTTTGGAACTGTTGTTCTCCACGTATCCCCTGAATCAGCTATAGGTGGTCCATTAGCCTTAGTAAAGACGGGAGATTTAATAGAATTAGACGTTAAAAACCGAAAACTTCATCTGCACGTAGACGATAAAGAGTTAGAGAGAAGAAGAGAAAAATGGACTCCTCCTAAAGCTCATTCAAATAGAGGCTGGGTAAAACTTTATGTTGATTCAGTAGAGCAAGCCAGTGAAGGATGCGACTTAGATTTTCTTCATGGTGGAAGTGGATCTTCGGTCCCAAGAGGTTCACACTAAACACAGGATATTAATATGTATTCAGTCATTTACCCCGATGTTTTAGCTCGTGATAATTTTGCTATTGAAAAGCCAATTGCCAAAAACAAATGCAATTTATCCGCATTTCAAGCAAAACAAATGGTGGATATACCGGATAATATTTGGCATAATGCAGACGCATTAGTTACAGGTTTAACTTTAAAAATTAATACTCCACTAATAAACAAACTGCATAAATGTAATATTATAACAAGATTAGGTGTAGGTTATGATCTTATAGACATAGAAGCTTGCGGAAAATCGGGAATAGTGGTTTGCAATGTACCTG
>CAZNVN010000130.1:0-3711 GCA_964576635.1 uncultured Rhodospirillaceae bacterium
CTGGCGCAGACCTTGTAAATATTGCAAGAGGTATGATGATATCTGTTGGTTGTATAGGAGCGCAGAAATGTCATACAAATACATGCCCTGTAGGCGTTGCAACAACAGATCCGCATCATCAAAAAGCATTAGTTATCGATGAAAAAAAATGGAGAGTTTTAAATTATGTTATTACCTTAAGAAATGGACTACATACATTGGCAGCAGCAGCAGGGTTAGATTCTTACACGAAATTCAATCGTAATCATATTGTATATAGGGATCAATATGGCAAAGTAATTTCTTTAGATGACTTGTTTCCATACCCTACAGCTAAAGATTCTCTTGAACTTGAACAACAATAACATATCATCGTAATTTTATAAGATATAGAATGAAAACTTTGATAGATTAGGAGTAATCAATGGAACTTATACATCCGATATTTAAATGGCTCCATATTATAGCTGGAGTACTTTGGATTGGCTTACTATATTTTTTTAACTGGGTTAATGGGCATTTTGTTGCCACATTAGATGCGGAGACAAAAAAGAAAGTTGTTCCTGAGCTTATGCCACGCACACTTTATTTTTTTAGATGGGGTGCTGCATGGACTTGGTTTACGGGGCTTGTCTTACTATTAGTTATATTTTATCATGGTGGATTAACTTTTGATGATGGTGCAGATTGGGAAGTTTCAGCATTTGTTATGATTGGAGTAACATTTCTAGGCGTTTTTATATATGACTTCATTTATAAAAGTGGTTTAGCATCAAATGTACGTTTAGTAACCATCCTAAGTTTTGTGCTAGTAGGCGTTGTGGTATACTTGATGAAAGAATGGGCAGGATTTAGTTACCGTTCTTTTAATATCCATATAGGTGCGTTATTTGGAACCAATATGGCATTTAACGTTTGGTTTCGTATTTGGCCTGCACAACAAGAAATTATTACTGCAATAAAAAATGGTGAAGCTCCGAACGGTGATCTTGTAGCATTGGCAGGTTTACGATCTAAGCATAACACCTATATGAGTGTTCCACTTATGTGGACAATGATCAACCAGCATACTACTGCATTATCAGGAGGGAATTTTGGAGTTACTGCCTCAACTAATTGGTTGGTCCTAATGATAGTTGTCGCTTTAGGATGGCACATTGTTTTTCAACTATATAAAAAATCTGCAAAAGTTCAAGGATTTTGAATAGACTTGAAATTAAGTAAGTCCTTATCAGGACTTACTTAATTTCAATAACAAAAGTTATTTATATAGCAGGTTTTGCAACTTTGCCATTCGCATTCTTTTCATTTTGGAAGAAAATATTTAGAAAAAATGATGCGATAAAATAGATGCCAACTGTATAAGCAAATAAACCTTCTAATCCGTACCAACTAAAATTCTGATAATAAAATAAACTACATACTAAAATTAGTTTTATTGATTCTGCAATAAGAGAGTAGCGCAGTTGGTCTAATAGTGAAGTAAATGAGAAAATATTTAATATCAATATAAAAGCATACAGATAATTCAATGTGGAATTAAAAGTAGATAAAGATATAAAAAAGTGAAACATAAGTATATTGGTTATTATAAGCTGTATCCATGACCATCCAATGAGAATTGAAGAGTTTTTTGTTTCATATTTTATTTGTTTTTTAGGATCATTGATTATTTCCAATGGAAACTCTTTTTCTACATCCTTTGGACGCCATCCGGTTGGCATAAACCAGATACGGATCTTGTCAATTATTCTTTTTGCATGCCAGGCATCGTTGATGAGATGCCATAGATGTTTAAAATTAATGACTACTGGATTCCATGTTTTCATGGGCTTCAATGTACCATAAACTGGTTTTATAGAATCAAGCTCGGGCTGAAAAGTTCCAAATAGTTTATCCCATATAATTAGTATTTGGCTATAGTTCTAATCAATGTATTCAGGGTTAAAGGCATGATGGACGCGATGATGAGATGGGGTTACCAATATATATTCCAATAAACCAAGCTTTCCGATCAATTGGGTGTGATACCAAAATTGCATAAACAAATGCAACGGACCCAATACTGCAAAAATTGAGGGGGGAATACCTAGTAAGGCTGCTGGAATCATAAAAATAGCTGAAAACTTTAATGTATTAGAGATAGATTGTCGCAAAGCACAAGAAAGATTAAAGTCTTCGCTACTATGGTGTATAATATGTCTGTTCCAGAAGATATTCACTCGATGATTTAATCGGTGCATCCAATATCCAGCAAAATCTTCTACTACAAAAGCAATAATGACCGCTAACCAAATTGGCGATAATTGATATATTGTTATGTGGTCAACCAGCCAGGAATAGCTGATAATTACAAAGGAAAATTTTATACCATCCCGAACTGTATTACTTACTCCAGAGCTAAGGCTAGAGATCATGTCTTGAGATCGATTTATCTGAATCCCTTTGACTTTAGCTATCCACGCTTCAAGGCTTATTAATAGCACAAATGTGGGTATAGCAAAAAATAGGGATTTTATATAGAAGCTCATGATTCCTCGCAAAAGGAATGATAATTAATTAGGTCCAAAGAAAATGAACCTATGATTATTTTATATGAATTTTAATCGGTTTGCAATTCACAAGCCATATCATGACCACAGCACATTGGTGATTTTATTTTCCCATGTCCTTCTGGGCATCTTGCAACAGCAACCTGGGTTCCATCATCCTTAGTTATATGATCATGCACGAGTTCTTCATTACACTTAACACAGTGCATTCCAGAAACACCCATACCACAATGTTTACATGAATAATGAGCCATTTTTAGCTCCTTCTTATTTTTAGTTTAAAATGAAATTAAATTTACATAAGATAATTTTTTTATCAGAATACATTTAAATGCGATATAGTCAACAAAGAGAGCTAATCAAAGAAATCGTTCGGGGAACCAATTGCCATCCATCAGCAGATTGGATTTTTAATCAGACTAAAAAAATTATTCCAAATATTAGTCTTGGAACTGTGTATAGAAATCTAAAACGATTGGAACAAGAAGGTGAAATAAATGCGATCTATTATGAAAATATTGTACGCTACGATTGGAATGTTGAATCTCATGATCATTTGAAGTGCACTGAATGTGGGGATCTTATTGATGTACGTTTTTCACATGATGAATTCAAATCAATTGTTAAAAGAAAATATAAATTTGATGCCAATAATGTTGAAGTGATGATTATTGGCACTTGTAAAAAACATGCAAAATATAGGATTAATAATGGAAAATGAAAGTAAATGCCCAGTAGCACATGGTTCTGAAAGTCAACATAGTCAAGGTGCTAGGTCTAATAACCAATGGTGGCCTGATAATTTAAATTTAGATATTCTTCATCAACATGATGTTAAATCAAATCCAATGAATGGATTTGATTATCGTGAAGAATTTAAAAAACTCAATTATGATGCTTTGAAAAAAGACTTGAATGATCTAATGACCGATTCACAAAGTTGGTGGCCTGCTGACTATGGACATTATGGCCCATTCTTCATTCGGATGACTTGGCACGCGGCAGGAACATACAGAACTACTGATGGCCGTGGAGGAGGAGGAACCGGCAATCAACGTTTTGCGCCTCTAAATAGTTGGCCAGATAATGGGAATTTAGATAAAGCCCGTCGACTTTTATGGCCAAAAAAACAGAAATATGGGAATAAGATTAGTTGGGCAGATTTGCTTATACTTACTGG
>CAZNVN010000131.1:0-2634 GCA_964576635.1 uncultured Rhodospirillaceae bacterium
TACAGGTGGGATATTCTAGAGCTGCAAGATTAATCGATGAAATGGAGCAATCAGGAATTGTAGGACCTTTCACAGGGAGTAAAGCTCGTGAAGTTCTTGTTGATGAATCTTACTTGGAAAGTTTAGACTAGCAAACAAATGTTTCGGATTATAATTCTTTATACCCTAATAATCTCAGTGGTATGTACTCAATCTAAAGTTTGGTATGATAAATTCATTAAATATATTGATCAACCTGATGGTGTCTCAGTTTCTGTTATTATTCATGAAAAGCAGTTTGAATTTAGCAATATTGATAGGGGCGCGATCGAAATAAAAAGTAATAATGAATATATCTTAGACTTGCCAAATGAAACAGTTTATGTAAAGGGCGATATTATTAAAACATGGAACAAAATAGAGAACCAACTCATTATTGATCGTAAAGTTAAAGGAAATATTACTATTTTTGATTTATTTGATAAAGATTTTAAAGGACTGAAATTGGGTAAGAGTATCATACAAAATGATCTTATAATTCTAGACTTTGATATTCCTAAAATGGGTTACGGAGGGAGATTATCGATGTTACGAACAGGAGAGCCTAAAGAGATAAAGATTGCCTACGGACCCGACCAATCTGTCTCACTCGAAATAAATAAATTCACAATTGGTGGCTTAAACCTTTACAATAATTTCAACCCTGTAAATCCAGAAGTTATAGATCTTCGTGAATAAGTGGACTAAGTTATTTGTAAGTATTGTTATTAGTGTCCTTGGACTCTATTATTCTTTTTATAATGTAAATCTTAATGAACTTGTGTTTCATTTAAGTTCTTCTAATATTACTTGGATATTCATAGGCATGCTTCTATTAATTCTATCAGTAATTGTTCGTGCAATAAGATGGCAGTTTATGATTAAATCAATTGAGTTAATAAAAATTCATAAATTATTTTCAGCAACTATGATTGGTTATTTTGGGAATGCTATTTTCCCATTTAGAATGTGTGAATTATTAAGAGCCTTTGCATTATCATAAGAGTCGAGTCTTGGGACTTCTAAAGCATTTGGGAGTATCCTTTTAGAACGAATAATAGATATGCTAGGATTAGTTCTAACTATGTTTTTCTTTACTTTGCTATACCCCTTTGCTGATGATACTAAGAAAATTATGTTTTATGTGGGGTTAGTAACTTTATTGATTTTAGGATTTATTATTTTATTAAGCATAAAACAATCAACCCTAATTAAATCTATAGAAAATTTTTCAGGTTATCAAAAAATAGAACAAATAATTAAAAGTATTTTAGATGGCTTAACATCTATAAAGGATATGCAAAATACTGGCGTGATTGTATTGTTAACTATATTGATTTGGAGTATTTATTATCTTATTACTTGGGTTGTTGGTTTAGCTTTAGGAATTGGGCTTGATTGGATTGGCATTGGCGTTATTCTTATATTTACATCATTGGCAATAGCTGTACCTGCAGCTCCATCTGCAATTGGGACATATCATGCTGCAGCTATTTATGTTTTAACAGAATTGTTTTTTTTGGATCGTTCAATATCTCAATCCTTCGCAGTGGTATTGCATGCTGTTGGTCTTTTGCCTTTGATTACTATAGGTGCCATTTTCTTTATTAAAAGCTCACTAAGGCTCAATGATATTTCTTCAGAAAAGAAAATAATATGAAAAAATATGATACTATCTTTCTTGATCGTGATGGGACCTTAAATTCAGACCCTGGATATATTAATTCATTAGATCTTTTTGAATTCTATGATTTTACAATGCCCGCTTTAAAAGAAATGAGTAAATGTTGCTCCAGATTTTGTATCATTACTAATCAATCTGGTCTGGCAAGAGGAAAAATAAAGCTCGATGAGCTAAGCGAAATTCATAATTTCATTCTAAACGAATTTTATCAGAATCAATTAAATTTATTAGGTATTTACTATTGTTCTGACCACCCTGATAATCCAACGGATAATCGTAAACCTGGGAGTGGAATGTTCCAAGCAGCCGCCGCCGATCATAATATTAATCTTACTAATTCAATAATGATCGGAGATGCTGTTTCCGATATTGAAGCTGGATTAAATTTGAATATGGATACAATGCTTGTATTAACTGGTAGGGGAAATGATTCCAGAGTTAACCTGAAGGATTTAAAACCAAAATATATTGTTGATGAACTTATGGCAGGCGCAACACTGCTGAAAGAATCAAAATAATGAAGATTGGTGTATTACTTGGAGGAAGTTCTCCCGAACGTGACATTTCACTCAAGTCAGGAAAGGCCATTATTTCAGCATGTCAGCAACTTGGACATGATGTTGTTAGCATAGATCCCAAAGATGGGATTTCTTATCTCTTGGAAAAATTAGAATCTGTTGATTTAGTTTTTAATGGACTCCATGGCGGTGATGGGGAAAATGGCGTTATTCAAGGCTTACTTCAGTCTATGGGGAAGAGATTTACTGGGTCTAATAATGAATCTTCAGCTATTTGTATGGATAAGAGAGTAAGTAAAGCCTTAGTAAGTCGAAAAAATATATTAACCCCTAATTGGGTTTCAATTGATAGCGCTGAAAAAAATCCAACAAATATTGGAATAGATTATCCTTTAATAGTAAAACCCAATGATC
>CAZNVN010000131.1:2644-3659 GCA_964576635.1 uncultured Rhodospirillaceae bacterium
AAGTACTATTGGCCTTACAGAGGCCAAAAATAATAAAGAATAAGAAGAAGCTGTTACTTTAGCTAGGGAATATACAAAGGTTGTTTTGATTGAGGCCTTTGTTCCTGGGCGTGAAATTACTGTTACCATTGTTGGAAATAAAGCCTACCCAATTGTAGAAATTATACCTGCGAATGATTTATATGATTATGAATGTAAGTATACAAAAGGCATGGCTGAATATCCCTGCCCAGCAGAAATAAGTAATGAATTAACATTAAAAATTCAAAATATAGCTTTGATGATTCACAAACTGTTGGGATGTCGACATTATTCTCGTGTCGATTTTATTTTGGATGAAGAATTAAACTCATGGTTTCTCGAATTAAATACTTTGCCAGGTATGACTGAAACAAGTTTAATCCCAAAATCAGTCGGTGCAGCCGGAATGGATTTCAAAATGTTAATTCAAAGTATAATTGATGAATCATAGAAAGACTAATGTTGAAAAATTGGATAGTCGTTAGATCTAAGCCAAGATCTGAAAAGATTGCATATGCTCAATTAATAGAAAATGGGGTTGAAGCATACCTGCCATTACTAAAAGAGCGGAGAAAATGGTCTGATCGAAAAAAATGGGTAGAGTTTCCACTTTTCTCCAGCTATTTATTTGCAAAAATTGAAATAAAAAATTCAATATTTGTTCTGCAAACAAATGGAGTCAGCAGTTTAGTTAAGTTTGGTGAAGTAATTGCGATAGTGCAAGATGAAGTTGTTAATGCAATTAAACTTGCGATAGATGGAGGATATCAACTAACACCGGCTGAGTATTTTATTGCTGGTAATGCCGTAGAAGTAATCGAGGGTCCCATGAGAGGTGTTAAAGGATTTGTTGTGAAATTAAAAGGCAAAGACCGGTTAGTCATAAAAATCGATGCTATTCAACAAGCATTGTCAATTGATATTGATACAAGATTCATAAAAAATATAAAAAGTAAAAGTGATCCGATTTTATAATTCATTAACTAAAAAAAAG
>CAZNVN010000132.1:0-3610 GCA_964576635.1 uncultured Rhodospirillaceae bacterium
ATATGGATTCCCAAGTTTTGCGTGGGCTCAGTGGAATAAAACTCGAAGTGATCGAATTATAAGAACAGCTAAAGAATTAAAAGAAATTGGTCTAGTTGGGGCATCAGTACAAAGTTTGAATGATGATGTGTAACGTGCATTTAAAAGTAAAAATTTAATTTTATCATATATTGTAAAAATGAAAGAAGAATTAAGTAAAGTAGGACTTAAAAGAATGGTCACCGAGTTAATTATTGGCCTGCCTCACGAAACAAGGGAAAGCCATATTGAAGCAAATAAAAAGTTAATTGATTTAGATATGGAAATTACAGCTTACAATTTAAGTTTATTACCAGGCACAGAAATGGATGACGAAGAATATAGAAAAAAATATTTTAAAAAAATAGGGTGGAGACTACATGATAGTTGTTATGGAATATATGAAGGAGAAAAAATACTTGAATTGCAAGAAACAGTTCTGGAAACCCATACGCTTTCCGTAGAAGATTTTAGATATTTTAGATTTTATCATTTCTTGCAGTACATGATGTGGGGTAAAAAATGGTATTATAATTATTTGAAATTTTTGAAAACTTATGACATTCATCCCGTGAGTGTTTTTGATAAAATTATTCAAAAATGTAAAAAGAATAATAGTGAAATGGGAAATTTATATTCAGAATTTATGAAAGAATATGACACGTCTGAATCATTCAATAAAGCGGAAGATTTAAAGAGTTATTGGGAAAAGGATTCCAATTTTAATCGACTAAAAAATCAAGAGTATGGAAAATTAAATATCCTTTATATGTATAAAACGGTATTAAAGCATCGTCATGCTTTCAATAAACTTTTATTAGATATTTCAAAAGAGTATTCCATAAATTTAGGATTAGATTCAAATTATTTTGTTGATGCATGTGAAGAAATATTAAAATTTCAAAATAGCACATTTATACAAATCGATGACAAGTGGAAGATTAAAGAGCAATTAATAGAAACTTTTAAATATGACGTTTTGGAATGGACGAAAAATGGTTATGGCCACCTCAAAAAATTGGAAAACCAAAAAAAATATAAGTTTCACTTATCAGAAGAACAAAGAAAAACGCTTAATACGCAACTTAAGCAATATAAAAATAAAAGTATTAATTCTGCGTTAAAAAATATGACTACCTACACAGACGCACAACAATTTTTCTATAAAGTTAAACCTGAAATGACTGGATAACTTTTTTACTATTTAATGTAAAATATTTTTTTCTATATTTTTCAGTCATCTTGCCTTTAAATCAAGACGAAGATATTAGGATGAGATCATTAGTTTATCAATTTTAAAATTATAAAATTAAAAGCTTTCAGAACAAAACGTTTTTGGATAGAAATAAATAGTTTAAAAGATTTAAAGTTAGCAAAAAAAAATTAGAATAAATATGGTAATATGGATTATTGGAAAATCTGGTGCTGGTAAGACTTTTTTTGCAAATAAAATAAATATTTTTTTATCTAAAAAAAATATAAAAGTTTTCTGGTTAGATGGTGATGATTTTAGGAAATATATTTCAAATGATTTAGGTTACTCGATTGGAGATAGAAAAGAAAACTCGTTAAGAGTAATTAAGTTTTGTAAGTATTTAGAAAGCAAAGGATATTTGGTTTTGTGTTCTTTTTTATCTATATTTAAAAAACATCAAGAAAAAAATAAATCTTTTTTTAAAAAATATTTGCAAATATTTATAGATGTAGACCAAAAAATTCTGGTTAAAAGAAATCATAAAAATATTTATTCTCAAAAGAAAAATATTGTTGGGAAGGATATAAAATTTATAAAACCTACTAGCTCAGATTTAATAATTAGAAATGACTTTAAAAATCATAAATCAAATTTAAAATACTTAATAACTAAAATTAATGAAAAAATTAAAAAAAAGTATTCTTATTTCAAGAAATCGTAAATATCAAGATACACTGTGGAATTTAAAAAAAATAAAATAATATTATAAATATAAAAGCTTATTTATTAAAAAAAAATATCTTAAAGAACCAAATTTAGAATTATTAAGCATAAAGGATAAAAATAAAAATTTTATTACATATAACTGTCTAAAAAAATTATATTTTAAGGCATTAAAAAAAAAAAAATATAGATAAAATTTATAAATTTTATAAAAAATATTCTTCAAATGTAATATTAAAAAAGAAATACGATGGAAAATTAAAAAAAATATCCAATCAAAATACCAATCTTGAAACATATCTATATTTAGGTTTTTTGATTATGAAATTAAAAATAAATAATATTATGAAATTAAATATCATATTAAAGATAAATGATCATATTTTTTTGCAACTAAATAAACTAAAAAGTGAGCAAAATAAATTCTTATTTTCAAAATTATTAATTGTAGAAATAAAACTATTAAAAAAAATATTAAAAAAATGGAATTTGGCTTAATTATCTCAAATACTCAAAGATCAAAAGTATATTTCACTGAATTACTAAAAAGTAATCTTAAACCAAAATTGATAATTTTATTAATAGATAAGAGAAACCAAAATATAAATTTTAATCTAAATAATTTAAAAAAATTTAATTTTATCAAATTTAAATCTGTCAATATAGATGATACAAAAGTTGCTAACTATTTACTCAGAAGCCAAATTAAAAACTTTGTTTATTCGGGTTACCCAGGTAAAATAATTAAAAACAAATTTTTGTTAAAAAATAAAAACTTAATTCATTCACATTCAGGAAAACTTCCACAGTACTCTGGTAGCACAACGTTATATTATATGTTATTAAATATACAAAAAATATTTTGTACTACAATTATTTTAAATCAAAATTTAGATAGAGGTAAAATTTTATTTACCAAAAGATATAGGATTCCTAAGAATAAAATTTTAATTGAAAATAAATTTGATAACCACATTAGAGCAAAGAACATGGTGTTTGTAATAAAAAACCTTGAAAAATATCTTAATAAAAAAAAGAATATTGGAAAATACTTTCCTCCTTACTATATCGCACATCCTATTATTAGACAGATTGTTTTAAATAAAAAATCAATTAAAAATACTTTAAAAAACTTAATTTAGTTTGGCTAACTTTTTTCAAGGATATTAACAGAGTGAGCGTTTACCTTTCAAGGAAGCTGTCATTGTTTCGAATGCAATACGGCTCACCAAACAATTAGCTAATTGAATATAACTTTGATTGTTTATCCTGTCGATGCACGTAGGAATTTTAGCTTATTTTTTTCAAAATATAATTATCAAAAAACCCTATATCAATTTCATGAGTATCTTTATCCAGAATAATTATATTTAAATTCTTAATAGATGTTAAATTTACTAAATTTTTTAATACTTCAACAAAAGGAGTATTGTAATCTTCAAAACCTTTTTGCTTTAGATTATATATCAAATGAAGTTCCCTATTTTGGGAACTTCTACTATCAAATAGTGACAAAAAGTAAAAATCCCAATAATCATATTCTTCCCATATTTTTGAGTACATCGTTTCCCAATCACGGCGTAAATATCTGTTCATTTTAAGAATTTTTGGAAAAGTTCCAGTTGGATGACAACTGTACGTTTTTTTAATTTTCGGGAGTAATGCAGTTAGCAT
>CAZNVN010000133.1:0-1067 GCA_964576635.1 uncultured Rhodospirillaceae bacterium
ACTATATGCCCTTATATTTTATCGATTTTGTAAAAAGAGTCATGAATTAAATTTAAATTTTATTCCGTTATTTTATGTGTATGCAAACCTATTACAAAACCAAGGTTTTGAATTTTTTGAGCATTTGGGAATGCTTCTTTTTTTGAATTTAATTTATATAGCTTTGAAGCGGGTTGGTTTACAAATGATCCACTAATTAATGGTCTAGTTTCTATTCCTAGTTTATCTAAAAGATTGATAAATAATTGTTTTTTTTTAAAATATTTTTTGTTTAAAATTACTGGTAAATCCATCCAACTTGGTTTTATATTTTTTGCAGGATGTATAAAAGAAAATTGAATTATCCAGTTTTTAGAAGAAACTATCCTATTTATAATTAATTTTCTGATTATGTTTCTTTGGCGAATTAATAATGGAAGTCTTTTAAACTGATTATGCGCTATAGAAGCTTGTATATCCGTTGGTCTTAGATTAAATCCTGAGTTAATAAAAATATATCTGGGATCCAAATTAGGGTACTTTATTGCATATTTTTTATATAATTTATAATTTCTTGGATAAAATCTTGTTCCTCCTAACCATCCATGGGACCTCATTGAAAAAAGAATTTCATAATCTTCCTTAGTATTACAAGTAACCATTCCTCCTTCCCCAGATGTAATTTGATTAGATTAAATAAATGAAAAAGTACTTAAGTCACCAAATTTTACAATAAATTTATTTTTTAGTTTTGACCCTAATGACTCACAGTTATCTTCGATAATTATTATTTTTTTTTGTTTAGCAATTTTTTTTATTTTAAATAAATTGCAGCTATTCCCCAAAATATTAATTAACATAATTGCTTTTGTTTTATTATTAATTTTTTTAATTAATTTATTTTCATCAACATTTAATGTATTTATATCAATATCAATAAATCTAGGTTTTAATCCAAATTGTACTAGTGGCCATAAAGATGTTGGCCAGCATAAAACAGGTATTAATACTTCATCCCCTCTTTTAAAATGATTATTTCTTAGTAAATTTCCTGCTGCAAAAGTTGCTAACAAATTTGCAGAAGAACC
>CAZNVN010000133.1:1077-3587 GCA_964576635.1 uncultured Rhodospirillaceae bacterium
ACACCAATTTTTTTTGCAAAATCAATTTCGAATTTTCTGGTTTTTGATGCCATTGTGATTCTTTTTGATTTTAGAACTTTTGATCCACATGCAATATCTTCGTTGGAAAAACCATTTTCCAGTAGATCATATTTATATTTTTTGGTTATTAAGAAATTTTTTTTTTTCATTACAAAATATTTACATTTTTTTTCAATTTTTTAGTAATTGGAATATTTTCATACAACAACGTCCAAAAAAAATATATAATAATATGAAAATGTTTTGTTTATTATCAAGTCTTATTTTTAGTTCTGCCAACAGTGCTTTTAAAAAACTATGTTTTGATGAAAAACCTGCTACTCCTAAATCGCCTAATATTTCTTCGGGTTTTGTTCTTATTCCTTTCATTTTATATTTTTCGATTAACCTGTAGAGCATATCATAATCAGAGCTAACCTTATATTTTGTATTATAAAGTCCAACTTTTTTTAATGATGAAAGTTTAACAAAAAAACCTACGGCGGCTGAAGGGATAATATTAAAACGTAATTTTATTTCATTTGGTCTATAACCGCTATAAATTTTGTTTTCTTTTTTGACAGTGCCTAGAATAAAATCAATTTCTTCATTATTTATAATATAACTAGAAATTATTTTCATGGCATTCTTATCCATAATAGATGAAGAGTCTACAATACCTACAAAAACTCCAGAGGATAACGTTATTCCTTTATTCCATGCATCCCAGATTCCGTTGTCTTTTTCGCTTATCCAATAGTCTATAAATTCATCATATTTTTTTATTATATTTAAGTCACTGTGACCAGAATCACCATCTATAATTATTAATTCAAGATTTTCATAATTCTGGTTGAGAATACTTTCTATTGATTTTTCTAATCTGTCGCCTCTAAAATTTGGCATTACAATTGAAATTAGTGGTTTTGTGATAATATTTTTTCTAAATAAACCTTTGCATCGTAAACCACCTTCGCCAGATCTATTTTCAATTTTTTTTAAAAATAAACTACTATTAAATTTATCTTCAACTTTTTTTGTAATAGACGGTTTTTCACTAATATAATATTTTTCAAAATTGTTTATACCCTTCTTGATAATAATATTATTGTCAGTCAATTTAATAATTTTTATAATACCATTCAATTGTAGATTTTAATCCAGTTATAACACCAATTTTAGGTTTCCATCCTAATTTTCTGATCTTAGAACTGTTTAAAAGTTTTCTTTGCGTGCCATCTGGAAATTTTTTATTAAATTTAAGTTTTATATTGTTTGATACTAAATTTTTTATAATTAATGCGTACTGTTTTATTGAATACTCAAAGTTTGATCCAATATTTATGATAGGTAATTTTTTAATAATTAATTTCAAACTTTTATTATTTTTATAAATATTGTTTAAAATAAAATAAATAGCAGATGCCATATCATCAACATGCATTGTTTCTCTCTTTGGATTACCCGAACCCCAAATTTCTACAAAATTTTTTTTATTTTTTTTAGAATTGATAAATTTTTTAATTAATGCTGGAATGAAATGACTATTTTTAATATTAAAATTATCATTTGGACCATAAAGATTGCATGGCATTAAAGTAAAATAATTTGTTTTGAATTGTCTATTATAATATTCACACGATTTAACACCAACAATTTTTGCTAATGCATATGCTTCATTTGTTGGTTCTAATTTTCCAGATAATAAGTATTCCTCTTTGATAGGTTGTTTTGCTTTCTTGGGATAAATGCATGAACTGCCTAAATTAATAAAAGTTTTAATTTTATTTTTGAAACATGTATCTACTAAATTTAATTGAATATTAATATTTTCTAATAAAAATTCTTTTGGATATGTATAATTTGCTAGAATACCTCCTACTTTTCCAGCACAATTAATAACTATGTCTGGCTTATTTTTTTTCAAAAAAATATTTGTATCTTTCCAATTTGTTAAATCTAACTGCTTCCTATTTATTGTTATTATTTTGTGTAAATTTGAATTTTTAAAATAATTTAAAATAGCAGATCCCACCATTCCATTATGTCCAGCAATAAATATTTTTTTACTTTGAAGTGTGTTTTTCATTTTTTAAATAAATAAGATATATATAAAATTTTATCAATAAAACTATCTAAATTTTATATCTTTAATTAAAAATCCTAACAATCTACCATCAACGCTTTCTAATTTTGAAATTGGTGTAATTGGATTTGCAATTTTAAAATCAATTAAATTTATACCTTGCTTAAATCTTTTTGTATTGAAATTGATGATAATTTCTTGATTTTTTATATCTTTAAGATTTAAAGTGTCAAGATGTTTATCATTTAAATAGATATTGACCAATAAAGTTTTACCTTTTTCAACTAAAACTTTACTTACAGTAATTGACATATAATTTAATTTATCAAAATCGCTAGATTCAAATATTAAAGATGATTTATAAACTTCTGCCCAAGCACCTATATAACAATATTGTCGAACATAAGATGAATGGGACCACCCG
>CAZNVN010000134.1:0-3494 GCA_964576635.1 uncultured Rhodospirillaceae bacterium
TAGGTTTTATAAACTATAGGGGCAGCTTATATATACTGCCCCTAACTATTAATAATTTTGTTATACTCTTTTGCAACTTTTAGTAAGGAATAATCTTCCCCAATAGGTTTGTACAACATGATGCCAATTGGAAGGTTGTTCTTGTAATGTGGCAAAGTTATTGCACACATAGGTAAAATATTGCCGATACTCGTATTGCGTAAAGCTAAAGTATTATATTTATTGTAGGCATGCTGATTATATTCTACATCTGAAATTTTTGGAGGCAGAATGGGAGTTGTTGGCATCAACATTACATCGTATTGACTTAGCTTTTCATCTAATCTTTTTGATAAAACTTTTTGTTTTGATTTAATTTTTTTTATGTAAATAACAGGCATATCTTTTCCTTTAAGCATGCGATTTAATACATTGTTATCTACTTGATCTTTATTGCCTATGATTAGATGCTTCCACTGATTCCAAGCTTCTGCAGTGACTATGGTTCCATATTCATTAAGGATATCATACATCTCTTCAATTTCAGGAATAATCTCTTCTGTGATATTTATTCCTGCACTAGAAAGTTTTGATATAATAAATTCAGTAAGATTATCTACCTCGTGGTCCAAAGAACTGAAAGGCATCCCTCTAGAAACTATGATTTTAGAATTATGAGCAATAAAATCTTTAGAATTTTTTTCAGATTTACCAGATAATATCGAATATAGAAAATGTGCGTCTTCAACACTTTTTACTAATGGGCCAACTGTATCCAGAGATTTAGCTAATGGAAGAACTCCTTTAGTAGACAAATGGCCATAAGAAGTTTTCAATCCGACCAGTTTGTTCCATGCAGCAGGGATTCTGACTGAACCGCCTGTATCTGTTCCAACGGAAGCAGCACACATGTCTCTAGCTAAAGCTGTAGCTGATCCAGAAGAAGATCCTCCAGGGACTCTTGGTACATCATTCATAATAGTATTGATTGGGGTACCAAAATGTTTGTTTGTGCCGAGGCCCCCTAAGGCAAACTCTACAGTTCTAGTTTTCCCGATAGGGATTAATCCCTTTTGTTTAGATCTACTTACGGTTACAGCATCCTTTAGGGCGATAGCTGAATTTTTTAATAATTTTGAACCACCCATGGTTTTATAGCCAGATATATCAAATAGGTCTTTCCAGGCTATAGGTACTCCATCCCAAAGACTTAAAGGATTTCCATTCTTTATTCTTTCCTTAGATTTTTCAGCATTCTTAATGGCCTCTGTTTTAAAGACCTCAATGAAAGGAGACAAGTTCTTGTAATTTATTATATTATCTAAATAGTAATTTATTAATTCAACAGGGCAAATTTCTTGTTTTAATAATTTATTTCCTATTTCACATCCGGAGAGTAATTTTATATTGTCAGGGATATTTGTCATTTTATAATATACTTTTTATC
Source organism: uncultured Rhodospirillaceae bacterium (assembly GCA_964576635.1). Classification (GTDB taxonomy): domain Bacteria; phylum Pseudomonadota; class Alphaproteobacteria; order TMED109; family TMED109. The sequence continues at coordinate 1,427 of CAZNVN010000134.1, forward strand.
TTTAATTTTTTATTCTAGCACGGTCACATTAATTTGGGAATCTAGTGATAAAAAAAAATATACTTTCTACAGATATAGTAATATGTGGTGGAGCTCTATCAGGCCTGACTGCAGCATTAGTTTTTCAAAAGTTAAACCTGAATATACTAATTATAGATCCTCTGACTATTGGAGAGTTAGTTAAAAAAGATAAAAGAACTACGGCCATTGCTGCCGGCCCTAGAAATTTATACTTGGAAGAAGGAGTTTGGAAATTAGTAGAAGATAAGTCTGAACCAATAAATAAAATTCATATAAAAGATGGTAGTTCTAGGGCAGAAATAGACTTTGATTTCAGTGAAGTACAAGATTACTTTGATTCTGATCTTGTTTCAAATATGGGTTATGTTATTGAAAATGAGTATTTATTAAAGGGCATAAGTCATGTCATAAACAAAAACAATAATGTTTCGTCAGTAAAAAGAATTAAAGCTAGCGTAGTATCTATAGAGTTAAATCAGAGCTATGCAGAAATAGAACTAGATAATGGTAAAATTATTTTAGCTTCATTAGTAGTAGGTGCAGATGGAAAAAATTCTTCTATTAGAAAGATGTCAGGAATAGAAGAAAAAAGAACGGATTATGGGCAGTATGCTTTTGTCTGCCAGATACATCATAACAAACCTCATCAAAATATAGCTTTAGAGAAATTTTTACCTGGTGGTCCTCTCGCTATTTTACCGATGGTTAGTAAAATTGGCTATAGGTCTGCAGTAATATGGTCAGACAACAAAAATGTTACTATGAGCAGATATCAGTCTTCTCTAAAAAATCCAGGCGAAATAGCTTATGAATTAGAAAGAAACGTTTTTGATTGGTTAGGGAATGTTAATAAGGTCGTGTTAAGCTCTGTATATCCCCTAGAACTAGTTCGGGCTAAAAATTTAGTTTCTAAACGGTTTATCTTAATAGGAGATGCAGCCCATGGCATACACCCGATAGCAGGCCAAGGTTTTAATTTAACTATCAGAAGTTTAAAAATTTTTATAAAAATGTGTCATAGAAGATCAAGTGTAGGATTAGACATAGGTAGTGAAAAATTCCTTAAAGAATATGAGAGCGTTAGAAAAGTAGATATTGAAGGGTTAGTAAAGGCTACACATAATCTTAATCAGTTGTTTAGGGCAACCAATCCGTCAATAAAATTAGTTAGGAGATTAGGGTTATTGGCTGTACAAAAATCTAACTATACAAAGCGAGCTTTTATGAAATATGCCATGGGAATATGAAAAATAATTTTATATTTTTTTAAGACTATTATAGTAATTTTTAATAATTTTTTCAGAGTTTTGGGCCATTGATTTTAAAAGTCTCCAAGAATAAATGCCTGTATTGTGTCCATCATCAAAGTGAATTCTAACGGCATAATTGCCTACTCTCTCTATGTTTTTTATAGCAACCTCTTTCTTGTTTAGTACTATTTGTTTTTGAAGTTTTGAATGTCCCTGAACTTCTGCGGACGGACTTTCCACTCTAAGCAATTCAGTCGAAAGAGAGGAATTAAATCCATCTTTAAATTGCAAATATAATTTTTTTTCCTCATTCTTATAAATAATAGATTCAAGTTCATATTCGTTTTTCAAAAACTTTAATCCTTAATTTTTCGTGCTTTTTCAATTAACATTATAGGAATACCATTTTTAATAGGGAAAGCAAGCCCAGCCTTACGACTAAATAATTCCGAAGTTTCTTTATTGTAAATCAAGTTACTTTTTGTAACAGGACAGACTAAAATTTCTAAAAGTTTAGGATTTATTTCTGTATCTTGACTTTTTTTTGTCATTGTGTTTTATCTCATCAGTTATCAGTTAATTCTTTTTACTGGTCCTGCAGCTCCAATCTCAAAAAGAGAAATCATTAAGTTAGCTCGAGAATTAATATCCTCTGCTTCTAATAAAGCTTGCTTTTCTATAGTAGAAAATGGGCAAGATTGTGCAAGAGAATTTACTAATAATTCAATAGGTGCTTTATTTATTATGGACCAGTCAGTTTGGATCTTCTGAAAATCAAAATACTTTTTCATAGGTTC
>CAZNVN010000135.1:0-3476 GCA_964576635.1 uncultured Rhodospirillaceae bacterium
TCGGTTTTCTAAACCGAGGGTCGGAGGTTCGAATCCTCCAGGGCGCGCCAAAAAAAGTACCGAAAGAGAAGCTAATTTCTTATTAAAGTTATTAATATTCTTAAAAAATATACTGAACCAAGACCAAAAAAAATAAAAATATTAGGACATGATCTGCTTTTAGATAGATTATCATCTTTTTTTTGCACATAAGGAATTTCTATAATTTTATATTTTTTTTTATAAGCAACGTATATGAATTCTATAAACCATTCTGCATAACCGGATATTTTTATTTCTACATGATCAAACAATTCTCTTTTCATCAAAAAAATACCACTTGTAAAATCATGAAATGGAATTCTAAGTAAAATTCTGCTTGCTAAGTTTATAGCGTTACTAGCAAAAGCTCTCAAAAAAATTCTTTGATCTCCTCCGTCTGGTATATATCTAGATAAAAATGCAACATCATATCCACTATCTAATTTAGCAGCTAAATTTACAAAGTGTAAAATCTGGTCTCTGCTATTTACATCTATAGTACCCACGAAGTCTCCGGTTGCCTCACTAAAACCTTTTTTTTGAGCCGAAGCTAATCCTCTTTCATTTTTTCTTACAAATAGTTTAAAATTAAAAATAGATTTAAGTTTATCGAGTTTTTCCAATGTTCCATCGTCTGAGTTATCATCTACTATAATAATTTCTACATTTTTCAAAGTTTTATTAATTAAGCTTATACATTCTTCTATATAATGTACCTCGTTATAAGAGCATAAAATTATAGAAATTTTTTTATTCATTTTAATTAGTTGTCGTTTAAACAATATATTGCATAACCTTTTGTGTCGCTAATATAATAACTTTCAATACATCGAATGTTTTTTAATTCTTCGATGATTTTCTTATTATAGTTAACAAATATAAATAAAATATTTTTTTTTTTTAATGAAAAATTAATTATCTTTTCTATAAATTCAATCAATTCTGAATTTTTTTTTAAAAGAATTGCTTTAATATTTGGTTTTGATGCAAAATATTTAGTGTTAGAAATAAAGGGGTTGTTGAAAAAATAACAATCAGCATCATATTGAAAAAAATCTGATTTTGTGAAATCTGCTTGAATAATCTTTATGTTTTTTTTGTTTTGAAAAATATTTTTACAGTATTCGTATTGACTAGAAAAATATTCAATACCTATAAATTTTTTATTAGATAAGTTTTTATTGAAAAAATTAATTACTCGTCCAGATCCACAACCTAAATCTAAAAATCTATAAAAATTAGTATTTTTTAAAGTTTTATTGATTTTAAACAAAAAATAGTAAGGACATGGTATATTATTCAATATAAAATCAAATCTATTGCCCTTATAACCTTTAATTAAATATAATATTTCAAAAAAAACAATTGTAATTAAGGAAAATTTGTAACTACTTATTATTCTAAATAAATTTTTTAGTATCACGACAATATTTTTAAAATTAATTTACTTTATTTTATTAAGGGTTTTAAAAGTCTGAATGTATCCTTCTCATACTCCCTCCCACCTCTGGGACCTTGGGTAAAAACTAAAAATTCCGAGTCTTTTATTGCTCTAATAGCATGTCTTTCATTTTTTGAGGTTTCAACCAAATCTCCCTTTGATAATATTATTTTTTTTAGATTACTATTTTTTTTTTTAGCAACTATTTCTATCTTACCTTTAACTAAATAGTTCCATTGGATTGTTTTTTTATGAAAATGATTACCTCTTATCTTCCCTTTTTTTTGCGTTATAAAAGTGATTGCATTAATTGTTCTTTTCTCTAATAAATCAATGATTAAACCTCTTCCATCTTGGTAACTAATTTTGTTTTTTATTTTTCTCATTTCTTGTTTTTTATAATTTTGACATTTGGTATTGGAATTATAAACTTTCCACCTTTTTTCAAGTATTTAATATTGTTTTTTATAATTTCTTTTGAGAAATTCCACGCAAGAAGTAAAGCATAATCAGGTTTTGATTTTAGAATTTTATCATCAGGAAAAACAGGAATATTCGCCCCAGGTGTAAACAGACCTTGTTTAATAGATGATTTTTCAGTTGCATAATCAATAAAATCAACATCAAACTTACAATAATTAAGTAAAGTCATTCCTTTAGCTGGGGCACTTAAAGCGATTATTTTTTTATTCATTTTTTTTAATCTAGATAACAACAAGGTTAATTTAATTCTATTTTGTATTACTTTTTTTTGAAAATTAATTAATATTTTTTTTGAATTTAGCTTTGCTTTGTCTTCCATTTTACAGATTTTGCTCACAGTATTTTTGACTTTATAATTTCCAATCTCAGATATAAATATTCTGATCGAACCTCCGTGAATATCTCTTTGCTGTACATCTATTATTTCTAAATTAAATTTCTTAAAAAATAATATTAAAGGCGTAACTGTTATATAAGATAGATGTTCATGATAAATAGTATCGTATTCCAAGTACTTAATTAAATGAAAAAAATGAGGAACTTCAATTACAAAAATTCCTTTCTTTTTATGCATCAATCTCCTGATATTTTTCATAAAAAGCGTTAAATCGTTAACATGTGCAAAAACATTAGTAGCAGTAATAACTTTTGCTTTTCCGTGTTTTTTTAAAATTTTATTTACAGTATTTCTGTTAAAAAAACTGTTTATTGTAGGAATGCCTTTTCTGATAGATATTTTACAAATGTTTGGAGCAGGATCTATACCAACAATTTTTAAATTACTTTTCTTAAAGGCACTCAGTAAAACTCCTGTATTACAACCAATATCAACTGAAAGATCATCTTTGCTCAAATTATATTTTTTGACAATTGATCTTGCAAATTCACTATAATGTTTTTTACCTAGATTGGTTAATGAAGACTCATATGGATAATTTTGTTGATATAATATTTTTGGATCAACTACATAACCCAATTGTTTAAAACCACAATTAATGCAGCTATATACTTTAAGGGGATAATATATTGTTGGATAATTCAACTCTGTTTTCTTTTTAAATTGATCAGAAGGGGGGTGAAAACCTAAATCTAAAAATTTAAATAGTTTCTTACTTTTGCATAGTCTACACTTTTTCAAAAACATAAAAATGAGTTTTTATATAGTTTCTCTAACAATATTTCCAATACTTTCTTTAATTATTTAATTTTGAAACAATTTTTTTGATTTTATTTATAACAAATTTTTGTTGCAAATAAGTTATTGATAAACCTGATGGCAAATATAAGCCATTTCTACTTAAATATTCTGCCACAGGAAATTTAGTGTTTTTAAAAAATCCCATTTTTTTTAAAATGGGTTGTTGATGGAGTGGCCAAAAGAAATTTCTCGTTTCTATTCCGTATACTTTTAACTTTTTCATTAAAGCATTTAATGTAATAGGTGAATTTTTTTTTAAAACTATTCCATAAACCCAATAAATGTTTTTAGCATATTTTTTTTTATCTAAAGGAGTATTAAATATTTTTATTT
>CAZNVN010000136.1:0-3438 GCA_964576635.1 uncultured Rhodospirillaceae bacterium
GTGGATGTTCGGGTTTTTCATATTCTTTTAAATTTGAAAACAATTATAAAAATAAGGAAGATATTATAGCTATTAAAGATAGAGATGGGAATCCTACTTTAGTTACCGACCAGACTTCAATGAACTATTTATCTGGATCAAAAGTTCACTGGAAAGAAGATTTAAGTGGCGCTACATTCGTAATAGACAATCCAAATGCTACATCTAGTTGTGGTTGTGGTACTTCTTTTTCTGTTATATAGAATCATTAATGATAGTAGCTTCATGGAATATAAATTCAGTTAGAGCAAGAATTACACACATTCAAGAATTTTTAAAAACTAACTCTCCTGATGTACTATTACTTCAAGAATTAAAAGCTCAAGATTCAGACGTCCCAAAAGATGAACTGGAAAATTGTGGGTATAATGTCATATTTAACGGCCAAAAAGGTTATAATGGTGTAGCTATCATGTCCAAATACCCTATGGAAGACATAACTAAAAATTTATATTTTGACACGAATACTAATGAACAAGCAAGATACATTGATTGCTGGATAAGTGTTAATAAACAAGGATTTAGAATAGCCTCCATATACTTACCAAATGGAAATCCCATAAATACTGAAAAATTCAATTATAAATTAGATTGGATGGATAAATTTAGGGAAAGACTCATTACTCTACTTGAGTTTGAAGAGACTACCATAGTTGGAGGAGATTACAATGTTTGTCCAGAAGATAGAGATGCAGCTGACCCTTCTAGAATGAAAAATGATGCTCTTTTCCAACCGGAAAGCAGAAAAAAATATAGAGAAATAATAAATTTAGGATTTACAGACGCATGGAGGGCGCTGAATCCTGAAAATACTGACTGGACATATTGGGACTATGGAAGAGCTTTTGAGCAAAACCGAGGATTAAGAATTGATCATTTCTTACTATCGCCAATAGCAGTAGACAAGTTAGTAAATATTAAAATAGATAAAATACCAAGGGCTATGAAAAAACCTTCTGATCATACACCCATAATTATTGAACTTTTAGAATAGAATTATTTTGTTGATATTAATTTTATCTTTTAATTTTTTAGATAATATTAAGTTGTGAGCATTTATGATCTTAATTAACAAAAAAGGTTTATTATTTAATAAAAAGCTTTATAAATGTTCCTTAGGAAAAAATGGTTTAAGTAGAAGTAAAGTTGAGGGTGATAATTGCACACCAGTGGGATTATATTCGCTCGGAAAACTATATATCAGAACAGACCGCATTAAAAATCTTAAAACTCATTTTAAATATGTTTCCATAAAGCAAACAATGGCTTGGTCAGGTGATCCTAATACTAAGAATTATAATAAATTAATATATACAAAATATGAACACACTGAAAAACTATTCAGAAAAGATAATTTATATGATTTAATTTTGGTAATTAAATATAACATGCTCCCAACTATACCATATAAAGGAAGTGCCATATTTATTCATGTTGCTAAAAAAAATTATAGTCCTACTAAAGGCTGTATAGCATTGGATAAGAATGATTTTAAAGAAATTTTATTTACGCTTAAACCTTCAGACAAAATTAAAATTTCTGATAATTAAATAGTAAAAGAATTTATCCTATATATGCTTAGTTAAGGTATATTACCCTGCTATAATTTTTATGAGTGTTCCTGGTTGAATAGGATCATTAATATCTATATCACTAGAAAAGCCATTAATTATTTTTAACCATTCTATTTTATTTTTTTCTAATGACATCCTCTCTGCTAAAGATGATAAAGTTTCTCCCCTATTAGCAACATGTATATTAATTTTTTTTGGCAAGGCCATTATTTTTTCTTCTTTAGATAATTTATGAAAATTCAATACTGAATTCATGAGTTCTTTGTAATTATTTTTGTCACTATTCTTATGAGTTAATATGTTAAATCTCCAAATTCTAAAATCATCCCAGCGTATTAAAACTATTGATCTCAAATAATTTTTATCTTCAAATAATGCTGACTTTTTGTCTTTAACTATTATTGCTGGTTTGTCAAAAATTTTAAGCTCCTCAATTAACTGAGTTCTTGAACGACCTATATTAGATTCTATTAAATCCAATAAGCTAAGATCCGGTTCGCTTTGCATTCCATCAAAAATTAATACTGCCTCTTTATTTTTTTTTCTAGCCACCACAGAACTTTTATTATTTTCTAATACGTAACTTGAAGGAACCGTGAATGCTATATCAAGATGTAAATGCATAAACTTATTGTTTTTAACTATTCCATTTTTAGAACTTTCACCATATGTGATATTGTTTATTGCTGCCAAATATCTTTTTCTGTTAGATAAATATTTTTTTCCATTATCTATATTGAGATTTTTTGCCTGATTAATTCTTGCCTCAGTTCTAGGATGAGTATCAAAAATAGAACTCAATAAATTTTTATTTCTGTCAGAAGATAGTTTTGTCAACGCATCTAGCCTAGACAAAAAATTAGAGGAGGCAAGAGGATCATACCCAGCTTTTAAAATATATCTTCTTCCTATTTGATCTGCTTCTAATTCTTCTGATCTACTGAATGCCGCCATGACGCCGTGCGAACCTATACTGGCTACATTAGTAATTATCGGTTGTCCTAATATCAAATCTAATAGACTAACCCCTACTTGCGTTAAAGTTTCTTTGGCATGTCTTTGAGCGGTATGCCTTGCAGTAACATGTGCAATTTCATGACCTATAACGCTTGCTAATTCTGCTTCATCATTAGCTAATGCTAATAACCCACGTGATACATATATATATCCACCAGGTAAAGCAAAAGCATTAACTACAGGTGTGTCCAGTACAGTAAATTTCCACTTTAAATTAGGTTTTTCTGAAACACGAGCTAATCTATTACCTAGTTCGTTAACATATTCCTTTAATTCGTTAGTACCATAAACACCTCCAAAGGTCTTTAATACTTTTGGATGTTCTCTAGCTCCAAGATCTTCTTCCTGTTGGGTATCTAATAATACTAACTGTCTTGTTCCTGTAGCACTATTCTCAGCGCAACCTGATATGAAAACAAATAAAAATATAATAATATAAGCTAGTTTGTTTAAACCCATATAACCTCTTATATATACTATATTTTCCTTTAAATATCTGCGTAACACTGTTTTTCTTCTCTTGCACCAGGATGTGTTACCGCTCCATTTAAAGCAGAACCGACTAGTTGTGAATATTTCCAAATCTCACCTGATCCATACTCATGCTGGCGAGGTTTCCATTTTTTTCTCCTCTTCTCTAGCTCCTCGTCACTTAAGTCCACATTTAATATTCCTTTTTCAGAGTCAAGTGTGATAATATCTCCATTTTCTTGTCGGACTTCACAAGATTCTACTTTGTCCTATAAAAGTCCAACTATTTCTTTTTTATCTTTTAAAATAACAAATTTATAAGGGATTTTCTTTCTTG
>CAZNVN010000137.1:0-1123 GCA_964576635.1 uncultured Rhodospirillaceae bacterium
AGGTCTATTCATTTTTCTGACTCCAGATGGGTATATTAAATTATTAAGTTGTTTAAGAAAAGGATCATTATAATTTTGTTTAAAAGCTTTATGCTTGAGATTATGTATTAAATGATGTTCCCTATTTTGGAAACTTCTGCTATCAAGTAGCGACAAAAAGTAAAAATCCCAATAATCATATTCTTCCCATATTTTTGAGTACGTAGTTTCCCAATCACCACGTAAATATTTATTCATTTTAAAAATTTTAGGAAAACTTCCAGCAGCATGAAAACTGTACGATTTTTGAATTTTCGGGAGTAATGCAGCTAGCATAGTGGTGGCCCATCCGCCACCAGAGATACCCATCATAATTATTTCATCGTAATTATTTTCAAGATTTTTTATTAAATAATAATTACCAGAAAGCATTAATGCTAATGGCTTGATCTTCGGATAATTTTCATCATGATAAAATTGATATATATCATGACGTTCAAATTCACTTTTACTGAAATTATAATTAAAAGAAAGTTCAGAGTTTTTATCAGTGTTTATTGGAAAAGAGTAATCATCATTCAAAAGGAAGTTATATCCCAGTCCAGACATAGATAAAGATAACACATCATATCCTTTTGATTTAAATTTTTCCTTAATATTCAAAAAGTATTCAAAATTGTAAGGATTACCTTGGTGGCCTTGGTGATAAATAAGCAATTTTTTGTTAATTTGATTTGAAGTTTCTAAAATTCCAAAGTGGTTGATGTTATAATATTTTACTTTAAATAGAGTAGCATTTTTTGGAGGGAGGTTTTGAAATTTGTGAGATACAAATTTAATTTTAACTTTTTTATTTAAAATTTCTTTTAACTCTATCTTACTAAATTTTACAAGTTCACTAGGTAAAATATATTTATCGATAATGTTTGTTCTAAATATATTGGAATTATTTTTAATGTTTGCAAATTTTTTTAAAATAATACTTTTTTGATAATCAATGAATTTGTTGTTATTATAAAATTTTGTAATATTTATCATACTATCATTATCTTTGGTAAGGTCTGTAGTAGTTGACGATTTCCAATAGATATTTCTTATTATAGAGAATGGAATTATTTTATTAGTTGAAGAATAAAAACCCCAT
>CAZNVN010000137.1:1133-3033 GCA_964576635.1 uncultured Rhodospirillaceae bacterium
AAAAAAAACAATAATATAATCAAAATTATTTTAAGCTTTTTATTTCTTAAAATAGTCGTTTTATTCATAAATTGCTTGCAAATTATCAATAATTATGAGGTAAAAAAATTTTCAAGATTTAACACATATCAAGAGAAATTTCCACTGATGATTCATAATACCTGACTCAACAAAAATTATAGTATAATATTATAGTATGGAAAAAACTCAAATTGTTATAGTGGGGCTTTATACTTACTTTAATGTTCCTGTACGTATATTACATCCTTTAGTTGATAGATTGGATGGCGTGAAAGCTCATACTATATTTTATAAAAATTATGATTCAAATATATTTAGTCTTCCAAGTGTTAGAGAAGAAGAGATTTTTGTAGATACAATTAAACAACTAAATCCTAAAATTGTGGCCATCAGCCTTCTTTCTCCATATGTATTGATTGCTAAACGATTAACAGAATTAATTAAAAAATATACTTCAGCTATTGTTATTTGGGGAGGGGTTGGTCCAACTATAAGTCCTGAAGATCATATTAAATTAACCGATATAATATGTATTGGTGAAGGTGAAAGAGCATTAGAAGAACTAGTTATAGCCATAAGAGATGGAAAAGATTTTAAAAATATAAAAAATCTTTGGGTTAAAGATGAATCAAAAATTATAAAAAATCCACAGGGTCCCTTAATACAAGACCTAGATTATTTACCTTTCGCTGAATATGGAAATGAAAATATGTATTTTATAGAACACAATAGATTGTCAAGAGAAGACCCTGAACTAGATCATCCTATATTGTATCTGCAGTCAACACGAGGTTGTCCGTATAGTTGTTCTTTCTGTATTGAAACCATGTATCACGATATATATAAAGGTCTTGGAAAATTTGTTAGAAGAAGATCTGTTGATAGCATAGTAAAAGAAGTTAACATGCACCGAAATAGACCTAACAATAGAAAAAAAAGAGTCTATTTCATTGATGAAGTTTTTGGCTCTGCACCAGAGTTTATGGATGAATTTGCGCCACGATATAAAAAAGAAGTGGGCTTACCGTTTGATGTTCTATATCATCCAAAATCTTTGAAAGTTAAAACAATCGGTAAACTTGTAGAGGCAGGAGTTAAAGAAATAAATTTTGGTATACAAACAGGCTCAGATAAAATTAGGAATGATGTTTTTACAAGACCCGGAACCAATGCTGAAATAATTGAGTTAACTAAAGAAATCAGTAAACATAAAATAAATATAAGGTATGATTTGATTTTAGATAATGATTTTGAAACAAAAGAAACATTATTAGAGTGTATCAATTTAATATTAGAATTACCAAAACCTGTAACTTTCAATACATTTTCTCTGCAACATTTTCCTGATTATCCCATGACCAAAATGGCAGTTAAAGCAGGTCATGTAACCGAAGATGAGTTAGAGGATTGGCCTACAATGATGAAAAGAACTACGGAAAACTGGAAATTTATTCCAAGATTAAAGAAAAGAAAAAAAACAAGAACCAACCAATTGCAGTGGCTGAATAATATTATATGGATGATGTGCTGGAATCATGTAAGTGATCGAGTAGCCAAATATGCTGTTTTTGGCAACTCTTTAGGTTCAAAAATAGTATTTCATTATTTAAATATTAAATCTGTAATTTTGTGGAAAATATGGGGAGAAGGAGGTTGGTTGCATACTGCCAGTTTCAAACTTGGGTTTGTTTCCTATCCACTCACAGCAATAAAAATGTTTTTAAAAGGTGATTGGACAGAATTGGCTTATAAGATAAATAAAAAAACCATTAAGCCTATGAAAAGGTATGTTAATTCAAGAAATGTAGGGAGTTAATCATTCCAATATTTTTTCAGTAAAATAGGTTTTAGGTTATTTAGGTTTTTTTTTTTTTTCGCC
>CAZNVN010000137.1:3043-3428 GCA_964576635.1 uncultured Rhodospirillaceae bacterium
AAAAAGCTATATTTCAAACGATTACTTTCAAGCAATATATAAGGTTAATTAAATATTTACTTTATACCACTGATTTTTTCTAATATAGAAGGAGAATTGAGTTGTAGACTATCAAGATTTGATCTGTCAGATGCACCGATAAATCAATGCGTCAGTTTAGATCTTGATTTCATATAAAAAAATTTACAATATTTGACTTAAGTCAATTTTTATTGATATTAATAAGTATAAAAGAAAATTATGAACTTAGAAATTCTAGTTTTAGGCGGTTACGGGAGTTTTGTATGGTCTGCTTTTATTTTCGCTTTTGTAAGCTACTTCTTGCTTTACTTAAAAACAAAAAATGAACTTAAAAGGCAAGAAAAAATGTTTTTAATTGAGTTTA
>CAZNVN010000138.1:0-3381 GCA_964576635.1 uncultured Rhodospirillaceae bacterium
AGTTTGGCGTCCATTACCGTAAACATTCATTTTTTTTTTTTTAAGTGATTCATAGAAGAATTGAGGAATTACTCTTTTGTCTTTTTTTAACATTCCATTACCATAAAAGTTGAACGGTCTAATGATTTTTGTATCCAACGAATAAATATTTTTATAAATATACGTATAAGTTTCGCCAGATCTTTTACTTTCGTCATAACAAGATCGGTCTGATATGCTCGAGACTTTTCCATCGTAATTTTCAGGAGTAGGTATATTTTTTTTATCTGGGCTACCGTAAATTTCACTTGAACTAAAATATATAAATTTTGCTTTTTTCTTTTTTGAAAAATCCAACAAAATTTTACATAGATCGGAGTTAAGATAGAAAGTTTTTAGGGGAAATTTTTTGTAATATTTTGGAGATGGTATTCCCGCCAAATGTATAATCAGATCGATTTTTTTGTTAAGGAAAAAACTTCTTTTCTTTGTTAAGTCAACCTTTTTAAAAAAGAAATTTTTTATGAAAACTGATTTTTTATCAAGTTTTGGAGATATGATATCATAACCATATATTTTAAAATAACCTTTAAATTTTTTTGATAACAGAGCTGACACTAAATAACCTCCAATAAAACCCCCACAACCAGTGATCAAAATATTTTTGATTTTTGATTGGTTTATTATTTTTTTATCCAAATACTCTAATATTTTGTTGTGTGTAGTATTATCAATCATTTATAAATTTTTAATTTTGGAAGTGGTGAAATAAAGGTGGTTTTGTTTAATCCTTTTTGTTTCCACTTTTCTGATATGACATCAAACATATGCCAAGCTAATATTACCATAATATCTGGTTTATTTTTTAACAATATATTACTACTCTTAATTTCTAAGCTTGTTCCAGGTATATAGTGTTTTAACTTCAGAGATGTAGGTTGTTCTGCAATAAATTGTAAATAATCTTTCAGAAAAGAAAAATAATGAATTAAAATCGAAGCTCTTGCTGGAAAAGCTTTTCCAATAATAAATTTAGATTTATTTTTATTAAGATATTCAAACAATTCAATTTTAATTTTTTCTAAATTAGAATTAAATCTAAAATAAGTTTTTGGGTTATCCAGACCAAAATCTTTTTCTTTTTTTAGAATTTTACCAACGTTTGAATCAGGTTTAACTTTTTTTAAGGTAAAATGAACTTGAATATTTCCACCATAACGCTCAGAAGTTTTTGCAGTATAAACATAGAAGCCATATTGTTTCATTAACCGAATTAAGCTTTTTAGAGAATAAGTTCTTAAATGTTCATGATAAAATGTATCAAATTGATTTTTTTTAATAACCTCTAAAAGGTAATGATTTTCTACAATGAAAACACCATCTTTTCTTATAATATTTTTTATTCCATTAATGAAATCACCCAATTTGTTTGTATGGGCAAAAACATTAGTTGTGGTAATAATTTTAGCTTTTCCATATTTTGAATAAATTTTTTGTGATGATTTTAAATTAAAGTAGTCGTTTACCACGTTGATATTGTGATCTTTATGAAAAACATATGTGTTGGTAGGTTCAACGCCTAGCAAATTTGAATGACCCAAATATTTAAATTGTGATAATAAAGTTCCATCATTAGAACCAACATCAATAATCAAATCTTCTGGTTTTAAATCATAGTTTCGTATGGTATTTTTTGCCAGTATTCTAAGATTATCAACTATTGATTTTGAAATACCGGGTCTATAATGATAATTTTTGTTATAAAGAATTTTATCTCCAACAATATAATTATTTTGTAAATATTGACATTTTCTGCATAAATTAATCTTTATTGGGTAATAGATACATTCTTTATTAAATTCACCTACTTTAACTAAGTCATCAGCAAGTGGTTGATAGCCCAAGTCAATAACCTGCAGAAGATTTCTTGAAGAGCATATTTGACAATAATTTAAAAAACCAGTTTTATAGTTATGATTATTCATTTTTCATTGATATTTTTTTGGTGATTTTATGAGAAGCAATTATTCTTGAAAGATTGTGATTATATCTTTTTTCTGAAGAAGATTTAAAATTTAATAAATCTTTTATATTTCTAAAGGTTAACATATATCTTTCATTAGATGGTTTATTATTAAATTCAAATCTTTTTTTCATATTTTTTTTTATCACAAATCCATTCGTCCAATTCTTGGATTTACTAATTAGCTCAATGATATTGTTTTTAGTCATAATTTTTAAATGATGTATATTATTATTTGAATTATTAGATATATTTATTTCACAAGGTATTTTATTTCCACATAATAATTTAACGAATAAATAATCTACTAATTTATACTTATTACTTGAAGTTTTAGTTAAATTTATAATTTTAATTTTATTGAATAAAGTTGTTAGGTTATAAATCAAATGTATTAAATAATAAAAATAGAGGCCCCCACCTTTCTTTTGATCAATTTTCCAAGTCTTTTGTAAATTAGTAAAAAAAGCCTGTTTAAAAAACCACTTGTATTTAATGGATTTAATTTTTTCATTTTTTAATAATTTTGCCATTGATTTCCAATAAGTAAGTTTTGGGAATATAAAATTTAAGTTTATTAAAATATTTTTTTTGGAGAAATAATTAAAAGTTCTATTTAAAAATTTTATATCACTTGAATATAGTTTTTCAAAAAATAAATATTTAACAGGTATTTTTTTATTAATAATATATTTAATTATTTTTTCTTGAATTATTGGTGTAACAGCAAATGTTATTAAGTGATACTTATTTTTTTTTAGTGCATCTTTGTAATTGCTAAATTTTCTTATTTTTTTATCTTTAATATTTTTTTTTCTTATATTTGGGCTTGATATATCTATGTTAAAAGTATTAATTTTTTTAAGTGCTTTATAATGAGAATTAAAACCGAAATTTGATCCTAATATTAATGCTTTATAAATTTTTTTCTTATTCATAGGAGTGGCGCTTGTCTAAATCTTCAATATAATTTTGCTGGACACCAAATAAAATTACTTATACTTTTTTAATTTTAATTTTTGTCTTGTTTCTTCAGGATTGAGTGTTGTGACACCCATGTCGGTAATAATTCTTATTGCTTTTTCAACTAATTGTGCATTTGAGGCTAAGACACCTTTTTTTAAATATAAATTATCTTCAAGACCTACCCGAACATTTCCTCCAAGAAGCACCGTTTGAGCCACATAAGGCATTTCCATTTTTGAAATAGCAAATCCTGACCAATGACTTCCTTCGGGCATAATGTCAACAAACGCTTTCATTGCAGATGGAGTTGCAGGAGCACCCCAAGGAATTCCTAAACAAATTTGAAACAGAGGAGGGTCTTTAATTAACCCTTCTTTAACTATCTGGGTACCAAACCACATGTTTCCTAAATC
>CAZNVN010000139.1:0-3254 GCA_964576635.1 uncultured Rhodospirillaceae bacterium
AACAGATAAATGAATAAAACTATAAGAGCCCATTAGTTTTGAAGCCATAACGGTCCCCTTTATTCCATAAACAGGTGTTTTTTCTTGTATTAATCTTATAGCTTGAGGGCGAATATGGATGTCAACATTTTTTGATTCAGAAATATCTTTAATTGGAATTGTTCCAATAGCAGTTTCTACTTTAGAATTTTTAACAATTCCTGAAAATTTGTTAGTTTCACCAAAAAATTCTGCAACATAAGAGGAAGAAGGATAATTGTATAGGTCATTTGGAGAACCAGATTGAATAATCATTCCGTTTTTTTGTAAAATATAAATTTTATTAGAAATAAACATTGCCTCAAATGGATCATGGGTAACAATAATTACAGAGACATTAAATTTTTGTAATAAATGCAAGGTATCATCTCTAATTTGTTCTTTTAAACTTAAGTCAAGATTTGAAAATGGTTCGTCGAGCAATAATAAATCTGGTCTAGATATTATTGCCCTTGCCAAAGCAACTCTTTGTTGTTCTCCTCCACTTAATTCATGAGGGTATTTTTTTAGAGATGCAGGCAATTTAATAAGTTCAATAACTTCTTTAATATCCTGTTCTGAGTTGCCATTGTTTTTAATCGCAAATTTCAAATTTTTTTCAACGGTTAAATGAGGAAATAAAGCAAAGTCTTGAAACAAGAATCCAATATTTCTATTTTCAGTTTTTATGTGTTTTGTTGATGAGCTTACTAATTGATCTTTAATATAAATCTCACCTTTTTTAGTATTTTCCAGTCCAGCAATTAATTTTAATAGTGTAGTTTTACCGCAACCAGAAGGACCTAAAACACAAGCTATTTTGTCTTCTTCAAGCTCAAGAGAAATGTTTCTTAAAATAATATTATTCTTAATCTCGTGATCAAGATTATTAATTTTTAAAGCTAACATATTCAAATCATTTTTATATTTTAATTATATTTCTGCATATAAATTTATTTATTTTTCAAATTTATTAGGGATTATAATGTTTTTTTAAAAAAAAATTTTTATAATAATTTTAAATTAAAATTAAACTTTAACCGCAGGATATTGAGATTGAACCTGGGGAATCCATTCCTTTAATTTTTTAATTCTGTTTTCTGGCGATGGATGAGTACTAAAAAATTCTGCAGGGCTAGCTCCACTTGCTTCTTGCATGCGTTCCCAAATTTTATATGATTCCTCGATATTATATCCAGCTAAGTTAGAAAAAATAATACCCATGTAATCTGCCTCGGATTCCTGACTACGATTAAAGGGTAGATCGAGCCCGTAAGTTCGAAGCTGCTTATGCGCTATTTCATGGCCCATGATGGAGGCAATGCCGTCATCATTTTTGGCTATGGGAAGTATGCCGGTATAAAAAGCAATTTTACCTCCTGGCATGCACCAGGCATTTTTTGTTTGATCATCATCTACTAAAACGAATTCCCATTGAAAATTTGCAGTGGGGTCGTCTTCACCAAGGTTAGCATAATAAACGTTGATAGCATCACGTATGCTTAGTCCTATATCAATAATTTTTTGTGATTCACTTGTGCTAGTAATTAATTTTGTTTGTAGTTTAAAGTTTTCATAGGCAGGAAAAGCCTTTGAATATAAATAGTCATCACTAAATATTTTAATTTGTTTTCTATCTGACAAGGCCACATCAGCACAGGAGGGAAGAATAAGAGAAGAGCCACAAGCACAAGACATGCCTAAGATAAACTTTCTTCTAGATAAGCTCGAAAAATATTGCATTTATTGATATAAATATAAAAAAATTTATATGAACTCAACCCAACATATACCAAAAGCTGAAATACACGTACATTTAGAAGCCACAATTAACCCAGATCTGTGTAGAAAATTCGCCAAACGCAATAATGTTAAAATATCTGACGATATTTTTGGAAGTCAATATGCATATGCATGGGATGATTTTTATGATTTTATTAAAAAATATGACATTGTTACATCAGTAATTCAAACTCCTGAAGATTACAGAGAGCTGACCTATAATTATTTAAAGGAATGCGCTGAAAGCAATGTCATTTATGTTGAAGCCATGATTTCATCTACTCACGCAAAACAAAGAGGAATGACTTACCATTCTTTCTTGGAAGGAGTTTTAAAGGGAGCACAACAAGCAGAGAGTGAATTTGGCATAGTATCGAAATATATCATGAATGGAATTCGACACTTAGGGCCAGATTCAGTGCAAAAAACAGCAGATGAAGTTTTAAAAAATCCCCATGATGACTTAGTCGGGTTTGGATTGGCGGGGGATGAACTTCATTTTCCACCTAAAGTTTTCACAAAAACTTTTGATATGTTGCATGAAGCAAGATTACCCATCACTGTGCACGCAGGTGAGTGGGATGGTCCAGAAAGAATTCGTGATGCTATTAAATTACTTCATCCAACAAGACTAGGTCATGGCGTTCGTTCAATAGAAGATCCTGCACTTGTCGAACTTATCAAAGAATTGGACATAATTTTAGAAACGTGTCCTACAAGCAACGTGGCAACCAAAATATATAAAAACTATCACGATCATCCAGTTAAAAAATTATTTGAACAGGGAGTTAAAATAACTGTTAATTCCGATGACCCACCCTTTTTTAATGCCTCAATAGCCGGAGAATATGAAGTAATGAAAACACTAGGCCTATCGGATGATGAATTAAAATCTCTTACAACAAATGCAATTGAACATGCCTTTTGTGATGAGGATACAAAATTAAAATTGTTAAATAAAATTTAAATCAAAGAAGATAATTTTACTTTTGGCCTAGCTCCAAAGTGTGAAATAATTTCTGCTGAGGCAATTGAAGCTAAATGCCCACTTTCTTGATAATTTTTTTGATGAGTCAGGCCATATAAGAAGCCTGCAGCATACAAATCTCCTGCTCCTGTAGTATCAACAACGTTGTTAACAGATTCCGATGCAATTTCTATGACTTCATTATTTGCTATTATTAATGACCCCTTTTCAGCCAAAGTTAATAAAGAAAGATTATTTAAAGATTTTGCATAAGCAATGCCATCATCTAAGTTTTTTGAATTAACCATTGCAGAAAATTCATCTTGATTGCCAAATAGAATATCAACGTCATTAGCAATTAACTCCTTAAAAGAATCTCTATGACGATCAACGCAGAATAAGTCTGAAAGTGTAAAAGCAATTTTTTGATGATCAGCTTTGCATATATCAACCATTTTTTTCATTGCCTTTTTGGCTTTTTCATTAT
>CAZNVN010000140.1:0-3232 GCA_964576635.1 uncultured Rhodospirillaceae bacterium
GCTGACTAATAAAATCGTAAGTAAAAATGAGTTATTTTTTGCAACTTGATAAGAAAGAATTCCTACAAGTGGAATTGATAATACGCCAAAAATAAGTGGTACGTGCCTACCTATTTCAGGATCATAGCCAAAAAATTTTAAATAGATTTTTAAAAATAGTTGAAATAAATAAGGAGTCTGATCATCAACAAGTTCCCTTCTAACAAATGTAGCATGGAGAGTAATATTTGGATCAGCAACCCAAAAATCAACCAGTTCGTCAAGCCAATAGTTTTCATAATTTAATTGATATAATCTTAAGAAAATCCCAGTTAAGATAAATAATATAGAAAACGAAAGAACACTTTTTTTACCTAGCATAAATATTTAAATTAATTTATTTATTACCAAAAGACTATATTTAACTTGAAGAATTTAACTTTTTATCTTATTTAATTCTCAAGCCCTCATAGCTCAATTGGTAGAGCAACTGATTTGTAATCAGTAGGTTCGCGGTTCGAGTCCGTGTGAGGGCACCAGTAATGATTAAACCATAAGCTATTTGAATTTTTTTCATTTTAATATCTTAAAAATTAATACCTCACCATCATCTTTAATAAATCTTATTTTGCCAGCATTATATAAATCCCTAATTTTTTTTATATGTTGGATTGTTCTAATCGCAACTTTTCTATCATATAAAGGAGCTGTTTTTGCTTTATGCTGAAGATCCTTTAGAGATCGTGTAGCGAAGCCTTTACGTTCCCAAATCATATATTCAGCTGATGGAAAAATTGCCCAAGGATTGTCAAGTCCCGCAATATCAATTTCAATAATTTCGTTTCTCTTATAATTTAAAAAAAAAGGTGTGTTTATCCAAGCCATAACAGGTACCTTTTTAGGAATATTTTCCTGCCACTTTTGAGTCATAAGTTTCTTTTCATCATTGAATATGTCTTTGTTATAATTGATATAATTCTCAGAACATGCAAATGATACAAAACTTAGTTGTGATCCACATTCATAACTTTGAGTTATGCGTTTCACATATTGTGGAAAAAAAGTAAGAGAAAAAGTTATAATAACCGTACAGACAATAAACCTAAGATATCGTAAATCAAATGTAAACAAGGAATAGAGTATAAGAATACCCAATGGTATTGTTGCAACAAGAAAAGGAATTGAGTACCTCGTTGAAGTTGAAATTGCGTGATAAATTGGATTTAGTAATAGTATTAAAAAAAGGTAGATTATAAAACCAGATATTACGGACGTCGTACCTATAAGTAGACTAACTTTAGTAACTTTTTGAAAGTCAAAATTTTGTTTTTTGAATGAATATATTGATAAGATAATTAAAAAAATACCTATAAAAGTTAACATAGTATAATGGAGTTGTGACCCACCATAGAAAAGAGAGTCAATTGAAAATAAGCTTGGAAAATAAGACTGATGGACTTCAACATCAAACTCTAAAGGTTTATTAGTGGATTGTTTTAAAGCATAATGTTGTAGAGAAAAAAACATCCATGGTGCGGCAAACATCAAACTCAAGAATGGAGAAACAAAAATAAAATAAAGAAAATTTTTGGTGAATGTGCGAGAAACACATATAAAAATTAAAATTAATGTATAAAAAACACCAGAGAAAAGTCCAAAGGTTGTTTTAAGGGAAATTAATGATGCAAAGCAAAAACTTATCCCTAAAATAATTTTAATAAGAGAGAAATTGAGCGCAGGACGATCACGAAAAAGTTCCAACATTAGAACAATAGAAATCGACATGAACAGAATACCCGAATATAGAGAAGAAATATTCACGACTTGCGGATGAATTAAAATTAATAGACAAGAAACTAAAATACCGAAAATTGGTGTTCTTTGTTTAATTCCCTGCTCAAGTATAAGAAGGATGCAGACACTAAGGCAAAAAACACTGTCAAAAATATTTATTGCCTTTAGACCAAGCCAGCTTTTGTAAAATGATTGAAAAAAAGCTTGCCCACCAAAAGTTTCTCGACCTATCGCGCTAAGTGTGCTTCCAAAAACAGATCCTGTTTCCAACATTTTGACAGGATGAACAAAATATTTTTGGTAATCATCATGGTAGTTATACGAATCCGGATTGATTGATGAAATAATACTAATTATCAGTAAAGTAATTGGTAACAGAGTAAGAAAATAACTCTTGTTTTCTTTGTTAATTAACTTTGGAAGATGAAAATAATTACGGCTTTTATATATTTTTACGATAAATAATACTAATCCAAACAGAAATATAATATCAATTGTACTCTGATATGCGAGATTAAATACATTCAAAATTCCTCCAAAAAAAAGAGTGATTCCCATACCGATTACAATATTTACTGAAATATATTTGGATAATGCATTAAAAAAAAAGACATTTCCCCATCCATACATTGAACATCCAAATAAAATAGGTGAAATAAAGAAATAAATTAAATTAGAAAAATTCATGTTTTAAAAAAGTGGTTTAAGTCCGTTTTTTAATATTATCACTGTGTTCACAGTGTGTACAGATGTCCTACTACCCGTCCAAATAAGATTCAATAAAGCTAGAAATACCATCAGTCGCAAATCTCTGCGGGAAAAAACTTTCTCCAAACAAGCACCTCTTCTTTGTTTTAAAAAATATAATGGTAGTACAAAATATTATTCACAAAAAACATTTTGAATAGTGAAGAAGTAATTTATGATTTGAATTCTCAATCAATTAATCAAAGATTGAATATCTAATGATACAATAGATTGCTATAAAAGCATCGAGAAGACCAATTTTTTTCCCTTCCTTATAAGTTCTGCCTCTATAGGAAATTCCTACCTCATAAAATATACATTTTTCTTTAGCAAGTTTGATTGTAACTTCTGGTTCGAATCCGAATCTTTTTTCTTTAAGATTTAATTTCAAAATTTTTTCCGATTTAAATGCTTTATAACCAACTTCAATATCTGTGAGATTTAAATTTGTACAAATATTTGTTAAAAAAGTTATTATATTATTACCTATCTTATGCCAATAATATAAAACACGATGTTCATCGGAACTTATAAATCTAGACCCATAAACTACGTCGGCCTTTAATTTTAATAAAGGGTTTATTAGTTTTTTATAATCACTGGGATTATACTCTAAATCTGAATCTTGAATAATAACTATTTCATTTTGAACCCTTTTTAATGCAGTTTGAATTGCTGCTCCTTTTCCAAAATTTTTTTCATGCTTTATTAG
>CAZNVN010000141.1:0-3172 GCA_964576635.1 uncultured Rhodospirillaceae bacterium
GAAGACAATCCCATTTTTTCGCTAATATAATTCATGTCTTTATTATTGGGACGTTTTTCTAATTTTTCAGCAGCATTTAAGACTGCAGGCAAAATATTTACATCTCCTACAGAATTAAGAAATATATCCTTATAACTTAAAACCCAATGCACTGATTTTTTAATACTTTCCTCATCTTCTAAAGGTTGATACCAAGTGCTATAAGATTTTTTCATCCCTGCTGCCCAAGGTCCTCGCGCAATAGCTTTAATAGTCTGTACTGCAATATTTTTTTTTCTACATAATTCCAAAGTACTATTAAAATCATCTGGATAATTTCTATAATGGGCTACAAACCAATTCCACGGCATAAGAATAGAATCAAATTTAAAGTTCTCTATGCTTTTTTGATGCATTGCCGCAGAAGTCCATCCATGGCCAGTAACTCCAATAAATTTTATAATTCCATCTTCCTTTGCTTCCATAAGTGCTTCTAAAGCTCCATCTGGTTCCATAGCTTGTTCCCATTCCTTGGGATTCGTTAAATTATGTAGTTGAACTAAATCAATTTTATCTGTTCTTAAGCGATCAAGGGAACGCATAAGCAATTCTTTTGTCCCTTTATAACTTCTTTCAATGGTCTTAGTAGCAAGAAAAAAATCTTTTCTATATCTGTGCATCCAGGACCCAATTCTTAATTCAGCTTCTCCATAACCTGGTGCCACATCAATATGATTCACTCCATATTCTAACAAAAGGTCTAGAATTTTATCTGCAGTATTTTGTGTCTCATTCCATAAAGCGGCAGCCCCAAATATTACAGCTGAACTTTTATGGCCTGTATTTCCAAACATTCTTTTCTCAATAGTCATTATTGTCCCGTTTAAATTGTTTTAATTTTAAAAAATTAATATGTTTTATTTTATAAATTTGTAGTAGACTACCCTATTCTTTTTTTACTAACAAAGATTATGGCAAATTGTATGATATTAAGAAAGTGGCAATCTGAAATACTCTCCAGATATAAAGAAATTTGCCTCATGCATAAAAAATTTATATTAAAAGCTCCCACCGGTGCAGGAAAAACTATTTTAGCCAGTGAAATAATAAAAAGATTTTATAATAAAAAGAAAATAATTGTACTCTGTCATAGATTAGTACTACTCGAACAATTAGAAAAAGAATTAAGTATAGACCATAAAGTAAAAAAACTTGGAATATCAGAGACTAGTACTTCCTTTGGCAATGCTGATATAATTTTATCTACCAATTTGAGATCACAAAACGCAATAGTAGAAATTGTTAAAGATTCAGATTTAATTATAATAGATGAGGCACATAGAGTTTCGCCCGTTGGAAGAGCTTACAAAAATGTTTTGGATGTTTTTGATGAAAAAGGTAAGCACAACTCAAGGATAATGGGACTGACAGCTTCTCCTGAGAGAAGAACTGGGAATCAGAATGATCAATTAGGATTAGCTTTTGATGCTATCATTGATTGTGCTGATATTAATTCACTCATTAGAGAAAATGTTTTGGTTACTCCTGTTTATAAACCCTATTTTATTCATGATTTAAATCTAAAACACACTGAAATAAAAAATGGTGATTTTCCTATTGCTGTTCTTTCGAACGCGATAATTAAATCTTCCATGATCAATTATGCTGTATCTATTTATAGCAAAGAAAGATGTGCTGTAAAACCAAAGCCCATTTCAGCCTGGTTTTGTCCAGATATCGCCGTAGCCGAAAAAACTTTAGAAACTATTAAAAATAAAAATATTAAGTGTGAAATGTTAACTGCAATTACACCAGCAGGAGACAGAAAAAAAATAATTTCAAATCATCTATCAGGTAAAATAGAAGCATTGGTTTCTGTAGGAGTACTGATAGAAGGTTGGGACAACCCTAATTGCAATGTAATAGTTCATCTACGCCCGACTTTATCCAAGGTTCTATGGGGACAATCAGTCGGTAGAGGACTGCGCTCATCATTTAAGAAGGATAAATGTATAATTATAGACGTGAGCTCCAATTGGAGCACCTTTGGACCTGTAGAAAATTTAAAATGGGATCTATGGAGTCACAGAAGATCTTTTATAAAATTTAAAAATAGATTTAATTGGATAGCTCAACAATTTGACGAAAAAGAAAAAAAATCTTCCTTCTTTATTTGCGAAGGAAAAAATTCCTCTAATCACAGATGTTCATATATATACAAAAGAAACTTATATAAAGATCAATATTGTCCTATTTGTAAATCTTCCGCTTGCATAGATATACACAAAGAAAAATTAATTGATATTAGTGTTAGTGATTTAAATTTACATGGAATGTTTTTTGACAGAGTACCAAGAATAGCTAAAGAACTTAAAAAAAGTGTATGGGATAGTTTAGAAAAACAAGCTTGGCTTACTAAAAACATAGAAGAACTAACTTTTCTTATTTTTTGCAAATCATTTTATTTTGTTAGTGGAGAAAAAACTAATTCGGAATCAGAGTATTGGAAACTTATAATCGATGCTGAGATTAATGTCAGAAAATTTTTAATTAGTAAAAATATTTCTGTTACAAAGCAAGAAGAGTTTAGTTTTGCTTCAATTGCGGACGGGCTTCTTCTTGGGAAAAAAGTTAGGACCGTTCAAGCTCATTATGGAATTTTTATCAGCGGCCAACCTTTTGAAGATCTTCCTATTAAAGAATTAGAAAGAAAATACCAAAAAGCTCTACAAATCTCTGAAAGAATTGTTATTATGGGTTGCCATAATAAAGAAAAATTACCATATTTTAATGCTGAATTAGAATTATCAGCTTAAATTATTTTTCAATTGGTGTCCCCAACCATTCATGTTCTGATTTACTACAATTATCTGAAGCCCATTCTTCTTTTGAAAAGTCGGTTCTTTTGTCTATTAAAATACATTGAAAATTGCTATGTTCTTTCTTTTCTATCTCCAACTGCTTCTGGCATTCCAATTCCGTTAGAAAAGTATCTCTTAAACCTATATTCACAGGTTCTTCCAAGCTATATATTGTCCAAACTATTAAAGCACACAGCAACAAAACTATTCAGCAAATTTAGGCTTTAACTGAGGTTCAAAGGAACGTTTTCTTTTTTTCCTTTCTTGTACCAGTGGGGGGCATTTATGTTGATCGTAGTATAATGATTGACAATCAAGACAATAAAAACACT
>CAZNVN010000142.1:0-3171 GCA_964576635.1 uncultured Rhodospirillaceae bacterium
AGAAATTATGGAAGGAATGATAAAAACTATTCCTATGGGAAGATGGGCATCATCCGATGAGGTAGCTGGTACGTACTTATATTTAGCATCGGAAGAAATGAGTTCTTACATTACAGGTCAAATTATAGAAGTCAACGGTGGTCAATTAATGCCTTAGTTAATAATTTAGTTTAGGATATTTATTTATGTCATTGAATTTATGCATTATTTATGGTTCTACTAGAGAGGGTAGATTGGGAATAAGATTTGCAAAGTATGTGCAGAATGAATTTGAAAAAAGAGGTAATAATTGTTTCCTAGCTGATCCAAATAATTTAAAACTAGATACATTAAAAAATAGATACGTAGATTATGACAAAGGAAAAGCTCCGAAAGTCTTAGAAGAACTTCATAACGAATTTACTAAATCTGATGCATTTATTATGATCAGCGGAGAATATAATCACTTTGTCCCCCCTGCCCTAATAAATATATTAGATTATTTTTATGATGAATATAGAAGAAAACCATCTGCGGTTGCTACTTATTCCGTATCTCCTTTTGGAGGTGTCAGAGCTTCTAATCCTTTGCGGTCATTCCTTTCTCAATTGGGAATGCCTCCCATTAATGCTATGTTACACGCTCCTTTTGTAGGTAAGCATTTTAGTGAAGAAGGAGAAAGAATTGAAGGAGATTTAGAAGAAAGAGCAAAAGAATTTGAATTTTTTGCTAGAGAATTAGAGTGGTACGGCAATGCTTTAAAAGTAGCTAGGAATAAATCATGATAAAAGCTTTTTATGCATCTAAAGAGTGGGCTATATGGGCCTATGGAGGATTAGGACTTTTATTACTATCTCTTTTTATACAGGTTCAATTTACAGTTGCTTTTAATAGTTGGTATGGAAGATTCTATAATCTTCTTCAAACTTCTGATAATTATAAAGATAATGCTGAGGAAGGAATTGCTTTATTTTATGAACACATTCTATCTCCCTCATATATACAAAATGGTTTTACAGGAGATCCTTCTTTCTGCGTTATAGTATTTCCTTATATTATTCTTGCTGTTTTCACAGGTTGGTTCACGAGAATATATGGATTAAGATGGAGGCAAGCCATCACTTTTAATTACATACCAAGATGGAGAAGTGTAAAACAAGAAATAGAAGGGGCAAGCCAAAGAATTCAGGAAGATTGTAATAGATTTGCTAGAATAGTTGAAAGCCTAGGCCTACAAATAGTAAGAGCTATTATGACGTTAATTGCTTTTATTCCTATCTTATGGAGTTTAAGTGATAGCGTTCAAGTTCCATTCTTAAAAGATATAGAGGGAAGTTTGGTTTGGGTAGCATTAACTGTTTCTTTAGGAGGAATAATAATTTCTTGGTTTGTTGGTTGGTATCTTCCTGGCCTTGAATATAACAACCAAAAGGTGGAAGCTGCCTTTAGAAAAGACCTTGTTCTGGGAGAAGATAATAAAAAAGATTATGCACAACCAGAAAAATTATGGGAATTATTTATAGGGATTCGTTTTAATTACCAGCGATTATATCTTCATTATGGTTATTTTGATGGTTGGATGAATTTTTATGACCAGTTAATGATTATTGTTCCGTATCTAGTAGTCGGACCAGGATTATTTACAGGCCTAATTACCTTAGGCACAGTAGTACAAGTAAGTAATGCTTTTCAAAGAGTACACGGAGGATTTGCGCTATTTCTGCATAACTGGACCACCATTACCGAACTTCGCTCAATTTGGAAAAGGTTGCATGAATTTGAAGCCAATTTAACAAAATATGAGGATATAAATTTTGAAGAAACTAAAACTCAATAATAATTATGAAAGCGGTGGTTTTGTTTTTTCCATAGATTCTCTTAAAAATAATTCATCCGCCCAGGCATCTAAATTTTTTCTTTCACTGTTAAAAATAGAATTAGCATGACGAATTTTTATGGACTGCATTAAACAGCCGACAGATATAACTCCAATGTCAATATCTCCTGACGGAGATTCAAATTCTCTGGATTCGTCTTCTAAGATAGACAACCCCCTATTTACTTTGGCATTTAGTGCATCTATATAATCTGGTAACCTGAACTCTTCTGGACGCCTGCCTTCAAAACTTAAATGCCTCATCGCATCTATCACCTCATCTACAAGTGCATTTAATCTTAAAGCCTTAATTCTTTTTTCATAATCACTTGGTATAATTGGATTTGCATTCCCAATCCCATCAAGAAAATGGATTATAACAGTACTGTCAAATATAACATTTTCTTCATCAGTTATTAAGGTTGGGACTCTTCCTGAAGGATTTAACGTAGTTAATTTACTCTCGACTGTCTTAAGTGTACCTTCAGCGAAACCAATGGTAGCAGGCACTAATTCGATACTCGAGTGTATTCCCCTTTCAATAGCTGCAATTCTTACTTTTCGAGCATACGGAGACCAATCTGTATAATACAATTTCATTTTATACTCCTATTATTTTAAGCTTGATGGTGTTAAAAAAGGACCTTTAATTGCTGTCTGCCCTCCTACCGTGGTTCTTCTAAAAACTCTTCTATATTTATTCATATCATAAGGTATAGCCCTATGAAGTAGGCACCTGTTATCCCACATAACTAAATCTCCCTTTTCCCACCTATGTTTATAAATATAATCAGAATCACATACAAGTTTGAATAATCTTTTATGTAAGGCAGACCCGTCCTCTTGACTCATTCCTCCTATTTCATTTCCAGCATTTGATGTAAAAAACAATGACCTTTTATTATTTCTATCATCATGTAGTCTTATTAAGGGGTGTGATACGGGAGGGACATTTTCTTTCTCAAAAGTACTTACAGGAGGTAACTCCGGGAACATTCTTCTTCCAAATTCATAATAATGAACCATATGTAAAGGTTCCAACTTCTCCTTTAGAGAATCTTCCAGTGAATCATAGATCAAAAACATATTTGCAAATTCAGTCTCACCCCCTTCGGCTTCGTGGGGCAACACTTCTATTCCATACAGAAGAGAAGCTTTTGAAGGAATAAATCTATAAGAACTATCTGTATGCCAACGCTGATTAACTTTTTGATATATTACCTGCTCATCTTTGTCAGTAAGATGTTTCCCTTCCAGAGTAACATTAGCCACATGGTAGGTTTTCGGAGAATCCTTTGTCTTATTTGCCTCAGGAA
>CAZNVN010000143.1:0-1048 GCA_964576635.1 uncultured Rhodospirillaceae bacterium
CGGTAGTGTTGATCAACAAGCACTACGTGCATCTATTCGCCAGGACACATCTTTGATTTCTTTTATGAGAGCCAACAATGAAACCGGGAACCTCCAGTCCATAGAAGAATTTAGCAAAATTGCGCACGAACATGAAATTCCTTTTCACACCGATCTCGTTCAAGTAGTCGGAAAAATGGGAGTTGATTTGAATGCATCTGAAGCTGATTTTGCGACTGCAACTGCACATAAACTAGGAGGTCCTCGTGGAGTAGGACTTCTTTTTGTCAGAGAAGGATCTCCTTTCAAATCTATGATCACTGGCGGGAAACAAGAGAAGGTACGACGAGCTGGTACGGAAAATGTGATACTTGCAGTTGGCTTTGCAAAAGCAGTGGAGTGGTATCTCGCAAATCAAACCACACTCCGTGATCAGTTTTTACAATTCCGGGAATCAATTCTTCACAAAATTAAAAAAATTGAAGGTGTTTATCTCAACACCAATTTAGAAAATAGTTTGCCTCATACACTCAACTTCGGCTGTCACGGAATAAGTGCAGAAAGTCTGTTGATTTCTCTGGATTTAGATGGAGTTGCAGTTTCAACAGGATCAGCTTGTTCTTCGGGAGCAATGGAAGCCAGCCCGGTACTGTTGGCCATGGGACTTTCCCGTGCTGATGCAAAATCAAGCTTGCGAATCAGTTTTGGCTGGTCAACAACTTCAACTGAAATTGATTATTTTTCCCAGCGCCTGACTCATCACATTCTGCGTTTACGGGGAAAACAAAAGACTGGAAACCACTTAACACGAAATGTTTCTTTTTAGGAAAAAATGACCTCTTTACCGTATTTTTTACTGCGTGCATTGATGGTAAATATATTGTTTATCGGAATCTTTGGATGCGGTGCTTCATTTAATCAGAATAATTATCTGGAATGCCGACATTTGCTGGAGAAAGACCGTCAAAAAATACGTGTGGGAAAAGGCTACACTTACAATTCTCAGTCTTTCGAAGAATGTCGTTCCCCAGCCAGATTTCAGACAGATGCTGATTGAGCCATAAATTTT
>CAZNVN010000143.1:1058-3168 GCA_964576635.1 uncultured Rhodospirillaceae bacterium
ACTGCTACTGAAATTGATTATTTTTGCCAGCGCCTGACTCATCACATTCTGCGTTTACAGGAAAAACAAAAGACTGGAAATCACTGAATCAAAAATGTTTCTTTGTAGGCAAAAAAAATGATCAATTTACCGCATATTTTACTATGTGCATTGCTGGTAAATATTTTATTGATTGGAATCTGCGGGTGCGGTACTTCGTTTAACCAGAAAAATTACCTGGATTGCCGAAATTTGCTGGAGAAAGACCGTCAAAAAATACGTCTGGGAAAAGGATTCACTTACAAATCACAGTCTTTCGAAGAATGTCGTGCTCCAGCCCGTTTTCAAACAGGTGCTGATTGAACCAAAATTTTTTTCCGGAACATCAAAGTGTTTGCGTATTTTTCAAACTCTTGTTAAATTCGTCGGTTATTATTTAACTTCATCGGTCAGCAGAACATCTTTTGAACTGACTGGCTTACAGGACTATAGATTACATAGGAATTGTCATGAGAAACCATTTTATCTCTGGAATAATTATTATTGTTCTAGGAACTATTTTTTCAGCGGATGTCTTTGCAGAAGGAGACACGGAACGTGGAGAAGCAAAGTACAAAGTCTGCATTGCCTGCCATGGCGAAAATGGCGGCGGTAGGAAAATCACAAACGCCCCAAGGATAGCCGGCCAACAGTCTTGGTATTTAGCAAGACAGCTCAATAATTTTAAAAATGGTATTCGCGGTTCGCATTATGATGATATTACCGGAATGCAAATGCGTCCGATGGCCATGAGCTTGGTTACAGATCAGGATGTTGAGGATGTAGTTGCATATGTCGGCACACTGAACGGGCGCGGTACACACTCTGGTGTAAATGGAGATATCCAGGCAGGAAAATCAGCTTACGCACTTTGTATTAGCTGTCATGGGGCAAACGGTGAGGGCAACAAAGCACTGAATGCCCCAATAATTGCTGGACTGCCGGACTGGTATGTTGAGCGGCAACTTAATAATTTCAAAAGAGGCATTCGAGGTGTCAATGCCAAAGATATCTTTGGCCAGCAGATGCGGCCGATGGCTATGACTCTCGCTGACAAAGATGCGGTTCGGAACGTTACAGCATATGTAGCATCATTAAAAGCAGGTTCTATATCAAAACCTGTGACGGTAGAGGCTAGCACAGTTGTGACCACAGTTCAAACTCCTGTCAGCGAACCGCTTTATGCTCCTTGCGCTTCTTGCCACGGTTCAGAAGGCGAAGGCAACCAGAAATTGGGGGCACCACGTCTGGCAGGACAGAATGCCTGGTATCTAGAGAGGCAGTTACGTAACTGGCGAGATGGTATACGTGGAACACATGTTGAGGATATTTACGGCATGCAAATGCGCCCAATGGCAATGACTTTAGTAAATGATACTGCACTGAACAAGGTGGTGGCTTTTATTGGAACTCTCCAGGGAACACCTTCAAAATCGACAATTAATGGTAACACTGGGACAGGAAAAGCAAGTTATGCGACTTGCATCGCTTGTCACGGTGCAAACGGTGAAGGAAACAAAGCCCTGAATGCACCAAAAATTGCCGGACTTCCTGACTGGTACGTTGCCAGACAGCTGCATAGTTTCAAAAAAGGTATCCGTGGAACTCATAAACAAGACGTTTTCGGAATGCAGATGCGCCCGATGGCAATGGCTCTTGCTAATGATGAGACTATCAACAATGTGGCAGCCTACGTGGCAACATTTACCGAAAAACTTCTTCCAGTTACAAAGGTAGCCACTGAACCCTCTCCCACTGATCCTTCTACAGTTTCTATTAAAGGTTCTGCTGATAATGGAAAAGCTTTATATGCAGTCTGTGTTTCATGTCACGGAGCAGACGGATCTGGAAACAAAGCACTCAACGCACCTAGAATTTCCGGACAGATGGAGTGGTATGTAGCAAGACAATTGGTAAGTTTCAAATCCGGGTTACGCGGAACTCATGAGAAAGATATCTATGGCCAACAAATGCGACCAATGTCTATGACACTAACCAATAAACAGTCGATTGCAGACGTTGCAGCTTACGTAAGTACACTTAAAGGATCAGTGAGTGAAACAACGATTCAAGGTGATGCCTCAGCAGGAAA
>CAZNVN010000144.1:0-3125 GCA_964576635.1 uncultured Rhodospirillaceae bacterium
ATGGAGACAGGAATTTTTACAAGTTAATGCAAGAGAGCCTACTGAAGAAGAAACAACAGAAAAAATTACATCTTTGCAAAAGAAGGGGGCACAAAAGGAAATTGGTTTTCTATTTTCAACATATGAGACCACACTAGCTAAAGGATATTCAGGAGATTATTTTGATATTATAGTTGGAGTATCAACAGAAGGGAAACTTAAGGGATCCGTTATTGTTGAACTGCATGAACCTATGATTTGTCCAACTTGTGTACCTCAAACCATGCTAGAAGCCCTTCATGACACATTTGTTAATACAAATGTGAATAGAAGAGTCGACTTAAAAGCTGGGACAGGTGGAGGAAGAGGCTATGATGGTGTTGCAGGTGCTACCATCAGTGCGACTCTAACAACAAACGGAATAATTTCAGGGGCAAGAAAAGTAATGAGAATGGCAGGATTAAGTTCTAATGAAGGACCAATATATCTTGATGTAGATAGTTATAAAGAAAGAAATTGGCCAGAACTATTAAATTGGGGTGGAGTAGTAGGAATAACTTTAACAAGACAAGAAGCTAGAAAAGATCTAAGCCCAGAACAAGAAGGTTACATAAAAGATCCTGATAAAAAATTTATAAATATTTTTGCAGGACTCGGTAATCCAGCATCTGTCGGAAGAAATATTTTTGGAGATAAATGGTATTCTCATCATGTTTCTCAAATTGGAACAGGAGATAACCTTTTAGTTATTATGGGATCAGGACAATGGTCTTGGAAAAAAAATAATTATTTAGATTCGACACAACAATTAGGTAATAAAAATGAATATAATAGAATCCAAATAATACAAAATGATAAAATATTTAGATTTAGTGCAAATGAAGCTCTTAGCTCCACAGCTTTAAGAATTGCTGAAAAACCTGTTTTTTCAGAAATAGGACTATTACGAATTCCAAAAGAATGGGGTTTTAAACCATTAGAACCTTGGAAATTAGAATTAGTTATTAAAGAAGACTTCGGGAATGGTAGTATATTTTTAAATTATAATTTACCCAAAGAACTTATATCAGGAGATCCTGTTGCTTTAGAAGATGCTGGCTTGAGGCCTATTAAGACTGCTTTCTTTGGAATAGTTAGAGAAAGCAAACTCACTGGTTGGCAACTAGAATGGGCTAATCAAGATTATTCCATAATATTTTTATTCTTACTTTTAATTGCACTTACCTTTATAATTATTAAACAAAAAACTCTTTCTTTAAACAGAAAATTCCACACCATAATAAGAATAAGTTTTTTATTAATTGTTTTATTTTGGTTAGGATGGATAGCTCAATCTCAGCTTAGCATAGTTAATATAATTTCATATGGTCAAGCTTTGTTTTTGGGGAAAGGATTTACCCAATTTTTATATGAACCACTAATGACTATTATTTTTATTTATACTTTAATATCACTAATACTACTGGGACGTGGACTTTTCTGTGGTTGGCTTTGTCCATTTGGAGCTCTCCAAGAACTATCCTTTAAAATTGGAAGATATTTAAAGATACCACAGTTAAACATTCCATTCTGGTTAAATGAAAGATTATGGGCAGTAAAATACTTAATCTTGATATCAATAATTTCTACAATTATATTTGGCAGTAATATTTCTTATGCTCTTATAGAAATTGAACCATTTAAAACTGCTATTACATCATATTTTAATAGAGGCCTCCCATACGTAATATATGCATCACTTTTATTATTAGTAGGTATTTTTTCTGAAAGATTCTTTTGCCGTTTTATTTGCCCGCTTGGAGCAATATTGGCCTTCCTAGGCAGAATTCATATATTAAAAAATGTAATTCCTAGAAGACCCGAGTGTGGAAATCCATGCCACCTATGTGAACATGCTTGTCCTGTCCAAGCAATAGCTCCATCAGGACAAATCAATATGAATGAATGTTTTCAGTGTCTAGACTGTGAAGTGGAGTATTTTGATGGAGAAAGATGTCCTCCACTGATTTATAAAAACTCATTAATAAAATAGTATACCTTACATAAGTAACATACTAGATATAGTACATTTTAAAAGTTATCCACAGCAATCATAAAAAACTTTTTTTTTTTATAAGAAATAAGTTGAACTAATGCATAAAATAGGTTTTTCTTATAACTAATAATAGGTGTCGTTCATGTATGGACGATGTTTAGAGCGTCGCTCATATTATTATGAACGATAAAACATTAACGTTATTTTTTACTAAATTTCTTTGAAGTTTAGTAAAAATATTTAAACGGGAGGAATGCCCATATGTCAAAAATATTGAAATATGGCTTCATGGCTGCAGTATTTGCAGCAACATTAGGCATGGTATCAGGCGCTTTTGCGCAGGGTGTTGATGTTCTTAGAGGAGGTGGCGGTGCGCAACCTCACTATGTAACAGATGACATGCTTAGACATGCCGACAAGAATCCAATGGACTGGTTGCATTATGGTAAAGACTATCAATCAACTCGTTACCATCAAGCTGCTCAAATCAACCAAGATAATGCGGGAGATCTAGTAGCTAAATGGTATCTGTCATTTGGTACTCTTGAAGGTCAAGATAGTCAGTTGAATGTTGTTGGAGGACAAGGTTATGTCACCACATCATTTAACCGTGTGATATCTGTGGACACAGCTTCAGGCGACATTCTATGGAAATATGAGCGTGAGCTACCAGCTGACGTTTATCCTGAACTTTGTTGTGACGTTGTTAACCGTGGAGCTACTCCATATGGAGATAGCGTATACTTAGCAACTCTGGATTCACACCTAGTACGTCTTGCTAACCATAGTGGTGAAGTTCTATTCGACGTAACTGTAGGTGACTACACATACGCGGAAACTTCAACTATTATGCCTATGGCACTTAAGGGCGGCCTAATTCAAGGAACCGCTGGTGCTGAATATGGTGTTCGTGGTTGGGTACGTAAATTATCAGCTGAAGATGGAAGTGTTATGTGGAATACATACACAATTCCAGCTGAAGGTGAGCCAAACGTAGAAACCTGGGCTGGAGAGTCTTGGAAATACGGTGGTGGCTCTGGATGGATAACTGGTTCTTATGATGAAGATTTAAATCTTCTTTATTGGCCAATTGGAAACCCGGGTCCTGACT
>CAZNVN010000145.1:0-3115 GCA_964576635.1 uncultured Rhodospirillaceae bacterium
TTTTGAAAACTAGCGAATGAGTCTACTACAGCTTTATAGCCTGCCAAGTTAGCTTGTGAAGATAATATGTCCATAGATTGCGCTCTTGTTATTCTTGGAAGAAGCTCTAATGAAAAAATATTTATCTTTTTTTTTGCTAAATTTTTTAGTTTTTCTTCATTATTATAGTAATTAAAATTTCCAATTAAAATTTTATTAGCTTTAATTTGTCCTAAACTTTCTTGATCAGGTATATCAAGTTGCAACAATATATTTGATTTATCAATTACATTATTTCTTGAGTCAATTTCACATCCTTCTGATTGGTATTCTTTATCAAAGAAACCAAGATGATTACCATAGTTTTTTTCAATTAAGACTTTGATGCCTTGTGATACATATTTTTTCACCAAACTTGGCGTAATTGAAACCCTTTTCTCTAAACCCATATTTTCTGATATTGATCCTACTATCATAAAATTAAAGGATTATTTTTGTCTTGCTTTGTATTTAGGATTTTTTTTATTAATAATATAAACTCTACCTCTTCTTCTAACTAATTTAGAATTAAGGTCCCTTTTTTTTAGTGATTTTAATGAACTTGCAATTTTCATAAAATATTAATTAAGTCTGTAAACGTCCTACTCCAAATATCATAATAAATCAATAAATCTTTATTTTTATAATCTACTATATAAAGATTGTGAAAGAAAAAATTCGCACACTCCAATACTCAGTTGAAATACATTGAACTTATAAATTTATAGGATTTTTAGATATTTTTTATTAAAAAAACATTGTAGAAATATAGTCAATTAAATCATTCTAAGTTTTTTGAAAAAAAAATGGATCTAACACTTATAATACCAGCAAAAGAAGAAGAGTATTCACTTCCATTGGTCTTAGATGAAATTAAAGAAATGAATTTAAATAAAATTGTAGTTATTGCAAAAGATGATCAAAAAACGCTTAATGCTACTAAGAATTTTGATTGTGAAGTTCTTTATCAAACAGGCAAAGGTTACGGAAACGCTATAATAGAAGGAATTCAAAAAGCCAAGTCGACCTATGTATGTATATTTTACGCAGATGGTTCTACTGATCCAAAGTATTTAAAAGAAATGTATGATAAAATTAAAACAACTCAAGAAGACTTAATTTTTTGCAGCAGATATGAGAAAGGTGCCGGCAGTGATGATGATGGTTTTATAACTAAAGTTGGAAATTTCTTATTTACTCTTATTGGTAATATATTTTTTTCATTAAATATTACTGATATTTTGTTTACATATATAATTGCAAAAAAATCTTCTTTTGATTTAATGAAGTTGTCATCTAACAATGTGGATTTATGTGCAGAAATCCCAATTAAGGCAAAAAGATTAGGTTTAAAATATTCAACATTCCCCAGTCATGAAAGAAAAAGGTTTGGAGGAAAAAAGAAACTTAAAGCATTTAGAGATGGACTGAAGATACTATATTATATGATAAAAAGTTTTTAATTTCCAAATCTTTCTTTGAAAATCCATTTTCTAGCAAGCAATACTTATATTTATCCTTATTATTAGTATTATGGCTCATAAATTTTAGTTTATGATGTTTTTTCATTATTGTTTCTTTAGAAAATTTTCAAAAGTTAATTTAAATCCTTTTTTTAAATTAGTATTAGGAGTAAATCCAAGTTTTTTCATTAACCGAACGTCTAGTAGTTTTTTATTAATACCACTAAATTTACCTGAATATTTAATTTTAAGTTTTATATTCATTTCTTTCATTATGAATTCTGCATACTCTTTTATGGTATAATCTTTACCAGAACCAACATTTATAATTTTTTCTTTTGGATTTTTTTTTAAAAAATAAATACATGCATCTGCCACATCTTCAGAGAAAATTAGTTCTCTTCTTGTTTTTGGTTTTCCTAAAAGATTAATATTTTTTTTTCCAAGTTTCTTTGCCGTGTAACATTTTCTAATTAATGCGGGGAAAAAATGAGATGTATTTAAATTAAAGTTGTCATAAGGGCCATATGAATTAGATACGATTAAGCTAATGTAATTTGTATTGTATTGCTTGTTGTAACTTGAACACAATTGTACTCCTGCTATTTTTGCAATAGCATAAGATAAATTTGTTTCTTCAGGTTTGCCTAATAACAAAAAGGACTCTTTCATTGGCTGTTTACAATTTTTTGGATAAATACAACTACTGCCTAGAAAAATTATATTTTTAATTTTATTTAGATATGCTCCATGTATTAAATTGTTCTGAATGGCCATGTTTTGAAATAAAAATTCCGCAGGGTATTTTACGTTAGCTTTAATACCACCAACTCTTGCTGCTGCAATTATGATATATTCTGGTTTATTTTTTTTTATAAATTTAAAAACTTTTTGCTGGTTAGTTAAATCCAATTTTTTTCTATCTATAGTTAAAATATTTTTATAGCCAGTTTGGGTTAATTTTCTTAGTATTTCACTGCCTACTAATCCCTTATGTCCAGTAAGAAATATTTTAGATCTTTTACTTATCATAATAACATTTATTAAAATTGTTTAATAAAACTATCAATATATTTTTTTATACTAATTTTACCAAATCTTTTATAAACTTTATTAGATAAGTGTATATCTGTTAATGCCGATGCAAATCTTTCACCACGCCTTGATGGTAAAAATTTTATTCTAGACTTAAAAAGCTTCGCTATTTCTAATATGCTATAACTTTTTCTATGTAAAACACTATAATGTCTACATTTTTTTTTTTTCCAAGCTTCAAAACAAACTACAATTGTATCTTGTATATGAGTGAATCTTATTGATTGTGTACTCCCTCACACCAAACATGAGGGTGGAAATCCCATCTGCCATTGAAAGAAATTTATTCCATGATACTCCAGAGTTTTTCTCTCCAAGATCAATTTCTTGATTGATGAAAATTACAGCAGGAGAACTAGGATTTCTCCTCCGTCTAGAAGTTTTGGACTGTCTGCCATCAAGGTCGGAATGACTCCCATAGAGTCTATTTCGCTTAACAATGACAGGTTGGAGTGTAATGCCACCTTCTTGAAGCAATGGATAAACAACCCACTGGTGACCATCTGAATCCAACCCATCATCAGTCAGATTCTCTGCCT
>CAZNVN010000146.1:0-3072 GCA_964576635.1 uncultured Rhodospirillaceae bacterium
CTTATTTCTAATAAGATACCAAGCTATATTCCAATCAGCAATATCTTTATACATAATCCCTTTTTTTCTATACTTTTCTATTTCTCCTACCAACTCTTTTGTATATTCACTATATCCATTCATCCTATTCAACTTAACCCTTACAGTTAAATTAAATAAAATCCTTACATTTTTAAGTTTTTCTATGTGATCAGGAGTATATCTATCTATGGTTTCAGATATAATCGTTTTAAGACTACTCCACGGTAACTGATTTTGCTAAGTTTCTAGGCTGATCAATATCTGTTCCTTTAAGAACTGCAGTATAATAAGCTAAAAGTTGTACAGGTATCGTGTATAAAATGGGATGTGCAAAAGTACTGGTACTAGATACTTCAATGGTGTGCCTGCATATATTTTTAAGTTTTTTTATACCTTCTTTATCAGAAATTAAAATTATTTTTGCGCCTCTAGCTGCAACTTCTTCTAAATTTGAAGCAGTTTTTAAAAATAGATTATCACTGGGTGCAATTGCTACTACAGGAACACCATCATCAACTAATGCAATTGGTCCGTGTTTTAGTTCACCAGCAGCATAAGCTTCCGCATGTATATAGCTAATTTCCTTTAATTTTAGTGCACCCTCTAACGCTATAGGGTAAGACAATCCCCTTCCTACATACAAAACATCTCGAGCATACTGCAAATCATGAGCTACTTCTGACAATGAATCATTAAGAGATAACGCTTCTGCACTCAAAGAAGGAATTTCTATTAAATCCTTTATTAGCTCATCAGATTTCTCTTCTGTAAGAGTTCTATTAGATTTACCGGCAGAGATTACTAAACACGCTAATGTAGCTAGTTGCGTAGTAAAAGCCTTTGTTGAGGCTACGCCTATCTCTGGACCAGCTAGCGTTGCTAATGTTGAATCAGCATGACGACCAATAGTACTTTCTGGCACATTTACAATTGCTAATACTTTTAAATTTCTCTTTTTAGCAGAGTGAAGAGCAGCAATAGTATCTGCAGTTTCCCCGGATTGGGATACCAAAATTATTCCCTCCCCTTTCATGGATACATGAGTTCTATATCTGTATTCAGAGGCAATA
This sequence comes from uncultured Rhodospirillaceae bacterium, assembly GCA_964576635.1. Classification (GTDB taxonomy): domain Bacteria; phylum Pseudomonadota; class Alphaproteobacteria; order TMED109; family TMED109. The sequence continues at coordinate 1,092 of CAZNVN010000146.1, forward strand.
TCGACTTCTGTAGGAATATTTGAGAATTGCTCAAACCATAACTTTGCAACCATGGCCGCATAGAACGAGGTACCACAAGCCACTATGGTTAGTTTTTTTAAGTTCTTAAAATCAAAATTAATATTAGGAGTTAATATATGCCTACTTAATGGATCTATGTAACTTTTTATTGTTTCTCCCAAAACGGTAGGTTGTTCATGGATTTCTTTAAGCATAAAATGCTTAAAACCGCCCTTCTCAATGGCAATTCCGGCTTCTAAAGTTTGAGTTTCGCTTCTATTTACTTCTTTCATATTATGATCAAGAACTTTTACAGATGAACTTTTTACCACTGCCATATCACCATCTTCTAAATACATAATTCTATTTGTCAAAGGAGCTAAACCTACGGCATCAGAACCGAGATACATCTCTTCTTTTCCATATCCTATGGCTAGTGGACTACCTTTCCTAGCAGCAATAAGTAATTCTTCTTTATCTGCAATAAGGACCCCCAGAGCGAATGCTCCATGTAATTTTTTGAGGGACTCCCCTACTGCACTTACGGGATCTAAACCTTCTTTAATATATTCAGAAGCTAGATGTACAATAACTTCACTATCTGTATCAGTAGAAAAATTATAGCCTTTAGACTCTAGTTCAATTCTTAAATCCCTAAAATTTTCAATAATTCCATTATGCACAATGGCTACATGGTCATTAGCGTGAGGGTGGGCATTGATTTCATTAGGAATACCGTGTGTAGCCCATCTGGTGTGAGCAATACCTATAGATCCTAATAATGGATTCTTTTTAAGTAGACTCTCTAAATTCGAAATTTTACCTTCTGCCCGACGTCTAACTATCTTTCCATCAATCAAAGTAGCTATTCCGGCAGAGTCATATCCTCTATATGCAAGTCTTCTCAGTCCAGCAATCAGTAAATCTGAGGCATTTTTCTTTCCTATGACCCCTATTATGCCACACATTTATTGGTATCCTTAAAAAATTAGAGTTATTTTCTTTTGTTACTTTTATTTTTTAACTTTTTAAAATGATTTTTTGTCTTGTTTATTTTTGTAACTTGTTCGCTTCTTTCTAAAGATAAAGATTCATCTGGTACATCATCAGTTATTACACTACCCGCCCCAATAATGGCATTCTTACCAATATTAATTGGTGCCACTAATGAAGAATTGGATCCTACAAACGATCCATCTCCTATGTTCGTAACATTCTTATTCATCCCATCATAGTTACATGTAATTACTCCTGCACCAATATTTACATTCTCTCCAATTTGGCTGTCACCAACATATGAAAGATGATTAACTTTAGATCCAGGTCCTATAATAGATTTTTTAATTTCAACAAAGTTACCTATTCTGGCACTTTTTCCTATGATTGTATCTGGTCTCAATCTAGCAAATGGCCCTATAATCGCCTTGGCCTTTATAATTACACCTTCTAAATGGCAAAAAGAGTGAATTATCACTTCATCTTCAATTGTTACTCCATTGCCAAAGAACACATTTGGACCAATGTGAACATCTCTTCCAATTACAGTATCGCTTGCAAAAAACACTGTTTCAGGTGCTATTAGCGTAGCACCATTATCCATAGCTTTTTTCCTATAAGTATTCTGTAAATTTTTTTCAACCATAGAAAGTGCAACCCTATCATTAATTCACTTGCATTCCGTTTCTGCCGCTTCAAGTATATATACCTTTTTACCAGCTCTGTTCGCAAGAGCAATAACATCAGTGAGGTATTTTTCTTTTTTTACAATATTTTTTTCTATATCCAAAACAAATTGAAAAATATATTCTGCTTTTCCAAGTAAAGCCCCACTATTACATAATTTACAATTTTTCTCTTCTCTATTTGCTTCTTTCTCTTCTACAATTTTCAAAGCAAGACTATTTTTATCTTTTATAACTCTTCCATTCCCACTCGGTTTGACAGTGTTAAATGCAATAACACCAAAATTATCATGTAATTT
>CAZNVN010000147.1:0-3069 GCA_964576635.1 uncultured Rhodospirillaceae bacterium
ACAATAAGATTTTAAACCTTCGAAAATCTGGTATCAAAGTTCACTATGTATTGGGAAATCATGATTTCTGGGTACTAGATTTTATTACCGAGACTCTTTTTGATAAAACTTATTTTACTGACACAGCTTTTAGTGTTAACGGAAAGAATATTTATGTAACACATGGTGATGGTTATCTATCTTGGGATCGTGGATATAGATTCTTAAGAAGAATTATTCGCTCTCGATTATTTATATGGATTTACAGATGGATACATCCAAATATTGGTTATGCTTTTGGACGATGGGTTTCGAAAAAAGGTGAGAATTATGAACATTCGGACCAATACAACGAACGTATAGCCAACGAGATGTCTATTCATGCAGAAAAACGTTTAGAAGAAGGGTATGATTTTTTCGTTACTGGTCACTACCACCAAGCAAAGGAATTATCACTCAAAAGTGGTAAATTGGTTATACTCGGTGATTGGCTCAGTTTTTTTTCTTACGCAAAATTTGACGGCCAAGATCTAAACTTACATTATTGGGTAAAAGATGAAGCATCTTAATCAAATACTATTCATATTAATGATTTGCCTTTGTTTTGAAGGCTGTTCTATGATCAAGAAATTTCTACCTGGGAAAAAGGGGTCGGATGATATTTCATATGAACTAATTGAGAATCTTAGTACAGCTTTTAGTGAGGGTAAGCTTCAAGCCCTTGAAGAAATGATTGCGATATATAATGATACTAATCAACCTTACGATGTGCGAATGGCAGCTGGAAGAGCTTTAGCTGAAACACAACATCCAACTGCATTAAATGCATTATCCGAGACAGTGGGTGAAGCAGCAGCTTTAGATGTTAGTTTTATGATTGGATCTATAGAATTGTTAGCTCAGTTTCGCGATGATCCACGTGCTGCAGACGCAATGGTAAATGCAATGAATAAAGTCGAAGAAAAAACGAACTCACTCCAATTAGCTTTAGTTAAAAATTTGAACAAAGTTAGAACTAAAGATCAAGTTTTGGCACTTTTAGATTTATATGAAGTAAGTCGAAGTAATTTTAATCGAACAGAAAAACTACTCACAGAAACACTTGGAGCCCTAGGCACAGATGAAGTTGTCCCAATATTAACAAAAATATCTAGAGACCCATTTGTTAAACTAGGTATAAGAAATCGGGCATTGGAAATCCTCGGGAAAAAAGATCCTTCTCAAGTTGCAGGTGCTTTCGCTGAGTTACTCGGTGATCCAGAAACAAATTTAGAAGTTAGAAATTTTGCTCTTGATACGATGAAAGGTGTAAAAGAAGAAAATTTAATTTTAGCGCTATTGCAGACTTACCGAACAGGGAAAGATCAATACTATAATATTCTCAATACTCTACTCGAGGCGCTTGGGGAATTTGATGATCCAGAGATTAGACGTTCTGTGGAGGAAATAGCTATGAATGATTCATACCCACTTGAAATTCGTATGAAAGCTATTGATAAATTATCTGAAATCAGTGACCAATCGGTAATACCATTACTGATGCCCGTCCTATCCGACTATAATCAATACAAACTCCATGCTCCTATAATCCAAGCAGTTAGAAATTTGGGCGGATACGATCAATATAAACAAGAAATCAAACGGCGTACTTTTGAAGCTCATCAAAAAGCAGTAACTATAAATGACTAAATTTCTTTTACCTTTACTATTGCTTAGCAATTCAATTGCTCAAGAGAGTTTATCAACTACAGTTTCAGATACTATCCAAATTGACCAAATTCAAAAGGAATTATCAGACTCCACAAATATCAACCCTCTAGATCGGATTACGGAAAGTGATGCAATCGAAGAATTGGGGAGTGCTGAACAAAATCAAGAGAAAACTTATAATGATTCAATTGAAGAATCAATTCCCCTACCGGATGTAAGAAGATTAACTAAAGAAACTGATAAATTAGACTTCGATAAACCCTTTTTCGAATTAAAAAGTAGCATTGACCTACTCCATCAACAAGTTGATTCCTTAAAAAAAGTAATATCCACTTATGAAGAAGGAAAAGGCACTATGCCCACAATTGATGAAGATTTACTTAATCTTATAAAGGTACCCCAACTTCGTCATAGAGTTGAACTGCAGAATGGTACAATTGTAAATGGTGAAATTATAGAAGAAGATGAGTTAGGAATTATTATCCAAACATCTATCGGACAATTAGCTATTGAAAAAGATAGAATCATCGATATTATGGAAGATCTTCCGCCTGTTGCTAAAGTTGAGTTGATTTCCGAACCATTTGTTGATGCATTCCCAGATCGAGAAGAAATCACAGGTTCAATAAAGAATATAGGTACAAAACGTGCTGACTTTGTCAGAGTGATTGCCCATCTTTGGTCCCCAACAACATCATTATTACAACAAGATTCTGTTTTTATATCTGGAAAAAACCAGAAATACTATACTGGAATTAAATCAGATTCAGCATTAGAACCTGGAGCAATTGTCGATTTTAAAATTACTATCCCTCTTACTGAAGCAGATGAAGTATCTTATCGTACTTACGAAGTTCGCTGGGAATCTTATAAATAATAATTACAGATGTGTTTGGTACACATCATGAAGTCTTAATAGACCACAACATAATTTCTCATCATCATTTACAACTGGTAGAACTGATATTTGAGATTCACGCTCTTCCATCAAAGTCAACGCATCCCTTAATGGGGCTTTTATATTGATAGAGATAGGATTTGTGGACATTATTTCGCTCACTAGCATTTTGTCAATATCGCCATTTTCTGCTAAACATCGTCGCAAATCTCCCTCTGTGACAATTCCTAAAAGAGTTTCATCACTTAAAACTAAAGCTGCCCCATATGGCTTTTCAGTCATATCAATTACAACTTTTCGAAGTTTATCATCTTTTTTTACAACTGCTACATTATTAATAGGTTGCATTATATCTTCTACAGTGAAACGGAGCCGTCTGCCAAGATCTCCAGCAGGGTGAAGTTTAGCGAAATCTTCATGATTAAACCCTTGATGACTCATAATGACAGCAGCTATAGCATCACCAATTGCTAAAGTAAGGG
>CAZNVN010000148.1:0-415 GCA_964576635.1 uncultured Rhodospirillaceae bacterium
CTCTCTATTTCTTTATCTCTCCCTATCAATGGATCTATGTCACCATCCATTGCTTTTTTATTTAAATTTATGCAAAACATGTCAAGTGCAGTCTTATTTTTTTCTTTTGTACCCTGATCATTTATAGTTTGATCATCAGCAATATTAATTTTGGCCATTTTAGTGGACCCATGACTTATAAATGTTACTGCAGCTAGTCTAGTCATTTGTTGTTCATGTAAATAAAATACTGCGTGACTTTCTCTCTCACTAAACATAGCAACTAAAATATTCGCTCCTGTAGCCTTACCATTACCTGAGTTTTGCACATGATGTACTGCTCTTTGTATGACTCTTTGAAAAGAAGCTGTCGGTTTAACTTCACCAAAGGTTTTTACTTTTAATGAAGAAAGCTCATTATTAATAAAATCTATCA
>CAZNVN010000148.1:425-3042 GCA_964576635.1 uncultured Rhodospirillaceae bacterium
TTCAAGATCTAAAACATGAGTACTTCCTGCTGGTGAAACAGACCTAAGTTCCTTTAAATCTACATCACAGAACATAAGCACTTCGTTAGCATCTTCATCATCCAACAAGGCAAGTAATAAGTGCTCTAAAGTAGCATATTCATGTCCATTATTACCTGCTATTTCAAAAGCATTACGTAACGTATTTTCTAACCTTTCTGATAACATTATTCTTTTTCCAATACACATTGTAATGGATGCTGATGCTTTTTAGCAAAATCCATTACTTGTACAACTTTTGTTTCAGCAATTTCGTAAGGATAAATTCCACAAACTCCCGTACCTTTTTTGTGAACATGATACATTATTTGTGTTGCCTCATTACTATTTTTTGCAAAAAATCTTTCCAAGACCAAAACAACAAATTCCATAGGAGTATAATCATCATTTACAATTATAACTTGATACAACGATGGTCTCTTAGGTTTCGTTTTTTCTTCTAGTATAATTTGAGCGGAAGAATCATCATCACTATCATTAATTTCTTTATCTCCCATCAAATAAGGAAATATATTTTTATTTCTATATTTAAAAGACATATTATTACCCTAATTATTCCTCTTAAAAATTTTAAAAAATAATACTAATATATATAAATAGTAATACATATTCAATTTTACATTAAAAAAAAAGAAAATTATAAATTTTAAGAATAGTTTTTAGATATTTGTCTTCAATCCGTAAGGTAAAATATATTTTTTTAGCTCTGATTTAATAAAATCCAAATATTCTATGCTATTAGCTTCCATTCTTAAAACTAAAGCGCCTTGAGTATTAGAAGCACGCAATAACCACCATCCTTCATCATACTGAACCCTTAAGCCATCAATTTTATTTACTTTCAAATTTAATTTATTTAATTTTTTTTCTAAATCCTCCACTATATTAAATTTCTCATCATCAGAACACTCTATTCTTATTTCAGGAGTATTAAATGCTTTTGGTAAAGAATTCAAAAAATTATCTAAATACCTTTTATCTTTGACACATTCTAAAACTCTTAAACCTGCATAAAGAGCATCATCAAATCCAAAATACCTATCAGAAAAAAATATATGTCCTGACATTTCACCTGCTAAGGGCGCATTAATTTCTTTCATTTTCGTCTTTATCAAGGAATGTCCTGTTTTCCACATAATTAGCTTTCCTCCCAATTTTTCTATCTCTTTACATAAAATATCTGAGGATTTGACATCAGCTATAATTTCAGCACCCGGTAAATTTTTTAATACTTTCCTTGATAATAATGCTAAAATCTGATCGCCTAAAATTACTCTTCCAGTTCCCGTTACCAAACCTAGTCTATCTCCATCACCATCGAATGCTATACCTAAATCATATTTTTTAGATTTTACAGTCTCTATAAGTTGTTGTAAATTTTTAGAATCGGTAGGATCAGGGTGATGTGCTGGAAAATGACCATCAATTTCAGAGTTTAATATAATATTTTTATTAGGAAGTAATTGAACCATACTTGATAAAATATCTCCAGAGGATCCATTTCCAGAATCCCATACTACTTTGACATCACTATTTATTTCATTAATGTGTGTTGAATTAATTAAGGCACTTATGTATTCATCATTTATTGATGTGCTAGTTACTTTACCTTCTTTTTCTTTCCATTTTCCAGATATAGCTCTTTCTCCTAGACCAATAATATCTTCACCAAAAAAAGAATTTTTTCCTAACATAAATTTAAAGCCATTGTGTTCTGGAGGATTATGAGATCCAGTTATCATAATAGCTCCGGCTGCTTTAAAGTAGTGTGAAGCATAATAAAGCATAGGTGTCGGGCCAATACCTATATCTAATACATTTGCACCACATAACTTTAAACCTTGAATTAAATAGGTACTTAACGTAGGAGAAGAAAGTCTCCCATCTCTACAAACCACTACTGTTTTTTTATTATTTGAACCTAATAAAGAAGCAAACACTCTACCGATAATTTCAGCATCTATCTCCTTGAGTGTATCTCCCACTACACCTCTTATATCATAAGCTCTCAGTATACTTTTGTTAATGTTATGACCAACAGGCATTATATATTTATTTTTCCTCTTCCTATACTAAAATATTCTATGCCATATTCTTGCATTAAGTCTTCTCTATATATGTTTCTTAAATCTATTACTAAAGGATTATTTAATAATGATTTAACTTTACTTAAGTCTAAAGCCCTAAATTCGTTCCACTCTGTTATAATTACCATAGCATCAGCTCCATCTATGCAGTCAAAAGTATTACTGCACCAAATTACATCTTTAAACTGTTTCATTTGTTTTGCATTTTCCATTCCTGCAGGATCATAAATTTTTAAATTTTTACATAACTTTTTAAGCTCAGGAACTATTATTAAAGATGGAGAATCTCTCAAATCATCCGTATTAGGTTTAAACGTTATGCCTAGAACAGCTATATTTTTTTTATTTAAACCACCTAAGGATTTCTCTATTTTTTTTACCATTTTCAATTTTCGTTCTTCATTAGCTAACACAACACTTTCAACTATTTTTGTTCTAGTTTTAAATTGTTTAGCTATGTTCTTATCTACTTTTTGATAAGCACTAACTAA
>CAZNVN010000149.1:0-918 GCA_964576635.1 uncultured Rhodospirillaceae bacterium
GAAGATTTAAAGAAGAAGATGAAAGAAGATTGCTAGAGGAAACAAGAAGATTACAGGAAGAAGCAAGAAAACTTAAACAGGAAAAGAAGATAAAATTGGAAGAAGAAGAAGAAAAAATATTACAAAATGAAGAGAGGAGAAGATTAAACGAAGAAGAAGAAGAGAGGTTAGAAACATTCAGTCTTGAAAAAACAAAAAGGGAAAACCAAATTAAAAAAGAGAAGCTATTAATAGAAAAAATAAATCAAACTTACAAAGAAGAATTTGATAAAGTGGGGCAAGAAAAATTAGTGCAACTTGATGAAGTCGCTAAATTAAGAGAAAAAAGGATACAAGAAGAAAATGTATCACGAAGAAAACTAGATAAAATTCATAAAGAGAGAATAGTCAAAGCAGAAAGGGATAGAGCAGATCGCCTTAATGAAGCAAAAAAATTAATAGAAAGAAAACTAAAGGAAGAAGAAGAAACAAGATTACAGAATGAAAAGGAAGAAAAATTGAAACAGTTAGAAGAAAGAAAAATAAAAGCGGAAGAGAACAGAAAATTACAAGAGGAAGAGGTTAAAAAAGCAAGAGAGATTGAGCGAGAAAATTTAAAAAAGATGGAGGAAAGAGTGTTAAATAATTCCCCAAAACAAGATAAAATAGAATAGCATTATTGGCAGAGAAAGTGGGATACGAACCCACGATACCTTTAGCAGTTTACAGGCTTTCCTAGTATGTACTAAAAATTATTTGTATAAACTAAATAAACAATAGCGATTATAACTAATGTTTCCATAATTCCTCCGTTTATTCTTTTATTAACAAGCACATTCCCCGATTATAACTCTATTGATTAAATATGAAAATCAATTTCTAGTTTAAAATAGCGGAACGAGTGGGATTCGAACTCACAATACCTTTAAAAGTTAAGTA
>CAZNVN010000149.1:928-3012 GCA_964576635.1 uncultured Rhodospirillaceae bacterium
AGTTAAGTAAATTTACTTATTTTTAAAAATAAGTTTAGCTGCCTCAAATGAATATAAAAAAAATATCTTAACAAATTTAGTTTTAGACTTACCAAATTTTCTGGGTGCATATCTTACTGGAGTTTCGCATATTCTAAGATTTTTTTTTTGCATATAAAATAAAAGTCTTATGTAAAAATCACCGTAACCATAAAAAATCTTATTCAGTATGTTATTTAAAAAAGATTTTTTTATGATAAAAAAACCACTCATATTATCCGAAATTTTTCCCCTTGTTATAAAATTAACAAAAAGATTAAATATTTTACTACAATAATGTCTAAAATAAGTAGTTGAGAAACCGCCCTTCAGAAATCTCGATCCGCAAATCAAATCATAACCATTTAAATCATACAAATTTATCATTTTTTTTAAATCTTTAGGACTGTGATTAAAATCAGTGTCCATAACAATTATAACATTTCCATCCGATTTTTTTATTCCTTCTTTTATTGATAAGCCTAAACTAGGATTTTTTTTTCTGAGAATATATTTAATATTTTTATTTGATCTAAATTTATATTTTAATTTTTTAATTGTAAGATCTTCACTATTATCATCCGCTATAATAATCTGATAATTTGATTTGGAAAAACATTTAAAAATTAAAGGAATTAAAAGCCTTAGATTTTTATATTCATTATAACAAGGTAAAATTAAGGAATATTTTTTTTTCATATATTTATAATATTTATAAATTAATATTGGCAAAACCTTAAATGATAAAACTCTGTAATTTATAATATTTTTTTTAAAAATTGGTTGTAATTTTAGATAAATTCAATCATATATAAACATTAAAATCATATGTAAACATTAAATTGCATGGTATGAAATATAAAACTTATCTATACGAACCTATTACTGGAAGAGATGAAAAAAAATTTGTAAATGATTGTCTCAATTCTAACTGGATATCCTCTAAAGGAAAATATATAAAAAAATTTGAAAAAAAATTCTCAAATTTTATCAAAATAAAATATTCAATAACAGTATCTAATGGTACAGCTGCTTTGCATTTAGCACTTTTGGCATTGAATATAAAAAAAAATGATGAGGTTATCGTTCCAACATTTACTTACATCTCGCCAGTGAATGCAATTAAATACGTTGGTGCTAAAGTTAAATTTATCGATTCAAAATTAAAAACTTGGCAAATTGATGAAACAAAATTAGAGAAAATGATAACCAAAAAAACTAAAGCTGTAATAGTTCCTCATTTATACGGGCAGGTAAGTAAAATAAAAAAAATCAGTAAAATATGTAAGAAGAGAAAAATTTATTAAGTAGAAGATTGTGCAGAAGCGTTTGGTAGTTACTATGAAAAAAAACATTTGGGAATTTTTGGAGATATTTCAACATTCAGTTTCTTTGGTAGCAAAACAATAACTACTGGAGAGGGAGGAATGGTAGTTACCAATAATAAAAAATTAGCAGATAAAGTTTTTAAACTTAAAATGGTAGGTGTTATTAAAAATAGATATTATTGGCATGATATAATTGGTTATAATTATAGAATGACTAATATTTGTGCAGCAATTGGTTTAGGACAATTAAACAAAGTAAGAAATATTTTAGTAAAGAAAAGAGAAGTTTTTAAAAATTATTACTCTTTTTTAAAGAATTCTAATCTTCAAATAAGTAAAGAAATTAAAAATACAAAACCTTCATATTGGTTGATTAATATATTTCTAAAAAATAAAAAAATTAGAGATGGTTTAGCAAAATATCTTAAAAGAAATAAAATTGAGACAAGAAATACTTTTAATCTCGTCCATAATATGCCTATGTATTTTAAAAAAAGTCAAAAAAATTTATTTCCTAATGCTCAAATATTGTCCAACACAGGTTTAAGTTTACCAAGCGGGCCTAATTTGAGTAAATTAGAAATTAGAAAAGTAAGTTCTTTAGTAAAAAATTATCTCAAAAAATTTAATATTAAAAAAACTCGTCCGTAAATTTCATCGAAAACTTTAAAATTATTTTTTTCATAAAATTTTATGTTTTCTGGCGTAGATCTTAATGTAATTACAGTTAGATTATCA
>CAZNVN010000150.1:0-3000 GCA_964576635.1 uncultured Rhodospirillaceae bacterium
TTAATTCGTTTTGTGCATTTAATGTAACTGCACCTCCCACTGTAAGGCTTGTAAGTGTTCCTACGCTTGTAAGACTTGAACCTACAACAGCACTTCCCAAACTTGTTGCATTTAATGTAACTGCATTATTTATCTTGAATGATTTTCCACTTGCTATATTCCAATCTTGATTAGAAGTCCAATTATTGTTTGCATCATCCCACAATAAAGTTTTGTCAGTAGCTCCCTTTAATGTAATTCCACCACCATCTGCTGTTGTATCACTTGGAGTTCCTACAGATCCCAATTCAATGTTTTTATCATCTACAGATAAAGTTGTAGAATTGATAGTTGTTGTAGTTCCATTTACAGTTAAGTTTCCTGCAACCGTTACGTTGTTAAGACCAGTAATATCTTTACTTGAATCTACAACTACGGCTTTGGAAGCTGTTACAGTTCCAGCAGTTACTCCAGAAAGTGTATCTGTTATCTGTGAGGCAGAACCTCCAGATATTTTTAATAGACCGTTAAATGCGGAAACGTCTGCTTCCAACCCACCTCTTTCATGGGTTAATGTTCCTGCATTTATGTCGGAAGTGTTGTGGTTGTGAGAGGCAGATGCCAAACCAGCTTCGGTTATTGTATTATTAACAAATGCTGAACCATTCCATTTTAATAGTTCTCCACTTGCAATACCAGAAATTGTAACGTCACCAATATCATTAAGTGCATTTACCGAACCACCACCTCCAAATTCAAACCAATAATTTCCTCTTCTCATTAAACATACGGGTTTTCCAGTATCATTTATTGTTACTGAACTTCCATCTAATGTTTGGATTTGACCGTTTGAACTTAGTGATCCTGTATGTGTAACAGTAACGGTATCACCGTCGGTTCCTTTAAATAAATAAACTATATCATTTTCATTTGTATCTGTAATATCAACTTTTACCACTGCATCTGTTGTAGAAGAACCATTACATTCTACTTCAATAAGTGTGGATTGCTTTGCTTGTGAAGCTCCACTTTCGTTTGTAAATGTGGCAGAATCATCTTTTGTGGATAAAACTCCATTTCCGTCTAATGTTGCCGTGATTTTAGTAAAACCCAAAACTCCAGTTGATTCTGGATCTGCATTCCATTCGGTAGTTCCAACAGGAACGCTTGGATCATCTGGATATGAGGTTGTATTTACTCTTTTAATACGCCTTGCATAAGCTACTCTAGCCATATATTATTACCCCATAGATTAATAAATAAGCATTTTTCATATCAAGTAATCTCATTCCACGCACTCACGCCATCCCACATATAGTGTTTTCCATCTGATGTATCCTCGAATATTATTCCTTTAGGTAAATTTGGATATATTGGTGTAGTTGCGTTATCATCTGCTCCCCACACTGTAATATGTGAACCTGATGCTATATTAACAGCAAATTCTAATTTACAAGTTATTTTATTGATTTGATTTCCTCCTTGCCATCTACCACGAAATTCAAATCCAACAACATCATCCTTCCAACCACTAACACTACCTATTGTTAATTTATGAAAGTTGCCACTAGGATTAGCTATATCCATTTCAACCATATGATCAGAATTATGAGAATCCATACCAGTATTCATAAAAGTTGTGCTTGTTCCTGTACCTACACTATGACTTCCAGTAGAACAAAACTTTCTTTTAGAACCATAATTACTTCCAGTATCGTCATTAAATCTATAACATATGGCATTTCCATTACCTGCATTTTTAATCCAACATCTGACTTTGAGATGCCTATAATTCTTACCAAGTGATGACCAATCTGCTGTAAGTGTTCCTGCACTACCCAATGTTTGATGTGCTATCTTAGTCCAACTAGACATTAGTCATTACCCCACACACGCATATACGAACCTACTTTCTGATTTACTTGAGTTCCACCATCATTTGATACGTTTAATTTTGTAATTCCAACACTTGTATTTGTCCATTTTCCACCAAACTCTGATGCATCAGGAGCTCCTGCTCCTGAATCATGGTCTTGACTATCACTACTTGCTTCTGCTGTCTGCACAATGAATAGTTTTTCTTTATCATGATGATTGCATATCCAACATCTTGTAAATGAAAACTCATCATTAGAACTTGCTACACATATCTGAATTGCATTTCTAGTAGCAGTTTGACCATCACTGGTATCATAATTAGCATTATAGTTGAACGTGCATGGATCTGTTGAACTTGAATTATCTGCATTTGGATAAAATGCCTTATTGGTATTAGTACCACTATTTGCAGAAAATAATTCTGTATAAAGATAATTTTTGTCGGCAAATGTTCCTGTGGACATTGCACCTGCTGATGTTAATTCATCAACCCTACCTAATTCCTGCCAATAGTTTGTGCCACTTGCTGATGGATCATCATCCATTCCAAGAACAATGATTTCTGTTCCAGTAGGAAAATTACCATTCTCTGAAGTTATTGCCATTTCATCAATCTGATCTGAATGATAATACACATATTGCCACTCTCTTCTACCTGTGGCATTATCACCTATTGCACCAGAATATGTTCCAAGCATACGACATAGTTTCTTTTCCCCATCTCTATTATCAATGAATCCTACATAGAAAGACGATTGACTTCCACCATGCATATAAAGATCCCAATAATATGAATTGTTAGTTTCGGTATAGTTTGAACCCTTATCAGATCTTAGAATATCATAATCTGTACTGCTTGTATTGTCACCATTAAATCTTAATTTTGGATCGTGGTTATTACTACTTGTAGGTATGTATATCATAACCATTAAATTTTCTTTTGTAGTGAATGTTCCTGTACTTAGTGTTGTAGAACTACCATTTGCTGTAGCTCTATCCAATTCCTGATAGTGATTTTGATCTGGTGCAGTTTCTTGACTTCCTGTTAAAGCTGTGCGTTCAGCAGTTGTTCCCTGTAGTCTACCTGTTGCTAAATATTTAACTGCCATAATCTACTCCCAGAATTTTACCTCATAAACTTCT
>CAZNVN010000151.1:0-2952 GCA_964576635.1 uncultured Rhodospirillaceae bacterium
CCACATCGACTATTACACAATAAGATCCTTTGCAATTGAGTATTCCAGCAATTGTAGCAGCAGGTTGCCCGAACTGTCTAGAAAATACTAAAAGTTTAATGTTCTTATTTCTTTTTATTTCATCTAAAATAACTTTTTCAGTATTGTCAGACGATGGATCTAATGCGAAAATAATTTCGTAAGATTTTCCAATTGTATTTAATACATTTTCAGTTCTCTGTAAAAATGGTTTAATATTTTCATTTTCATCACGAACCGGTACCACTATTGAGATTTCAATCATATATCAATTAAACTTATTTCAGTTTATAACATAAAAAATAAATAAATATTAAATTTAATAAAAGGAAAAATTTAAACCAATAAATATAGACACTATAATTAATATTTACCCTTGTTTTTTAAATTTAGATATTAATAATAATAATCATAATTAATAATTCAAAATTTATGTTTTATAAAAGCGAAAAAAAACCTTCCCGAGATCAACTAATAAATAGGGGTTTTGCTCCAAAAAATGAACTTATTGATATAATGTTTTTATTTCCTCCAACTTCTGTTGGAAGAGATTATTCACACAGATATGGAAAAAAAGATTTAGGTAATTTAGGAGATTTGATTCCCTTGGGCATAGCCTCTCTTGCTGCTTATTTAAGAAATTTTGGTTATGGTGTGGGTGCATTAGATTGTATAGCTTTAGAATTAAATCATGAAGAAATTGTTGAAATTGTAAGAGAAAAAAAACCTCGATCTATTGGTATATCTGCTACAACTTATGCTCTTCCCGCTTCTACTACTTTAGCAGATAGATTGCGTAAAGAATTTCCAAATTTACTAATTATATTAGGTGGAGCTCATGCCAATGTTGCTGGCATTGATGCTGCAAAAAATATTTCTTCTATAGATATTGTTTCTTATCATCCAGAAGGTGAAACTGTTATTCTCGATATTCTTAAAAAATTTACTGATCATAATTTTAATCGCGAGTCTTTTTTAAATGACCTAAATATTATGAAAAATATTAAAGGAATTATTTTTAAAAATGAAGGTGATATTATAAAAAATCTACCCGGAGAAATTATTAAAGATTTAGATTTTTTACCACTGCCAGCCAGAGATTTGTTTCCTATGGAAAGATATGTGCCACTACCAAATCAATATAAAAAACTACCTATGACAAATATGGTTGTAATTAGAGGATGTCCTTATGTATGTACTTTTTGTGACCAAGCAGCAACAACAGCTAGACGAAGAAGTCCACAAAAAGTACTAGAAGAAATTAAAGATGTTGTTGAAAAATATGGAGTTAAAGAGATATCTTTTTGGGATGATACCATGAGTTACCATAAAAAATGGATGAAAGAATTTTGTAATCTTCTTATTGAAGCAAAATTAGATATTATTTGGTCGTGTTATGCTGCGGTCAATACTGTGAATCAAGAAATATTATATTTAATGAAAAAAGCAGGATGTTGGAATATTTTTTATGGATATGAAACTGGAGTACCAAAATTAGCTGAAAATATTAAAACAAATAGAAAAAATAAATCAATGGAACATATGATGGAAGTGGCTAAATGGACAAAAAAAGCAGGCATTGAAGTTCGTGGATCATTCATGATTGCTCTTCCTGGGGAAACTCCTGAGCTTGCTGAACAAACAATTAAGGATGCTTTAAAGTTAGATCCTGAATATGCACAGTTTAGTATAGCCACACCTTATCCTGGTACCGCGTTATACGATGAAATCAAAAAAGGCAAATGGGGTAAACTTACAACAGACAATTTTTCAGAATATCAAGGATGGAACGTTGTTTTCTTACCTGAAGGATACAAAAATAAAGAAGAAGTTTTGAAAATGAGTCGGAAAGCTTTTAAAACTTTCTATATAAGACCTAGCTATATAATGAAAGCAATTCTCAATATTAGAAGTTTAGAAGATATTAAAAGATACTTTAAAGGATTCAAAGCTCTAGTAAGAGGATTTGTTTAGTTAAGGATTTTACCAATTAATTATTATTTGTAATAATTTAAGTTAAAGATTTAAGAAAAAATATTTATTAAATGTTTATAAAGAATAAAATATTTATAAATTTACCAATTACACTAATATTTTTTATTTTTTTAATTACAGGTATCATAATTTATGATGATTATGGAATTTCGTGGGATGAGTATTATCATAGAATTTTTTTATATCAAGCATATTTTTTTATTTTTTATTAAAAAAAAGATTCTCTAATAATTTAAGTTTGATTGGCCTACTTTTCTTAATTTTAAGCCCTCGTATTTTTGCTGAAAGTTTTTATAACATCAAAGATATAGTTTTTTTATCTTTTTTTATCATAAGCCTTTTTTTTGCAATTAATTTTTTAGATAAGCCTTCTTACAAAAATATTTTTTTTTCATCTCTAACTTGCTCTCTTGTAATGGCTGCAAAAGTAATAGGAATAATTGTCCCTTTCATTATTTTGGTGTTTTTTTCCCTTAAAATAATGGACAACAAGAAACTTTTAAAGGTCAATATTTTAAAAATAATTATTTTTTTTACTCTACTTACAATTTTTACAATAATATTTTGGCCTTACCTTTGGAACAACCCTGTTGCAAATTTTTTACATGCTTTAAAAACTTTTAGTTCTCACCCTTGGACAGGAGCAATATTTTATCTTGGCGATTATGTAAGTGCATTAAACCTACCTTGGCATTATCCAATTGTATGGATTTTAATAACTATACCAATAATATATTTGTTATTATTTTTATTAGGCTCAATTTTAATTCTAAAAAGACTTTCTTTGCGATTTATCAACTTATCACCCAAAAAGAAATTCAATGATCTTTGGATGGGAAATCGGGAAAGAATGGATGTAATTTTTTTTTTAATTTTCTATTTTACTTTATTTATTGTTATAGAATTAAACTCCACTTTATATAATGGTTGGCGACATTT
>CAZNVN010000152.1:0-2946 GCA_964576635.1 uncultured Rhodospirillaceae bacterium
ATGGAAATATTTTTGATTTTTTAATGAAAACTAAAAATTATAAATTTGGAGAAGCAGTAAGAGCGTTGGCAGCTGATGCAGGAATGCAACCATACAGATTTACTAAGCAAGATGAAGAAAAAGAAAGTAGATGGAAAATTTATAATTCTATTTTGGAGAAATATTCGAACTTTTGTCATGAGGAAGTCGTGTCAGGAAAATATCCTGAGGTTGTAGAATATTTAGATAAAAGAAAAATCACAAAGAAGGAAATTATTTTTTTTAAAATTGGATATGCGTCAACAAAAAATAATTTTTACGAACAGTTGAAAAAAGAGTTTAATGAAAAACAAATTAACTCTTCAGGTATTTACTATTATGATGAAAATAAAAAAAAATACATAGATAGGTTTAGGAGTAGAGTTATTTTTCCTGTCAAAACTTTAAATGGCTTTGTTTTTGCTTTAGGTGGCAGGACTCTTTTAAAAGAAAATTTTGCAAAATATATCAATTCTCCTGAAACTGAATTTTATAAAAAAGGAAATAATTTATACAATATTGATAGTGCAAAAAAGATCAACAATGAAAATGATGAGGTCTTTTTAGTTGAAGGTTATATGGATGTTGTGAATCTACACAAATTTGGAATTAAAAATGTTGTTGCTAATTTAGGAACAGCTATGACAGAGAGACAGATAGTTTTAATTTGGAGTTTTTTTAAAAATCCAATAATATGCTTCGATGGAGATAGTAGTGGCCAGAAAGCTGCAATAAGAGCAGCGGAGCGATTATTTCCATTAATGAAGCCAGATTTTAATGTTTATTTTTTAATATTACCTAATAATTTAGATCCCGACGCCTATATAAATCAGAATGGCAAAGAATCTTTTTTAAAATTAGTTAACAATAAAATAGAAATCCAAAATTTTATTTGGAATTCTTATTACGAAGATACCGATATAAGTAATCCTCACTCATTATCAATATTTGAAAAAAAAATTAAATCACTTTGTAATGATTTAAAAGATAAAACATTAGCCAAATATTTTCTTAACAATTTTATGAAAAAAATAGATGAGCTCACTCCAAATTTAAAATTTAAAAAAAATAATTTTTTCAAATTTAAACAAAAAAATCTTCCCCTGCAACAGACCAAAGAATTATATAAAAAAAGAAAAAAATTTTCTGAAAAAGAATTTAAGGAATTTTCAATTTTATTTTTGGTCATGAATTATTTGGATATCTTTAGAAAAAATATAGAATTAATTTCAGAAGTTACCTTTTGTAAAAAATTGTTAAATGAATTTAAAAAAAAACTCATAGATTATTTACTATTAGAAAAATTTTTTGCTAGAAAAAAATTGAATTTAGAAGACTTCGAAGAAAAATATAAAGATATTATAAATCTTGTAAATGCAAATGCCCCAGTTAAAAGTATAGCTCGTAATAAAAATGAGGAAGAGATAATTATTATATTTAGTGAAATCATAAGAGAGATTAAGAAAATTGATCTTCGCTTGAAGATAGATAGTTTGGAGGAAAAGGTATCTTTAAATCTTGATGAAAGTCTTTATTCGGAACTTTTGTCTTTAAGAAATCAATTAAAAGGTGGATAAATAAGCTATAGATTTTATTAATTTAGTTATTATATATAAGTCCTCTATTTGAATATTAATAATGAGAAATACAGTAGATAAGCTAATTACCAAATCTTTTAAAAGATTATTGGATAAAGGTATCCATCGAGGTTTTATTACTCATGAAGAATTAGGTAAGTCATTAGGCAAGAGACACTATAGCCAGGAAAATATAGAAAAAGCATTTTTTTATATTTTTGATAACAAAGTTAGCCTTGTCGAAAAAAAATCAGACTACCAACCAATTAAAAAAAAGGAAACAACATCATCTGACACTGAAAAGGGTTCCGATCTAGATAAAAGCGATGATCCTATAAGAATGTACCTAAGAGAAATGGGTGGAGTTGAACTTCTTTCACGTGAAGGCGAAATTGCTATTGCGAAGAGAATAGAAGCAGGAAAAAATGTTATGATAAGCGCTCTATTCATTAGCCCCATAACAGCAAGAAAAGTTTTTGAATGGAAACTTAAATTGGAAAAGGGCGAATTACTAGTTAGGGAAATTATAGATATAGACTCTACATATGGAGATTCGGAAGCAGAAATTGAATCAGAATCTATTGAAAAAAATAAATTAAATGAAAAAAAACAATCAATTAAAAAATCAGAAAAATCAGATAAAAATTTAAAGGAAACAGAAAATAATAATGAATATTCTGAAGAAGACGAATTTAATTTATCTCTTGCTAAAATGGAAGAGGAAATTAGACCTCAAATTATTTCAACCATAGACAATTTGTCAAAAAGTTATTCTAAATTGCTTAAGTGCCAAAATGAAAAATTAAATTGCGCTTTGAGTTCAAAAGATTTTTCAAGGTCAAAGGAAATAAGATATAAGAGAATACAAGTAGAAATAATAGAAAAACTAAAAACTCTTCAAATTAATCCTTCTATATTAGAAGATTTAGTTCAAGAACACTACCAAGAAAGCAGAAAAATAATTTCTTTAGATGGCCTTTTGATGAGGTCTGCTATGGATAATAAGATTTCTAGAGAAGAGTTTTTAAAATATTATTTAGGAAATGAGATTAATGAAAATTTTCAATCATTTCTAAGTGAAAATGCTACGTGGAAAAATTTTTTTAAGAAGAAAAAAAAAGAATTTACAGAAATTAGAGAGAGATTAGTTGAAATTAGCAATAGAATTGGATTACCAGTTGGAGAATTTAAACAATTACTAAACAAAATTAAAAAAGGAGAAAGAGAGTCAAGAATAGCAAAAAAGGAAATGGTGGAAGCTAACTTAAGACTTGTTATATCAATTGCCAAAAAATATACAAATAGAGGTTTACAATTTTTGGATTTAATACAGGAAGGTAATATTGGTCTT
>CAZNVN010000153.1:0-2928 GCA_964576635.1 uncultured Rhodospirillaceae bacterium
CATTTTATCAGCATAGACAGGTGCAATACCTCTACCCGTACTTCCTGCGGCGAGTTTCGCTTGGTGTCCAGACAACACACTGTCTAAAGCAATATGATAAGGCATGATCACATGGGCTCGGTCACTAACCATTAACTTTGGAGTGATGCCTTTATTAATTACATATGCAATCTCATCTATAAGTGCTTTTGGGTCAACAACTACTCCGTTGGCAATAATGCTAACTGGTGAACCATATACAATTCCTGATGGGATTAGGTGTAATTTATAAGTTTCTCCATCAACAATTACCGTGTGACCAGCGTTGTTACCACCGTGGAACCTTACAACATAGTCTGAATTGCCAGCAAAAAAATCTGTGATTTTCCCTTTTCCTTCATCGCCCCATTGGGCGCCAACAATTGCTGTAATATCAGATTGGTAGGATGTCACTTGGAAATGATTGCTGGCTTGCCTTTGGTATGTGGAACAAATGCATATAGTGCAAATTCTTATCCCAAAACATTACACTAAAACTTTTTACAATGAAAGTACGAATTCACAAATATTTTGATTTTTTTTAAAACGGTGCTGTAAGTGCGAACCTATAATACCTTAGTGGTTTTTTATTATCATTCCATTCTTCTATTTGCTGTGCTTCGCCCCCCGATAATACAATGGGACCTAAAGAAAGCCGTAATTCATAACCCGCCGTTACAATAATGTCTTGTTTAGTTTTTTCAGATGCCCACCAGGCATTACCAAAATCTGAAACAAGATTCAACGAAAACACTTTAGGCGATATTGGTAATCGATACTCTAACGAACCATAAATCAACCTGTCCCCCAATCGAAAACCCGACCAGCCGCGAGGGTTGTGATTCTCTGGAATGGTTTCACTGATATCTCCCACACCATTAATATAAAAAGGCTGGTCTTCTGTCAAACCAATATAGTCCTGTGGTGGTAGGTTTCCGTTTGAACTCAATGTTTTTAATCTAAAATAAAGCAAAGAACCACCCAAGTTAATATTTAGATATGAATCGGTTTTTATACGAGTATAGTTATATTCCCCAAACACTTCTTCGCTTGCCCAGTCTGCTTTAATGTTAAGCCCAATACCTTCTTTGGGGTGCAGCAGGTTCCAACCGTGGGGCCTTTGCTTTTGCCATGTATAGCTCAAAGAAAGATATCCCTCTTCTTTTCCACCGTGGGGGAGGCCCAAAGTCCCAAACCCAGAGGTGTCGTGCGCTATCATTTCACCTGTCTTCATTGCTGTATTAAAATCAACAACACTATGAGAAATAAAATAGGTTCTCAAGTCAATCAGATGATTTGATGAAAAAGATTCATTAAAATTCATCGGTTTAATTAATTGAAAATATAAACCGTTTTTAAAATCAATAATGTTTTTACCATCATACTGACGGATGGCACCATCTAGATTTTTAAATAAACCGATTCCCCATAGTGGGCCGTGTTCTGCGTTAAGATATTGAAATCCATATCCACTGCTATATTCGCCAATATATCCTATCGCTTGAAAAAGATGTCGTCCTAGGGCGTCCTGCCATTCGGTTATTCCCAAGCCTGGCAAAACGATTGATCCAAGGTGTCTTAGGTGCTTAGTAAACTTATATTTTTTCACATCGGATATTTCGGGAATAGTTTTTGGCTTTTGACTTACAAACGAAACGTCGGGTCCGGCACTTAACCATGAAGTATAGTTTTTGCGAAGCGAAATGGGTTTAGTGTTTGGAGCCCTAAAAGGACTAACCTTAACCAAACGAACCGTATCAACGTCTTCTAGTGTGCGAGCAAGAAGTAGAGAGTCAGAGGGCATCCACTGGTGAGACCAAACTCCGTCTCCAACATCAGAATTGATAGAAATATTATTATTGCTCAAGTTTATTGTATGAATGTTAGGTACGCCATTAGAGTTAGACGTATATGAAATCGCAGTACCGTCTGGATGCCAAACGGGATGGGTGTCTGCCATTGGGTCGGTGGTAAGTCGTTTTAACTTTTTTGTTTGTAGATTGATCGTATAAATATCCATATTACCGCTTAGGGGGGACATAGAAAAAAGTATTGTTTCAAAATCGGGAGAAACAGAAAGAAAGGCTATCTGTGTGTTGTCTGTATAGTTTGTTATTGCGGCGGGGGCTTTATCATATATACTTACCGAATAAATATTGGATATATTGTTTTCATGAGCAACAAACAAGATCGTACCACTATCAGCCCAGGCTGGATATGATGCGCGCATTGATTGTGTGGCCCAGTTGCTTTTTTGCTTTTCTAAATCATAAAATTTGATATCATAAACCATTGACTGATTTTTATCAAAATGATATTTACTGTAAGCAAATCTATTGCCATCTTTTGACCATGACAACGCTGGGTGGAATTGGCCAAAGTCTATTTCTTCTTTGCTCCACAACACTTTTTCCTTGAAACTCTTTTTTAACACAAGCGAGTCTTTTTTTGTCTTATTATCTTTTTTCTTAATCTTATCAATTCGTTTTTTCCACTTTTCATATCGCTTGTTTTCTTTTGCCGTATCTCGTTTTGCAATAATAAGGGAAGTGTCAAGCTGATCTTTATCATCGCGCCCAAGAAAAGCAATCTTTGTACTATCTTTATATAGTTGGAAAGACTGTAGTTTTTTTATAGGAAGCGTCATTGTTTCGCCAATTTCTTTATACGTCTCTTTTTGTGCCCGATAACCATAATAATAGGTGTTCATATGTCGTCTCCAGTCTTCATTAAACTGTTTAACTGAGACGCCGGTGGCTTTTTTAAAACCCGCATTAAATGAAAAAGTTTTTAAATTGTTTCTATATGCAAGAGTTTTTGTTATTGTAGAGTCTCCAAACCTATCTGCCCAATAAAGCATTTTTGAAAAACCATCGTGATGTGGGTCCATTGATCCTGTTTTATTTCTTA
>CAZNVN010000154.1:0-1361 GCA_964576635.1 uncultured Rhodospirillaceae bacterium
CTATGGTTTTTTGACTGTCACTTCAAAGAAGACCCTGTAATGCCTGGATGTCTTGGTTTGGACGCAATGTGGCAACTTGTAGGATTTTTTTTAGGTTGGTTAGGAAAACCAGGAAAAGGAAGGGCGCTAGGAGTGAATCAGGTTAAATTTACTGGTGAAGTTTTAACTAGTGTCAAAAAAGCAACCTATATCATTGATATGAAAAAAGTATTAATAAAAGAAGGTGCTACTGTTGGGTTAGCAAACGGAATTTTACTTGCTGATGGAAATAAAATTTACGAAGCAGAAAATTTAAAAGTAGGATTATTTAAATAATGAGAAGAGTGGTTATTTCAGGCATAGGTATTGTTTCGTGTCTAGGAAACAATAAAAAAGAAGTTTTAGATTCTTTAATTCATACAAAATCTGGGATTGTATTCTCAGAAGAATATAAATATTATAATTTTAAAAGTCATGTATGTGGAACAATAAAAAATTTAAATTTGGACGATTACATTGATAGAAAAGTCAAACGATTTATGGGTGCTGGGTCTGCATATAACTATATTGCAATGAAAGAGGCGATAAAAGATTCTGGGCTAAAAGATAATGAAGTAAGTAGTGAAATGGCTGGAATTGTAATGGGTTCAGGAGGGCCATCAATAAAAAATGTTGTTTATGCTGTTGACCAAACCAGAAATTCATCGCCAAAAAAAATGGGACCTTTTATTGTTCCAAGAACAATGGCTAGTACTTGTTCGGCAAATTTAGCAGTTCCCTTTAAAATTAAAGGTGTCAATTATTCAATTAGTTCTGCCTGTTCAACAAGCGGGCATTGCATAGGACATGGAATGGAGCTTATTCAGTTAGGCAAACAAAATGTGGTTTTTGCTGGTGGTGGCGAAGAATTAGATTGGGCCCTTTCTGCAATGTTTGACGCTATGACCGCTTTAACTACAAAATATAATGATACGCCCGAAACCGCATCAAGGCCTTATGATAAAACTAGAGATGGCTTTATTATTGCTGGAGGCGCAGGAGTTTTAATTTTAGAAGAAAAGGAACATGATAAGGATAGAGGTGCAAAAATTTATGATGAATTAACATATTGCGGTAAAATCAACGGATCCTTTTGATCCTACCGTGTTACCAACTTTAGCAGGCATACATCCCGCTGCACCCCCTATAACAATATTTTGTGGAGTTCTTTTTTTTAGTATTACGGTATAAAGTATAAAATATAATGCTGTACCTAATATTGCTAAAGAAGCAGCAAGCAAATTAGTGAAAAAATATAACGTTATAAAAGCTAAGATATTCAATAATATTCCCCATAGGGTAGCAGATAAAGGAGATACTCTACCTTCAGCTACTGGTCGAAT
>CAZNVN010000154.1:1371-2884 GCA_964576635.1 uncultured Rhodospirillaceae bacterium
AAGATGTATGAAAATGGCATTAAAAACAACAAGAAATAAACCTGACTATATTAATACTCATGGCACATCAACGCCAGTGGGGGATATTACAGAATTAGATGCAATAAAAGAAACATTCCAAAATGAAATTCCCAAAATTAGTTCAACAAAATCTCTTACAGGACATCCTTTAGGTGCTGCATCTGTACATGAGGCTATTTATTCACTAATAATGATGGAAAATAATTTTATTGCAGCTTCAGCTAATATTAAAGAAATAGATGATGGAGCAAAAAATTTTCCAATTGTCACTAAAGTTGAAAAAAATATTTCGTTGAATTCAGTTATGTCTAACAGTTTTGGTTTTGGTGGAACAAACGCAACTTTAATCTTTGAAAAAATTTAATTATGAGTTTAATAAAAGATAAAAAAGGTTTAATAATGGGTGTTGCAAATGAAAGATCAATTGCATGGGGTATAGCTAAAAAACTTTCTGAAAATGGTGCTGAGTTAGCATTCACTTATTTAGGAGATGCCTTAAAAAAAAGAGTTATTCCTCTAGCTGACTCACTATATTCAAATTTTACTTTAAGTTGTGATGTTGAAAAAAAAGAAGACATTATAAAAACTTTTGGTGATATAAAAAATAAATGGGGAAGTATTGATTTTATTGTTCATGCTGTTGCTTTTTCTGATAGATCTGAACTCACAGGTGAATATTTGAATACGTCAAGAGAAAATTTTTTAAGAAGTATGTTAATTTCATGTTTTTCATTTACAGAAGTGGCTAAAGAAGCTTCAAAAATAATGAATAAAAATGGAAGTATGTTAACTTTAACTTATGAGTCTTCTAAAGTTATTCCAAATTATAATGTAATGGGTGTTTGTAAAGCTGCTCTTGAAACAAGTGTCAAATATCTTGCACGAGATTTAGGGTCAAGGAATATAAGAGTAAATGCTATAAGTGCTGGACCAATCAAAACATTAGCCGCATCTGCTATAGGAGATGCAAAATTTTTATATAAATGGAATGAAGATCATTCATTTCTTAAAAGAAATGTCGATACACAAGATATTGGAAACTCGGCCCTATATTTACTAAGTGATCTAGCAGGTGCTGTGACTGGAGAGATACACTATGTAGATGCAGGTTATAATAAAGTAGGTATGCCTAATCCTAAGAATATTACTTAAGCTACCGCTTGCTTAATAGATAACTTAACTTTACCTCTATCAAATCCAATAACTTTAACTGAAACTTCATCACCTTCTTTAACAACATCTGTGACTTTTGCTACCCTTTTGGCAGCAAGTTCAGATATATGAACTAAACCATCCTGCTTACCTAAAAAATTAACGAAAGCTCCAAAATCCATAATTTTAATTACTTTACCTTTGTAAATTTTATTCATTTCAGGCTTAGCAATAATATCTTTAATCATATCCATTGCTTTTTTTCTAGATTCTTCATCTGGTGCAGCTACAGTTACTTCTCCTGTATCTTTTACATCTACTTTAGCTCCTGATAGTTCAA
>CAZNVN010000155.1:0-2841 GCA_964576635.1 uncultured Rhodospirillaceae bacterium
ATTATCATGGCTATAGAAGGTTAATGCACAGAATTTCATTTAAAGGTGATAAACCATATTAAATTTATATCCAAATCATAGGGTTATAGTTTAGTAAAACCATTAATTTTAAAGGGTTTTTTTTAATAAAATCAAAAATCTCTACTAAAATTTCGTAATTTATCGTAATTTTAATATAATGAAATTTATGATATGGGAGTAAAAAATGATTGTGGTTGTGGTTACATTTAAAATATCTTCAGAAATTAATAAAACAATTTTAAAAGAAAAATTTTTAGAGACTTCCCCAATTTATAAAGATGCTCCTGGTTTAATAAGAAAAAATTATATTTCTGATTTAGAGAACAATATTGCAGGTGGGGTATACTGTTTTGATAATATCATAAATGCAAAAAAGTGGTTTGATGATGAAAGAATTGAATGGTTAACAAATAGATATTCAAAACCAGATTTAAAATTTTATGAAAACCCAGTTATCGTTGATAATAACGTGAACAAAATTATTTCCTGATTACACCTTGAGTTGGAGTGAAGATGTTAAATTTTGATGACTTGGTAGAGAAAGATGGTTTGTTTTACGAGATAAACTCTGATGTTCCTTTTACTGGCGAAGTTACTGGTAGTGCAGCAGGCAATTTTAAAAATGGTAAACCAGAAGGAGAATGGTTAGAACATTATGAGAATGGTGAGTTACTGAGTAAAGGTAATTACAAAAACGGTGAACTAGAAGGTAAATTTTTATATTATTATGAAAATGGTCAGTTAAAAGAAAAAAGTAATCTGAAAAATGGTAAATGGGAAGGTGAATATATAGAGTATTATGAGAAGGGTCAGTTAAAATTTAAAAAAAATTACAGAGACGGTAAAGAAGAGGGTGAACATTTAACTTACTATGAGAATGGTCAGTTAAGACTTAAAAGAAATTACAAAGAAGGGAAAGAAGAAGGTGAACATTTAACTTATTATGAGAATGGTCAGTTAAGACTTAAAGGAAATTACAAAGACGATAAATTAGAAGGTGAATATTTAACTTATTACGAGAATGGTCAGTTATGGATTAAAGGTAATTTCAAAGATGGTAAACAAGAAGGTGAAAGGTTAAGTCATTATGAGAACGGGCAGTTAGAATTTAAAAATAATTATAAAGACGGTAAACTCATCTAAACCTTAAACTTTGAAGCACTACCCACTTCATTAAAACTTCAGAAAGTTTATTTATCATTCATAGGGATCAACCAAGAAAACTGTCAGGTAAATTACGGTGAAATAGTTTTTTTATTCATTCCCCTCATATTTCCAATAGGTATCCTTGCACATAATCATTCCATCTTCGCGCAAAGACCAAAGATCACAACCAAGCCAGTTTAATTGATTGCCATTTAACTCGTTACCTGTAACCGTCCATTCTGAGCAACCTCGATCACCTGAGACCCAGTGATTATGTATTTTCCATGACATATTAGGTATTGAGGTAAATCGCTTATGCAACATTTTACGGATCTCTTCTTTCCCAATGAATCGGCATCCCTCGGGAGTATCACCGCGAGAAGTTAGCCAAAGAGCATCGTCCGCAAATCGAGATAATATAGCTTCTATATCATGTCGATTAAACGACTCACAAACCTCTGTAATAATCAGAAGATTTCTTTTCTCATTTTCAGTCATATCAGTATTTTGAGTCCTAAATTGTTAAAACAAGTACATCTTCTTGCATCATTCTAATATTGCAATCTTCACATAAAACACTTAATAAATAATAGATTATAAAAGGGTATTTCGCAATTAATCGGTCACAGTGGAGTTACACATTGTTATCAAATAAAAATAAGATTAATGAAGAGGTAGATGCATCATCACGTTTTCAAGATAGTCTTCCTATATCTTCTGATTATTTATTAAAGCAATTAGATAAATGGAAGATTAGTTATAAATGTTATAATCATGCTCCGCTTAGCACAGTTAAGGAGTATAAACATATTCAAAATCAATTCTTAAATTCTAGTGAAGGTGGGGGGCATATCAAAAATCTATATCTTCGTGATCATAAGAAAAATAATATTCTAGTAGTAGCAGAACAAGATCATATAATTGATTTGAAGAAGTTGAAAGAAACTCTTGGTACAGGTCGTTTATCATTTGGTTCTTCAGATAGATTGATGCAAAATCTCGGAGTACGTCCAGGAGCAGTAACACCTTTGTCAATGATTAACGGTGTAAAACAAAATGTAAGTTTGTTTATAGATGTGAATTTAAAATCATGTTTAAAAATTTATGCACACCCACTTGTAAATGATAGAACTTTGGAGCTTTCAGTTGAAAGTTTGGAGTATTTCTTAGAAAAAGTTGGGGCAGTTCCTCGTTGGATAGAGTTATAATTTTGCTATATAGATAATTTTTTTGTTAAGGTTTTGATTTTCAAATCAATTTCTAATAGAATCTTATCTTTACATATATTTTTTATTTGTTGGAATTTAATTTGAGTTATTTTAAGAAATTACAAAATTGGTTTGCTTTAATTTTATTGGTTGCTTTTTTTCTTCCTTGGTGGATAGGACCTACAGTATATCCAGTTTCTGTATCTGGTTATGAATACTATGATTTTATAAAAAATTTGATTAAATCAGTTGGTATTAGTTCTTCAGTACCACTAAAAGCATATGCCCTTTATATGTATCCGATACTTACTATTCTAATTTTGTTAGCAAGTTTAATAAAAATTAATACTAAAATAATTTCTATATTTACCGGAATTTTATCTCTCTTCTATATTACTTGGGCTATGCTTAAACTAGAGGGTATCTTAAGTCCCGGTTATGGTATTTATTTAAACATGATAGCGTC
>CAZNVN010000156.1:0-2841 GCA_964576635.1 uncultured Rhodospirillaceae bacterium
CGCGCAACGTTGAGGGCGTTGTAGGAGCAATCCTGTGGAGGTTCAAGTCCTCTTGGCCGCACCAGTATTTAGGACCATAATAAGTAACATGTTAATAATATTCCTTTTTCGTTGAAGACACATACGTAACGTTTCTTATTATATTCAATTATATATTCTGTTTCATTTATTTTTATGACCTTTTTACCTTTCTTGGCTATCTTATGAGATTTTGTTTCCATAAAGGGTATTAGATATTGTTTTTTCATTTTTTATTTTTCTACACACAGCTTGAATTATAGATTATAATTAAAATAAAGAACAAAACAAGAACATATAATATTTTGTAATCAATATTAAAAACAGTATAATAAGAAAAATATGGGGAAATAATGTCAAATTGGGCCAATACGGAAAGTATTTTATCAAAAAAAATAGATTTTAAAGATAAGGTGATACTTGATATAGGGTGTGGAAATGGCTGGTTTTCAGAATGGAGCTTTAGTCAGGGAGCCAGGAATGTCTTTGCATTAGATCCTATCAAAGAACAAATTGAGATAGCAAAAAAAAATAGTAAATATAATATAAATTTTAAAGTAGGATTTGCTGAAGATTTACCGTTTGAAAACAAGAAATTTGATTTAATATTTTTTTTTAATAGCTTGCATCATGTAAGTCTTAGTATGATAAAAAAAGCTTTAAATGAAGGAAAGAGAGTTACAAAAGAAACAGGGTGCATGTTTATAATTGAACCATTATCCACAGGAACATTTAATGAAATCTTAAAACTTGTTGATGATGAAAGTAATATTAGAGCTAAGGCTTATTGTGAAATATCAAGTTTTTATCAAAACACATTCACTTCAAATGAAGAAATATTTTATGAAGAAAATAAAGAATTTAATGAATTTTCAGAATTTTGCAATCTATTATTGTCTGCAGACCTTCAAAGGAAAGATATTATTATAAAAATTAAAGATATATTAATTAATAAATTTAATAGTTTATCTCAATATACTAATAATAAATATCAATTAATTCAACCTATGAGAATGAATATAATACAATTTAATAAAGAGTAGAAAGAGGAAGATATGAAAGAATTCTTTGAACTAAGAACATATAAAATTTATCCTGGAAAAATGGAGGAATGGATAAGCTTTATGGAAGAAATTATCATTCCATTTCAAATTTCTAAAGGTATGGTTATCAATGGAAGCTTTACGGTAGAAGGTGATAAAAAAACTTACATTTGGATCAGAAGATTTAATAGTAAGGCAGATAAAGAAAAATTATATACTGAAGTTTATGAGAGTGATAAATGGAAGAATGAGATTGCACCAATTGTTTCTAAGTTGATAGATCGAGAAGCTATTAAGGTTGTAAATCTAAAATCTACTAGATTGTCAGTAATTAAATAAAGCAAGGTTCTAGAATTTGATTGCTTCCCTTGATCCCCTTGGATCAATCCATTCTATTGTACCATTGGTATTTTTTAGTAATAAATTTAATCCCAAGTGTGCTGCGTTTCTAAACATTAAAATTTTACGGTCTGAATTTATTAATATATCAGAAGCTTCAGCGACGGATAGATTTTCAATTTTATAATTCATATTTGCAATTATTAAGCCATTGTTATCAATACTATCCGTTTCGTTTTTTATAGGTGGAGTAAGAGTTATGTTATTGTTTTTAAAAATATGTCTTTTATTAGCTTTAATTTTTCTATGAAGTCTCCTGATTATTTTTTCAATTTTTGTTATAGAGGCACTTAATGCATGAATGGCAGAATTATCTGTACTTTTAACATTTATAACTCCGTATTCTTTATTGCTAAAAAATATCTTCACACCAAAAAATTTTGTTCTAATTTTTCTCAATGCGATGTCTGCTTTAAAATTATTGAGGATAAATTGTTTATTGATTTTTTCTATGCCGTACTCAGCTCTTTGTTGAAAGGTTTCCCCTGTATTTATTTTTATGCCTCTGACAATTAGACCCATTAATAATCCAAAATCAAAATACTGTGTATTCTATGACTGTAGTATACTAGATATAGAAAATCAATTTATTTATCACATCCTGAATTATCTATTCCATAAGGCATTAGAGTTTGACAAAATTTGACTAGTTTTAAATTCGTTTTTTTAATTTTAGTTTTTCTAAAGTCAGCTTTAAAAGCTGTAGATCCATCCATTATAGCATGTCTAATAATAGACCAACTAAAGGTAGCTCCATTTAAATTAGCATTCTTAAAATTTACTCTTTTTAAATTTGCTTGTTCTATACTACAATTTTTTAAGTTAGAGTTACTAAAATCTGCTCTCCAAAGGTTTGCTCCATTTAGGTTAGAACCCTGAAGGTTGGCGTAAGAAAAATTAGCCTTCTTAAAATCTGCTCCTGATAAGTCACAATTAATACATGTATTAGTTTTCAATAATTTTTCTAAATCTTCTTCTGAGTATGAATAGGTATTTAGTATTAAAAAATTATTAAAAATCAGAAATATAAATATGTAAAAAGAATTTTTCATAAAATTCCTATTTGTTAGTTAAAAAATATATAAACTAATACTATTTAAAAACTATGTGAAATATTATATAAAAATATGATAAATTCATAAATATTTTTTACTGGGGGATATTTTAGTGTTTGATGATTTTAAATCTGCCAAAATTAAATCAAATAAAATCAATATAAATTATAAAATAGGTGGAAAAGGTTATCCAATTTTAATGTTACATGGATATCCACAAACACATATTATGTGGAGAAAAGTTGCCCCTATACTTTCTAAAGATTATACAGTTGTTTGTTCTGACTTAAGGTGTTATGGGGATAGCGACAAGCCTTCTTCCGATG
>CAZNVN010000157.1:0-2829 GCA_964576635.1 uncultured Rhodospirillaceae bacterium
ACAGTCTTATTAGTAATGTTTTTTCCTAACAAGCTTTCATTGGGCTCTACCGACTTACGCCCAAGTAAATCTTTAATACTTACTTGAAGTAAATCATCAATCTTTACCTTACCTTGTGCCAACTCTGTCAAGCCAGGTAGCGTACGTACAATTACTGGATAACGCTCTAATTTATCAATAATAGTAAATCGATCTGAACGAGAAGCACTCGGTAATGCAATTAACACCTCATCTACTTTAAGTTTATGAATCAACTCCTCAATATCATTTACAGAATATACATTTGAACCGCTAATACTGCTGCCTTGCAGGTCTTTATTATCATCAATAAACCCAACTGAATGAAGTTTGTTTGAGTTTTTCAGTGCTAATGATAGCTGCACCCCAGCATCGCCCGCGCCATAAATTAAAACCCTACTCTTGCCGCCATCAACATTATCTGTTTTACTTTTAAATTCATAATTCAAAATTGAAAATTTAATATACTCACTAAGAATAAAACGTGCACCAACTCGTATCCCACCAATTGCCAACATAGCTAATAACCAATTAATAACTATGACTGTACGCGGAAATGTTTCCACAACAAATCCTCTTTCTCTTACAAAATCAGCCTGTATAAAAAATCCAACTAAACCCCATAATATTGCATATAAAGATACTGCCTGTACTAAAGACCACAATGCCTTAAGGTCGATATGACGAATAACAGACTGGTATAAACCAAGTTTTACAAAGATAGGAATTCCAATAATCGGTGCAGCTAATATTAACCTAATTGTATCATCTTCAGGAATATACCAATGTTCCAACCGAATTGAATATGACATCCATAATACAGCAATCAGTAATATAGAATCTAAGACTATCAATATTAATTGTTTACTGGTTCTTGAAAGATTTACTAATCGATTAAGCATAGTTTATTGAGTGGCCAAACTCATGACAGAAGTAATTGCTTCGCATGTTTGTTGAATTTCATTTTTAGTTAAAGTTGGGTGTACTAAAAACATTAATGAGCTTTGTCCTAGTTCCTTTGCATTGGCTAATCTTTCTTTGGGTCTAAATCCAGAATTATCAAATGCTTTTTCTAAATATACTTCAGGACAAACTCCTGAATAACATGGCACACCCAATGCGTTTATCTCTTTAATAATTTTGTCACGACCCCACCCATTTTTTAATTCCTCTAATTTAATAAAGACATAACATTTATAAACTGCATGCTCGATATAATCAGGAATACTTGGTACACGTAAACCTTTACACTGCTTTGCAGTGTTCCATATTTTAAGAGCATTTGAAATACGATTAGAATGCCAATTTGACATCCTTTTTAATTGTATTCTTCCAATTACACCCTGCAATTCTGTCATACGCCAATTGGTTCCAAAAGATTCATTTAACCACTGAAATCCATCTGGATGTTTTTGTTCATAAACTGCTTTGTAACTTTTGCCGTGGTCTTTATAAGACCACATCTTGCTCCATAAAGACTTATCATTAGTAGTTACCATACCACCTTCACCGCCAGTAGTCATAATTTTATCTTGGCAAAAACTCCAACAACCAATATTCCCAATTGAGCCAACAGGTTTACTTTTGTATTTAGCACCATGAGCTTGTGCGCAGTCCTCAATAACATATAAATTAAATTCATTTGCTAATTCAATTATCTCATCCATTTCACATGGCCAACCCGCTAAGTGCACACAAATAATAGCTTTATTTTTTTTTGTAATCAAAGATCGAATAGATGTAGTTGTAATATTCTGAGAGTTTGTATCTATATCAGCAAAAATAGGAATTGCACCAGCAGTCACTATGGACGTAACTGAAGCAATATAAGTTCGTGAAGTGACAATCACTTCATTGCCAAATCCGATATCCAAAGCTTTTAATGCGCTATCCAAAGCCAATGTTCCATTTCCAAGGGCTATCGCATATTTAGAATTTGACCAAACCGCAAACTCTTTTTCAAATTCACGACACTCATTTCCAGTCCAAT
This sequence comes from uncultured Rhodospirillaceae bacterium, assembly GCA_964576635.1. Taxonomy (GTDB): domain Bacteria; phylum Pseudomonadota; class Alphaproteobacteria; order TMED109; family TMED109. Next base: position 2,009 of record CAZNVN010000157.1, read on the forward strand.
AATTAACTTTATTAGATAACAAAACATTGCGAACAGAATCCGCTTCTTCTGAGGTAAACGAAGGCCAAGAAGAAAATTTAGTATTTATCATTATTCAATTTACGTATTATTTTTGCAGGCACACCAAAAGCAACAACATTATCTGGAATATCTTTATTAACTAAACTATGAGCACCTATAATTGAGTTTTTACCAATTGATACACCAGGAAGAATTGTTGAATGACTACCTATTCGGCAATTATTTTTTAATACAACCTTGCCAGTAGAATTATCTATAGTAGATATAGAATAAATAGAGCAGTGCGATCCAATCTGTACCTCGTCTTCAATTACAACTTCATATTTAGCATTAATATATGAAAAGGCACCTATATCAGAATTAAATCCTATATTTAAGCCATCTAAATTTTGTACAACCCAATTGTATTTAGTAAGTTTGCCTTCTTCGATTTTTGGATATTTCCAATTATTAAATCTATCAATTTTCTTCATTATTACCTTTAAATTTTTCCATCGTAGCTTGCTTGTCTTGATTTATTCCAGAACGAGTAATCACTTTTTTTATAGTCATACATAATATTTTTATATCTAGCCAGATTGACTGATTATCAACATACCATATATCTAAGTCAAATTTTTCATTCCAATTAATTGCATTTCTTCCATTAACCTGCGCCCAGCCAGTAATTCCAGGTTTAACTTCATGACGTCTGGCTTGTTTGGTGGAGTACATCGGCAAGTATTCTACCAATAATGGGCGAGGACCCACTAAACTCATATCACCTTTTAATACATTCCACAAACTAGGTAGCTCATCCA
>CAZNVN010000158.1:0-518 GCA_964576635.1 uncultured Rhodospirillaceae bacterium
GAAGAAAAAAACAATAATGTAAAAATTAATAGATAAATATAATTTCTTTGCTTATACATTAATATCTATTTCGAAAAACATAATATTCTATTATTCCAGCAAAAATACATGCTATTAATAAAAATTTATGAAAATAAATATAAAAGGTAGATCGAAAAGCAGTTAGAAACCCTTTTGAAAAAAATAAGAATTTTATAAATTTTATATTAACTAAGATGAACATGAAATTTAATAAAATAAATAACTCTTTTGTGTACGGTATTTTGTAAAAAATATTTATAGTTCCCAAGAATATCATTAAGGACATTAGAAATATTCCCAAAATAACAGATAAATAGTTAGATTGTTTTATTTTCATCATCATTGTTCTGTTTCTTAAATACATTTTCATTTCACCTTTGTGAATTCTTATAATTTTTTTTATGAAAGTTAAAATGCCTAGATTGTTATGATGAATAGTGCTTAGCTTTCTTACTATTGGTATTTTGTATCCTTTGTTAACTAAATTAAAACCGAAT
>CAZNVN010000158.1:528-2770 GCA_964576635.1 uncultured Rhodospirillaceae bacterium
GCAAAAATTGATGTACATACAGTTTGTGTAAATTTGTCTTTTCTAGTTTCTGAAAAAAGATAATAACAATAATAACTTTGCAAATACTGAGTGCTACTATCTTTATAATTTGGGTTATGAGAGTAAATACCTTGTAGTGAACCTTCGCTATTTTTAGAGCTAAAATTTTTGTTTATTATACTTAAGGCATCTTTTTTAATTTCAACATCAGAGTCTAAAAATACTAAAATTTGACTTTTTGCTAGGCTTGAACCTTTATTTCTTGCATATCCAGCGCCAAATCTTTTTTTTAATTTTATAATTTTGCACGGATATTTTTTTGCTATATCAATAGAGGATTGATTACTATTGTCTGAAACTGCAATAACTTCATAATTCTTGTATTTTTGTTGAAAAACTGCTGATAAACATTTGTCAAAACTTAATAATGAAAAATTTTTATTTTTATCAACATCCCGTTTACTAGAATAGAAAAAAGGGATAATTATAGATATTTTTAAACTCACTAAGTATTTCTATAACATTATGGATTTTTTTATAATTTTTGGATAAAATTTGGAATTAAAAAAAATATTTACACTGTTAAAGCATTCGTGAGTGCAAAAACATTTTGTATTTCTTATAAATTTTATTTCTTTTTTTGCTTTATGTGACAACCATAGTTTTTTAAAATTTAAATCAAAATCTCTTATATTTCCTATTTTATGACTATCATCAAGTATTTCACAAGGATAGACATCTCCTTCTGGATACATTACTCCACTTAGATTAGCAGCATAACATGGTGTGCTATATTTTTTTTCTTCATAGGTTTTAATGACTAGCTCATTCAACATTACTCTGCCGGCTGTTGCAAATTTATTTCCAGTAAATCTAGAATGTCCTGACATTTTTTTTTCATAAAATAGGTTATCCCTATACTTAACTGCTTCTCGGTATAGTTCTAAATCTAAATCTAGATTTACTTTTTGTTTCGGATTACCTCTAACTAAATTTATAGATATATTATCTGGTTCTACCAAGGAATAAATTTGTTTAACTATATTTTTAAATTTATTTTGATTCTGATTTGTAAATGTAATTATTATTCCAATGTTAATTCTATTATAAATTTTTTGTAGTATTTTTAAGTGATTGATTGTTTTGATTGCTTTTTCAAAAGAATTATCAGATCCTACAACCTGCTGATCCATTCTAATTTCATTGTGATCTGCTCCTATTCCATCTATAGAAATTTGTTGATTTAAAGTTAAATTTGGACACCATTCCATCATGTTTCTGATTTGTTTGTCCATTTTTTTTAAATACCAACCGTTAGAAGGAATGGTAATTATAGGAATTTTTGCATTTTCATAAAAAATTCTCACAATTTGATCAAGATCGTGTCTTAGATATGGTTCTCCACCAGTTAAAATCAAACTTAAAATTGGATCCATTGTTTTTGTAATTTTATCAATTTCTTCCAGGGTTAATTCATTAAACTTTTTGTTTAAACTATCGTAATAAAAACAATGAGAACATTTTAAATTACATCTACTTGTAGGATAAAAAATAAAATATGAAGGAAGCTGTTTATATTTGATTAAAGCTTTATATAAGTGCCTGTAATATTGAACTGGTTTAATTTTTGATTTGATCAAATCCTAGCCTATTTTTATAACAAAATATAATTTAACTAATTACAATTCCACAAATTAGACTCATTGACTTAAAAATCAAGATATATAAAGATTAAATACGCAATTTCTTATTCTCTCGTCAACAGGCGAGGTGACAGGACTTTACGCAACAATTTTTTTATCATGTTGAAAAAGAAGTATGCTGCACCAAAAAATATAGCTAAGTTAATTACTTGAATCCCAAATAATGAGAAAAACAACATTTTGAATCCAAAATGCTTTTTTGCAAAAAGCAAGAATTTAAATTCAATAATTATTTGGGTCAAAAATAATATAAACAATCCGACTAGCAGAGAACCTTTATTTAAAGCGAAAACAAGCAAAATTAAAATAAAGATAGCTAAAGTTAATAGAGAAGAAAACGCTTGTGTTAAGGTCGCAAATGAGCCCGTTGTATCAAATTTTTTTTTCTCTAAAAAAAGCGGTATGTACTTCTCTGTTCTATCTATAATTCTTTTACATCTTATATATAAGCTACACCACCTGCCCTTATATGAAGCATAAGAAGCATCTGTTATTTTGATATTTTTTTTATTTAATTGAATTATTTTGTACCCAAGAAA
>CAZNVN010000159.1:0-2059 GCA_964576635.1 uncultured Rhodospirillaceae bacterium
AACAGTACAATATCAAATTCCTTGCTGTTGAATTAATAAGGGTGACCCTTCAATTGCTCGGCTCAATCATAGGTACTGTGTATTTTTTGCTGGGATTCATGGAATATTGGGGAATTAACTGGATTGACGGAATTATGGTTTGTGTGATTATGCTGATATTTGTGAGAATAGTAGCTTCACGAAAACAATTTCAGTTTTTTTATCCTACTGATGTAAGTAAAGAACTTGAAGAATGTACGAGTGCGTTCATCAACGTGATGCGTAATATGTCACAGGAGCAGATGGAGCATTTTCTGGTGCGCCAAATCAAGTTGGAGCGTAATCAAAAATATTTATCAATGATTCCGGAATTTATTAAATATCTTTATGCCATAATGCCTGACAGGAAAAGCATGATGATTTCCGTTGATGAACTGTCTGAATTAATGGAAAATTCAGAAATAGAAGTCGCCAAGCAGTTGCGAGGCCAGTAAAAAAACTTAGTATTTTCAAGTGGTCTTAGCTTCTAAACTCCCAAACACAAATGCCGAATTTAGTTCAGCTATTCCAACTAGAAAACTTAACATTCAAAATTATAAACTATAAAAAATGTCCCGTATTCGAATTTCTTTAATCGATGAAAAACAGCTAAATCAAACAGTTACTATTAGCGGTTGGGTACGAACACGCCGTGGCTCAAAAGGCATTTCATTCATTCAGCTTTACGATGGTTCTAATCATAACGGTATTCAAGCTGTGGCGGATGAAATGTTAGAAAACTATGAGGAAATTTCCAAACTGACCACAGGCGCCTCGGTGAGTATCCGTGGTAATGTGATTGAGTCTCCTGCTAAAGGACAAGCTTTTGAAATTCATGCCGAAGAAGTACGGATCATCGGCACTTCTTCTGGTGATCAGTATCCACTCCAAAAGAAGGGACACACACTTGAGTTTCTCCGTGAGATTGCCCATTTGCGTCCGCGAACAAACACTCTTGGTGCAGTCTTTCGTATTCGCAACACGCTATCCTGGGCTATCCACAGTTTTTTCCAGGAGCGGAACTTTATGTATGTACAGACACCGATAATCTCTGGAAATGATGCGGAAGGTGCAGGTGAAATGTTTCGTGTTACAGCACTTAATATGGAAAACTTACCGCGAAACTCTCATGGTAAAGTTGATTATAACGAAGACTTTTTTGGCACAGACGTAAGTTTGACTGTTTCCGGACAGCTGGGCGCAGAAGTCTTTGCACTGGCATTTACTGACGTTTACACATTCGGCCCAACTTTCCGTGCTGAAAATTCTAACACTTCCCGACACCTTGCTGAATTCTGGATGATTGAGCCAGAAATGGCTTTTACTGATTTGCAGGGAATGCTCCTGTTGTCAGAAGAGTTTCTTAAATATGTGATTGGTGTTTGTCTGGAACGTCACGAAGAAGAGCTGGAATTTTTGCAGAAAATGAATGAGCCGGATTTGCTTGAAACATTGAATCATATTCATCAAACTCAATTTGAAACTCTTAGTTATACTGAAGCAGTTGATATTTTACTGAAATCGGGAGAATCTTTTGAGCATCCAGTCAAATGGGGAGTTGATCTTCAGTCAGAACATGAGCGTTTTCTGACTGAAAAACATGTTAAAAAGCCGATAAATATGATTGACTATCCAACAGGAATCAAGGCTTTTTACATGAAGCAAAACTCTGATGAAAAGACAGTCGCGGCCATGGATGTGCTTTTCCCGCGTCTGGGAGAAATTGTTGGTGGATCACAGCGTGAGGATTCTTTGGAAGAACTTTCCCGCAGACTGAAGGATCATGGACTTCAGCGGCAAACATACGATTGGTATCTTGATTTACGGCGGTTTGGTTCGGTACCACATTCCGGATTTGGACTGGGATTAGAGCGTCTTGTGCAGTTTGTTTCCGGCATGAAAAATATCCGTGACGTAATCCCTATTCCACGTGTTCCTGGAAACGCAAATTTTTAATGAAGATCCTTATAGGCAGCAACGTCCTTTGGTGGAACGCAGAAGCTGCGTATGCGGCCACTATCTCGCAATTGCTCAAACAAGC
>CAZNVN010000159.1:2069-2758 GCA_964576635.1 uncultured Rhodospirillaceae bacterium
TGTTGACCATTCCGGACACACTCAATGCGAAAAATCTCAAACAACTTGATTTGCGTCTGGTGACGCACATTAACCTCAACAGCAAGAATCCCTTCCGGCTTTTAAAGGCTTACCGAAAACTTAAGAAATTTCTTCTTGAAGAGCAGATTGATTTGATCAATCCGCATCGTTCAGAAGGATTCCCGTTGTTTGTTTTTGCCGCTCGAGCCTCACATACTTTTCATCCGGAAAGTCCAATTCCAGTTATTCGAACCCGTGGAACAACCAGACCATTGCTTCAACATTGGCTGAATCGAAAAATGCACACGGACTGGACTGAGTGTTTTATTACTACAGGAGATATAGTTGCGGAGCGTCTTCTGAATGCAGTTTCAATATCACCGGAGAAGCTGAAAACAATTTATTATCCGGTTGATTGTCCAGAATTACCACTGCACCCGCCAATAGACTACAGGAATGAATTTGAAATTCACCAATAAGCCAAAGTTTTGGCAGTCGTCGGGCGAATCCGGCCAGTCAAGGGACAGCGCATCCTTCTTCAGAGTTTGAGTCAATTGTTGACTGAATTTCCGGATTTGGTGCTGCTTATGCCGTATCGGGATACCGTCAATAATGATCCTGAAATGCAGGCACTCCACAATGATATCCGCAGACTCAAACTCAAAGCACATGTGCGGCTCATTACGGAG
>CAZNVN010000160.1:0-2747 GCA_964576635.1 uncultured Rhodospirillaceae bacterium
ACAATTAATTAATATTCTAACCAGTTATGGAAAAAAAGAATATTATTTACTCCACGAATGTTAATTTTAATCAAACTACGCCTCTGCCTCCAGAGTCTAAAACTTCCAATAGACAAGACTTTCGAATACATTTAGTTCGACTTAAAGGAGGAAAACTAGTTACTGTTCTCCGAGGATATAAGGGGAATATGAAGATGCTCAAAAGCCTTGGTAGCCATTTAAAAAAACAGTGTTCTGTCGGCGGAACTACAAAAAATGGAGAAATTATTATTCAAGGTGATTTTCGCGATAAGGTATTACAATTATTATTAGAGAAAGGTCATCGTGCCAAACTTGCTGGAGGTTAATTTTTAACACATTAAAATGATTATTATGAATAAAATAAAATATATATTATTTACGGCTTTTATTTTTGTTGCCTGTAGTGAATCAGAGTCCATAGAAAATAAAGTGACAATATTAGTTACTACGAATGTCCGTGGACAACTTGATCCATGCGGATGAAAGGCTAATCCACTAGGCGGTCTGCCTAGAAGATATACTTACATCAATCAAGTCAAAGAAAGCGGCATAGATCCCATCTTATTAGATGCAGGAGATGCCTTATTTGAAAATTATTATTTATTAAAAGAAAAGCTCCCATCTGCAAAACTTCGAGCTAAAACGGTTCTAGAGTCTACAGCTAAAATGGGGGATTACTTTTATAATGTTGGTCAATATGATTTTGCTGCTGGTTATAACTTTATTAAACAGCTTGAAAATTCAAATGATATCAAATTTCTTTCATCAAATCTTTATATTAAGGACACTAATGAACTGGCATTTATTGACCATCACATTATTGAAAGAAATGATGTGAGAATTGGGATATTTGGAGTTATAACTGATATCCCACAAATGGTCAAAGAAGATGTTGACATAAAAGATGCAATAACAATTGCTAAGAATAAAATTAATGAATTAAAACCTCAAGTTGACATTCTTGTTATGCTATTAAATGCTTCAAAACCACATGCAGCATATAAAGCTATATCAGATCTTGATGGTGTTGATTATATTTTTTCAAGCCGTGAAACTAGCAGAACTAGACCAGAGCGCACACAGGAAGAAGGAAAGCCGTTGCAGTATTGCATGGGAATCCAAGGAAAATATATTGGAAGGTTGGATATATCCTTATCTGACAAATCAAAACCAATTACTGATGTTACTAGTAGAGTGATGACGGTCAATCTATTCGAAGAGAGATTAAATAGTTTGCAAAAGAAAGCTCCAGGAAAACCATTGGAAGAAATTTATAAAAATAATCGTAGTGTTTTAAATATGGTAGAAAAGTTTAAGAGTGGAGTATCAGAATCTAAAACTGGGATGCAAGGTGCTTCTAACAAATCTTATTATAGTTTAATTCCTTTAAGTGGAAATGTAAAAAGTGAAAAGAAAACATTGGATATTGTAGATCAAGTATTAAAAACTTGCGAAGAATTAGATAAGCAGAACTCTGTTAAAACTTAGATATTAAAATTATTTTCGGACATCCATTGATCTTGGACAAATTTACCCAAATAATTTCTTATGCCATCCGCAAAAATACATAGGCATTTTTGATCTGATTTGAGATTCTTTGCAGCTTCTAATGCAGCCCAAAGTACAGTACCGCTAGATCCACCACAAAGTATTCCTTCATCTTTAATCAGTCTTCGTGCCATAGTAAATGAATCTTGATCATTCACCTTAATATATCTATCAACTAACGTATTATCTAAAACGTCTGGGAAAAAATCATACCCAATGCCTTCAACTTTGTAAGGGTAAATTTCATCTCCACCCCCTAGGATGGACCCGTAGGGATCTGCTCCAATGATTTGAATTTTTGGATTATTACTTTTTAGTTTTTCTGCTACTCCAGTAATTGTTCCGCCCGTACCAACGCCAATTACTACCATATCAAGGCTATTGCCAAAATCGTCCCATATTTCTTGGCCTGTTGATTCTTTGTGTGCATCTGGGTTATAAGGGTTGGCATATTGGTTTAAAATATGTGAATTTGGTGTATCTTTTTGAAGTTTCTTAGCGATATGAAATAATCCATCGGCATCATCATGTCCTGCTTCAGTAGGAGTACGTATTATTTCAGCACCTAGAGCTCTTAGCGTAACTTCTTTTTCCATGCTCATCTTCTCGGGCATGACAATGATCATTTTATAGCCTTTTACTGCTGCAGCCAAGGCAAGTCCAATTCCTGTATTCCCTGAAGTAGGTTCGATGAGGGTATCTCCAGGTTTGATGCGACCAGATCTTTCAGCATTCTCAATCATTCTAATGCCAATTCGATCTTTTACAGAGCCACCGGCGTTTAAAAATTCACACTTTCCAAAAATTTCACATTTCAATTCTTTTTCAAATGATGAAAGTTTAACTATTGGTGTATTGCCAATCGTTTCTAATATATTATTATAGATCATCCTGTATTTTTCTTTTTAATTTTCCTAAGAGTATAAATTATACATTATGAAATTACAGAAAATAATGGAGTTATATTAATTTGAAAAAAATATTAATTATATCAGCGACAAATGATAAAAACTTAGTTTTAGCAAAAGAGCTAGATAATATTATTTCTAATATGAGCATTCAAACTGAGCTACTGAGCATTCAGGATCTTGGTTTGCCATTATTCGACTTTGAAAAGGTTTTAAATAATAATGTTATTGACGATTTAATTGATAAATTGCAAAAATCATCCGGATTTG
>CAZNVN010000161.1:0-1485 GCA_964576635.1 uncultured Rhodospirillaceae bacterium
ACTCAACAATATTTTTAATTTTATCTAACGCCATAATTTATTATAATCTAATTTTTTTTTTAATCAAAATACCACATATTGTGTCTGTTATATTTAATGGTTGACATATATTGAAAAATTGTTAATGAAAATTAATTTTATTATTTTTGGGAGTTATGTCATGAAATATTTACTAATAATTTTTATAATAATTTTCTCTTATAACGCTTTTGCTGAAGAAAAGAAAAAAGGATTTAGTACTCTTCCTGGGTGGTCAGCTGGATATAGATATTACTTTGATTTGGATGATCATGATGATGATAAGTTAAGACTCTTTGGTAAATTTAAACAAAGAAGTGGTAACGTAGTCAAGTTTGGTGTTGATATCAAACATAGAAATTCTTCTAAAGATGGCGTTCTATTTATTGAGCAAGAATTTAAGTTCTAATTCAAAGTCTTATGAGTACATAAGGATTTATTAAAATATTATTTAATTTGTAACTATTTTTTTAAAATTAGGAGTAATATATTGGAAATTTCTCTATTAGCTCAGATATATGCAATTATTGGTTTTTTATTAGCGGCTTATTCTGTAGTAGCCAACGATTCTGTTCAGACTCTTGGAACTTTTATCGCGTCAAATTCACAAAGATTTAAGTGGTACTATTTATGGATGGCTGCAGCATTGGTATTGCTTTTTACATTATGGTATGGCTGGTCTGTAAATGATGGTGATATTTCATATGGAAGACTAAATAAGATTCCATATGCAGAAATTCAATGGTATCACGCAGCAGCTCCTGGTATACTTCTACTCTTAACCCGATTTGGTATCCCTGTATCCACAACTTTCCTCGTTCTAAGCGCATTTGCGTCAACATTTGTTTTAGAAAAAATGTTAATTAAAAGTATAGTAGGCTATGGTTTGGCAGCTTTAGTTGCATACATAATATGGTGTGTAGTTGCTAGGGTACTAGATGAAAAACGAGCCCCAATTAAGGAAGGGTATGAAGGTTATTGGAGGGTAGCTCAATGGTGCACGACAGGTTTTCTCTGGTATACTTGGCTTAGTCATGACCTGGCTAATATAGCTGTATTTCTTCCAAGAGCACTTCCTATTTCATGGATGCTAATAATTTCATTTGTTTTTACGGGCTTATTAGCTTGGATTTTCTATGAAAAAGGAGGTCGGATTCAAAAAATTGTTTTAGAGAAGAGTACAACTACTTATGTAAGATCAGCAACCATTATTGATTTGTGTTTCGCTTTTGTATTATTGTTTTTTAAACAGTATAATGATATTCCTATGTCAACAACTTGGGTATTTGTAGGCTTGTTGTGTGGAAGAGAATTTGCAATAGCTAGTATAGCAAAAAATAATTACAAGTTTAAATCTGTTTTTCCTATTGTTGGCAGGGATTTTCTTAAAATTATGGTCGGTCTTGGTGTTAGCATTACTCTTGTTTTGTTCATTCACTATGTTCTAAATTAATCAGATTAGAAGTC
>CAZNVN010000161.1:1538-2741 GCA_964576635.1 uncultured Rhodospirillaceae bacterium
AAATATAGCTTTTTTTGAACTATTGTGTTACAATAGTTCCCCATAAAGCACTTGCTTAATATTTTTTTGGTCAAAACTAAAATTATTTTTATAGTGTTTGATTAGAACAGAATTATTAAAAATTTAATGAAATGAGCAGAGAATGAGTGGAGTCAAAAGTATTGCATCTATAAAAAATTTTAAAGATTCTCCTACTTTAAAGAATACGTATATAAATAGGGAGTTATCTTGGCTTGCTATTAATCAAAGAGTTTTAGAAGAGGCTAATAATACAAACCACCCTTTGCTTGAAAGGCTTAAGTTTTTATCAATATCCGGTAGTAATTTAGATGAGTTTTATATGATAAGAGTTGCAGGGCTTCACGCACTAGCGGATGAAGATGTTGCAGTTCAAAGTGTGGAAGGGATGACTCCTCAAGAGCAGTTAATTGAAGTTAATAAAAAAGCCAACCAATTAATGATAAACCAACAAAAAACTTGGAAAAAGTTAAAGGGAATATTGAAAAATAATAATATTTCTATTTTGTCCCGAAGCAGTCTCACCTCTGAAGAAAAAAAATGGTGTTCGAACTATTTCGAAGCCGATATCTTGCCAGTATTAACACCCCTAGCTATAGACCCTTCCCATCCTTTTCCTTTTATAGGAAATTTGGGGTTAGTTTTGAGCATTCAGCTACAGCATGAAAAGACTAATAGGCTAAGAAATGCACTGCTTCCATTGCCCGTAATTTTATCAAGATTCATTAAGATAGAATGCAGCAGCAATAAAAATAATCTTAGGATGATTCCATTAGAAGAAATCTTGATGTTGTTTAGTAAAAAGATTTTTGATGGATACGAACTTATAGGAGGTGGCTTATTTAGGGTAATTAGGGATAGTGATATAGAACTACAAGAAGAAGCTGAAGACTTGGTAATTGCTTTCCAAAATGAACTGCGTAGAAGGAAAAGAGGTAAAGTAGTACGCCTCAAAATTGATCAAAGCTGTCCAACTAAAATTAGAAATATGATAGTGAAAGAATTAGAAGTTAATCCCGAAGATATAGTAGAAACGAATGGAATTTTGGGTATTGCTAGTTTGATAGAGATATATAAAGAGGGACCCAAAAATTTATGTTTAAAAAAATTTGAAACTCGATTTCCTGAAAGAATACGTGAAGCTAACGATGATTGTTTTAAAGCAATACGTAATAAAGATATAGT
>CAZNVN010000162.1:0-1809 GCA_964576635.1 uncultured Rhodospirillaceae bacterium
AAGATTGGAAAAGTTCTATTAATTGAAACTGATATTAGAAGACCTTCTGTATTAGATATGATCAATAAAGATGAAATAAAAAAAAAGGGCTTTAGTGATTTAATTCAAGGTCAAGCCGAATTTTCAGATACAATCTTAGAACTCCCTGGATCTGATATACATTTAATGGCTTCAGGATCAAGAAGATCAGATTTAACCGATTTAACAACACCAGCAAAATTAAGAGAATTTCTTCAAGGTTTAAAAGAAACTTACGATTATATAATTTTAGATACCCCACCAATCCAACCGGTAAGTGATACTTTATTTATCAGCCAAGCAACCGATCATAATTTTATTATTGCAAGGTCAAGATTTACAAAATTAGCTGGAATAAAATCTGCTATGAAAAAACTCAAAAATGTAGGTGTAGTTGTCGACGGTATGATATTTAACGATTTAGATACCTCAAAGGCGAGTTATTACGGGTACTATCAATACGGCGGATACTATAGAAAATATAAGTCATATACTTAATGCGTACACCCAATTAATTTAATTAAAAATTGTTTCTGAAGCTATTTTTTCACCAGATAAAGGGATAAATCTTTGAGATGCGTTTGCGTGAATATTGGTAATTTCACCTACAAAACATTTTGTTCCATCGGTAAATATATCAACTCTTATAAAATCAAAATTTGAACAAATTTTTTCTGTTATTGATATCATTTGTTCAAGATTCGAGGGTTTAGGTAATGTTTCACTATCTTTAACTTTTAATTTAATATTTAGCTGATTCCATTTGGGATCATAAAAAGATCTCCTATGTGTTTGTGAACTGTGCTTAGGCATACAATCAACCAAAATTAATTTTGCTTTACCTTTGTAACAAAAAATTCTGTAGTCTCTAATGTTTGAGTCGTTGAATACTAAAGTTTCCACAATAACTTTGGGTTTTAAAAATTTATAATTTGCCTCTCTCGATCGATAATAATAATTCATTGAAAACCACTTTTTTATTTTTTCATAATTAATTTTGGTATCTTGAACTTTTAATATAAATTCCCCAGATAAATGAGTTGGCTTAATGCAACATTCAGAAGGAAAATTATAATCTATTAATTCTTCATATTTTTGAAAAATTTTAAGGGTTGGCACAATAAATTCTTCCCCTACTAAAGATTTTATATAAATTTTGCCGTATTCTTTATCTGTCACAAAAATTCTTAAAGGATCTAACATTTCATCGCTTATTTTTAATCTATATATAACATCATTAAATATCATTTTATTTGTTGGAAAACGCCTATGAATGAAAACAAAATTAATAAAAGCATATATTTTGTCTCCGATTCTGTTCTTTGGTAGAATGTTGTGTAATAAAATTCTTATAAAATCAATTAAAGATCTCATTTATCTAATATCTAATCCTGTGAAACCATATAATTCTAATAATGTAATATGTTTACCATTTACTATTTTGTATGCAAACAAACTATTTATCATAGATTTAAATTTTAATTATTTTATAATGGATTAATTTCATTATTTGAAAAAATCTTTCAAAGAAACGATAGAATCTTTATCCAATTTTATTTTTTTACATTAGGTTTAATTTTGTATTTAAGTTCAGTGTATGTCTACTATTTGAAAAATGGAACATTACAATTACCGGAAACTTATAAGTTTGGAACCATTTTAATTGTAGCTATTTTTTGGATTTTAGGTTTGTTTAGGACAAAAGAAAACAGATACATTGTAGGAACTTCTCAATTTTTTAGAATTGAATTTATAGTATTAATTCAAACTTTTGCTCTTTGTATTCTTTTA
>CAZNVN010000162.1:1819-2741 GCA_964576635.1 uncultured Rhodospirillaceae bacterium
GTAATATTAAAAGTTTTTTTTGATTTTTTTTATCATCATCTTGTAACTTCAAATATTATACAAAGAAATATACTTCTTGTTGGTGACAGCAGAAGTTGTCTAGATATAATAAAAAAATTTCCAAAAAGAATAAGTAACTCAGTAATTAAATGTTTGATTGTAACTGATATTGAACAAATAGTAGATACCCATTTTTATGGTTTACCGAGAGTTAATATAAAAGATGATTTAAATCATGTTTTAAACCATCATGTCATCGGACAAGTATGGTTAGTGTCATCTATTAAAACTCAAATACATATAGAAAAGTTTATTGATAAATTTATGAATTATTCTATCGATTGTCGTTTAATTTCGCCAGAGTCAAAGTTTAAATTTATTGAAGGATTAGACAGCGAAGCGGGTTTTGATTTCTACAATGTATCTGTTTCACCTTTTTATGGAACAAACTTTTTTATAAAAAATTTTTTCGACAAATTTCTATCCCTTGTTTTTTTAATTATTTCTTTGCCAATAATTGTAATATTTTCTTTTTTCATATTATTGAGTGATGGATTTCCTATATTTTTTAAACAAAAAAGAACAGGATGGGATGGAAAATCATTCTATATTTATAAGCTTCGTAGCATGTTTAAATCGAATAATTTATCTGAAACCAAACAAGTTGAAGCTGGAGATAAAAGACTTACAGGAATTGGTTTAATTTTAAGGAAATTTAGCATTGATGAACTACCCCAACTTTATAATGTACTAAAAGGTGATATGTCGATCGTCGGGCCGAGACCACACATGATTGAACATACAAAATTTTATTCAAACGAAATATTAAATTTTATGCAAAGACACAAATGTTTGCCTGGTCTTACTGGATGGGCACAAATTCATGGATTCAGGGGACCCACAAAAAGTAAAGAGCTAATGG
>CAZNVN010000163.1:0-2739 GCA_964576635.1 uncultured Rhodospirillaceae bacterium
CATTTTACTTATTTTTCAATTAATGTTTCAATTGCTAAATCAAAACCTTTTTCTTCTAGACCTATTTGATTTAGTGAGGTAATTACAATTTGCAAGAAAAAAGGATGTAATTGATTAAAATTCTTACCATCAAGTGACATAAGAATTAATAAAATTGTTTCTCCAATTTTTTTCTCATTTGAGGAATATTTTATTAAAGATATTAATGAAGAATCAGGCATTTGTTTTGTTTCCATTTCCTGGTTATCTAATTTAATCAGCCAAAATTCTGGGTTGATTTTGACACCAAAGGTTTCAAGAACATAAAATCCAAGTGTGTTAAATTTCAAGTTTTCATTTTGCGATTGAAGTTTATTAATTGATTCAAGTATTTCATTTTGAGTAACGTTTTTATATTTTTTTTCTTTATCCTTTAAATTATAAAATTCCACAATCGTCCATAACTCGATAAAGTTATTAAATAATTCAGAATTTTTATCTTTTTCTTTTTCTAATATTTCATACCAAACCATTGCCTCTTCTATTTTGTTTGAAATTAATAATGATTTAGTCGCATGATTAGCAAACCAAGACAAACTTTTTGATGGTTTGATTTCTAATAAAGAATTTAAATTTAACTTTGAAATTAATTTGTAATTACCATTAATTAATGCAAGCTCTAGAGATTTCTTTACAATTTTTGCTTTTTTTTCTTTGTTATCTTCGGCAATTGCCATTTGAAATAAAATTGCCTGTGTTTCAAAACCAAGTAAAATATTGTCGTCTAAAGAAATTGTTTTGTCTTTTTCTTTTAAATCATAACTATTATAAATTTCTTCAATAGTTTCAATTGGTAGATTTAAAAGTTTTTTGGATTTTTCTATTGCTTCAATTCTAAGTTTTATAGGAACGTTCGGCATTCGATAAATCATTGACAAAAGTAATGGATCTTCCTTTAATATATAACTTTCTTTAATATTTATATTTGCTATTCGAGTCATTGCTAGATTCAGTAGACTTAAATCATCTAAGCTCTCATTATTAATTTCTTCCTTATACACAAGACTATCTATAATTTTTAAGAAGCTTTCATCATTAAAATTTTTTTCTTCTTTTAATAAACTCAAAGCTAAATTAGCTTTATTAGTTTCACCATTAAGTATTTGGCAAAATATTTCGACTTTTCTCCAAAACAAATTTTTTTTATATTTTGTTCTGTTTTTTTCAATATCTAAACAAACCAAATCGAAATTATTTAACGATAAATTGATCTCAGTTTTTTTAATCAAAATTTCCTCGTTATCTATTTCAGATATTAAATCTATCAATGATTTTGCGTTATCAAAATCACCAAGTTCAATTAACTTATTTATTCTTATTAACAAAAGATCCACATTATCCTTTTCAGATTCTGGAACATCAGCATTTGATAAAAGTATCTTTTTAAATAATTCTATCGCTAAATCAGATTGTTTGTTAATTGGTATATTTTTTAAATAATCCTGAATTATGTTTCTTTTTGAACCAGCCCACATATCATAGCCTAAACCTCCTTCATCCTCTGTCATTGTGCCAATTGTATTAACATCAATTTCTTTTAACTCAATTGTTTTAAAATCATTATTATTCTCAAGTGCTTCTTTTTCTTTATCTTCTTGATCAATATCTTCAATTTCGTTAACTTCTATATTTTGTTTCCACCCCCCTGGACTCATTTCAGAATCTCCCAAACCAGCATATAAGTCAGTTGTTAGAAATAGAAAAAAAGAAAATAAAAGGAAATTTTGAATGATTTTCATTTAAATTAATATTTAAAAATAAATAGATTATTTTCTATATTCTTCAATTTCTATATTTTTTTCAATTGTTGTCTTAGGTACTGGAACAAACCACTCCAAAAAAAAGAAAAAAATAATAAGAATCAAAACGATAAATACAAGCAAAAGATTTAATTTTTTTTCAAAAAAGTTTTTTTTACGTCTTCTAAACATTATATATAATTTATTTAAATATTACCTTAAAGTAAGCTTTAACGAAAAAAAAACAATTTTTGTTTAAATTATTATGAAAAAAAAGATAGTTTTAATAGGAATGATGGGCAGTGGCAAAACAACTGTCGGAAGGATTTTATCTAAAAGATTAAAAATTAATTTTATTGATACAGATGTTTTAATAGAAAAAAAGTGTGGAATTAAAATAAAAAAAATTTTTGATAAATATGGAGAGGAATATTTTAGACATAAAGAAGAAAAAATTATCCTAGATATATTATTAAATAACAAAAAACCTGGTATTATTGCTTTAGGTGGCGGTGCATTCTTAAATAAAAAATTGCAAAAAATAATACTTAAAGAAACAATATCTATTTGGTTAGATGTAAGTATTGATTTAATTCATAAAAGATGTAAAAAAACTAATCGAAGACCTTTGCTTAACGAAAAAAATAATAATAAAAATTTAAAAAAAATTATTAAAGATTTATTAAAAAAAAGAAAACCTATGTATTCAAAAGCAAAATTTATAGTAAAAACAAATGAAAAACCTATTGAGGTATGTGATAAAATACTGATTTGTATTAAAAATCTTGTTTAAAATAATGTAAATTTAAGAAAGTATATTAAATTGAAAAAAAACTATTCTATTAAAGTATCTTTAAGAAATAACCCGTACGAAGTGATCATTGGTAAAAATATTCTAAGAAAATCTAAAAATAAAATATTTTCTACTATTAAAGATGCTAAAAAAATATTTATTATAACT
>CAZNVN010000164.1:0-702 GCA_964576635.1 uncultured Rhodospirillaceae bacterium
TTCTTCTGCAGTCATAAAGTAATTTTTCGGGCAATATAAACTCTTGATAAAGCACCAAGAATGATATGGCTTGCTGAAACACTTAAGTTCAATCAACAATATCATATCATAATTCACGTAATAATTTTATAGATCTTTTCTGCATTTCATGAATTCATTATCATTCTTAAACTCTCAGCAAAAGGAAGCCGTCACAACAACGCAAGGCCCTGTAATGATCCTTGCAGGTGCAGGTTGTGGAAAAACTCGTGTTATCATAGAGCGCATTGCACATTTAATTCAAAAAAAGCATGTTCCTCCACAGCAAATTTTAGCTGTCACTTTCACCAATAAAGCAGCAGAAGAAATGCGTGAACGCTTGCAGGAAATACTCTCAGGAAAACAGAAAGGAGCACATTTAAGTACTTTCCATTCGTTGGGCGTCAGTTTACTTCGGAAATCCATTCATCACCTGGGATATCTCCAAAACTTCATTATTTACGATAAAAAAGATCAGTTCTCAGTCATAAAAACTATCATGGAAGATCATGATTTTGACGATACACGATTTATTGATGCTAAGTCAGTACACTTTGAAATCGGCCAGGCAAAGTCTATTGGAGATAACCCTGAAGTATTTCTTAATCAACAAAACTCTCAACAAAAACAAATAATTGGAAAAATTTTTCGTTACTATCAGAAAACAATGAAGGGCTGCAACGC
>CAZNVN010000164.1:712-2717 GCA_964576635.1 uncultured Rhodospirillaceae bacterium
GATGCTTCGATCTCTACGCAGCGAGGGTAATCAAACGCCAGTGATTTTGATGACATTCTTCACCTCACTCTGTCACTTTATGACAAGTGTCCGGAGGTCATGGACCCTTTAACAGCTCGTTTCCGATACATTATGGTTGATGAGTATCAGGACACAAATCGTATTCAGTACAAACTTTTGCGGCATCTCACAAAGCAGCACCGTAATCTCTGTGTGGTGGGTGATGATGATCAGGCAATTTATGGTTGGCGTGGTGCAGAAGTTAGAAATATTTTCGAATTTGAAGAGGACTTTCCAGAAGCAAAATTTATTCGCCTCGAACAAAATTTTCGTTCTACCCAACTTATTTTACAAGCCGCCAATCAGGTGATTTCCGAAAATACTCAACGAATGCCCAAAAAGCTCTGGTCAGAAAAACAGGGTGGTGAAAAACTTGATTGGCTTATGTCTGAAAATGAAGCAGAAGAAATGGTAGCGGTTACTAGGCGTATTCGCACAAAAATATTGCAGCATGGCCGCAGATATTCAGACTTCTCAATTCTATACCGTTCTAATTTTCAATCTCGTGCAGTTGAAGAAGCATTGCGGGAAGCAAAAATTCCGTATCGTCTAGTGGGTGGTATCAGTTTTTATGATCGACAAGAAATTCGCGATGCACTTTCTTACATGAAGGTGATTTATAATACAAATGATGAAGTTAGTTTGCATCGAATTATAAACACACCTCGACGCGGAATTGGTAAAACAGCACTTGTGCAGGCCAATACATGCTGTCAGGAAATGCATCTGCCTTTGTTTAAGGTGATGATTCAAGCCAGAAAATATGATAGGATTCCTAAAGATTCAGCATTCACTATGGAATTGTTTGTAGGCATCATCAAAAGTTATCAGCAGCGTTTTGCTAATGAACCGTTGGGAGAAGTGTTCAAAGAATTGTTGGATGAGGTCGGCTACATCAGATTTCTTGAAACACAAAGCGGGGAACCCAAGGTGCGAAAGCGTAGGGTAATGAATGTGTTAGATTTGTTGCGTAGTGTCCAGACGTATTCTGAACAGAATCCAGAAGCCAGTCTTCAGCATTATTTAGAGCGGGTGACACTTTTTACTGAAAGTGACAGTGATACCGACGACAAGGCCAATCAGGTAGCGATCATGACTCTCCACAGTGCAAAAGGCTTGGAATTCCCTTTCGTGTTTATGATTGGCATGTCTGAAGGAGTTTTCCCGAACCAGCGATCGATGGATGAGGGCGGAGAAGACGAGGAGCGTCGTTTGTGTTACGTAGGAATCACTCGGGCACAGCAGGAAGTGATTTTTTCCATGGCGAAATATCGCAGGCGCTTTGGAGAAAACATCCACCAGCAACCATCAAGGTTTCTTCTAGACATCAATCCAGAATTGTTGACAGTTCCAATCTTTGGTGAAGCTACTGAAGAATCAAAAAAAGAGAGGCGTCAAGAATCACGCTCTGCTTTTTTCACACAGTTTAAACACCTGGAAGCCAGTTAGTACTTAATGAAATTTATTAGACGAAAGTTTATTGGACTTGTCCTGGTTTTTTCTGTTGTAATGGCTTTTTCAAGCATTACGTTTGCCCAAACTATAATAGTTGCACTTGGAGATTCTTTAACGGAAGGATTTGGGGTAGCCAAGGAAGAAGCCTACACCCATTTGTTGGAACAGGAACTACTGCGAAAAGGCCATGCAGTGAAGGTGATTAATGCTGGAATTAGTGGCTCTACCAGTGCAAGTGCACCTTCCCGTCTTCGCTGGTACATTAGGACCAATCCTGACATAGTTGTTATAGCACTTGGAGGAAATGATGGTTTGCGTGGTTTGAGTGTGGAACACATGAAGAGAAAATTATCTGAAGCTATTGAGTTAGCACTGTCTCAAAAAATAAAAGTTTTACTAGCGGGAATGCAAATTCCTCGGAACTATGGTACAGAATACACAGAATCTTTTCGTAATGCTTTTTATGAATTAGCAGTGCAGTATAACCTGC
>CAZNVN010000165.1:0-2679 GCA_964576635.1 uncultured Rhodospirillaceae bacterium
TACCGTTTAGAATTATTATGGAATCTTGTGATAACAACTCAAGATATGGAATATCCTCCAACGGAATCAAGGTAAGTTGATTCTGCAAACTTTCAGAGAATGTAATAACTTCTAAAAGTCTGACATCTGGAGCCTTGATTGTAATCTTTTCTGAGAATTCTATATGTTCAGAAACTGTAATCTCTGCTACACCGTTGATAGCGATCTGTGCATCAATTGACAATTCTTCCTGAATCTCTACCATCTCTCTTAGTGGAGTGTAAAGTACTGTCTCATGATCTGACCCAAATGTGATATGTTCAGAAATTTCCACAGTTGTAATACCAGATAATCCATCAGCGCTATCTGAGAATCCAATCTGCTCATTTAGGTTGATAGTTCCATTTGAGACTATCGAACTATCATATGTTGGGTAATCAAAAAATGAAATAGATTCTGAAATATGGATATTTGTTGAATTTTGTGAAGGAATTGCTGCCTGCTGGCCAGATGTTGAATAATCAAAAAATAAAATAGATTCTGAAATCTGGATATTTGTTGAATTTTCTGAAGGAATTGCTGCCTGTTGACCAGATGTCTCATAGTCAAAAAATGAAATAGATTCTGAAATCTGGATATTTGTTGAATTTTCTGAAGGAATTTGTGCCTGTTGTACAGTTGACTCGTTAGGGTTTTGTGTCTCAGTTGGTGAACCGCTGCCAATGTCCAACGATTCAGACAAGAAGACCATATAGTGTTTTGGACCATCCGAGTCCGCAACATTGTCTGTTTCTGTTAGTGTTGCGTTCTGTAAAGGTGAGACAGTGGATTCTTCTTCATCAGTCAGGTTTACAGAAATATACTCAGGATTGGTGATGTCAGTGCTGTTGGTTGAATTGTCAGTAGAGTTGTCCATATCACCATACGCCGTACCCCAGTAAGACTGACCAATGGAAAATGGCATTGAAAATGTGCCAAACAAATAACAAACAAGGACAAAATAAAATGATGTAGATTGTGGAATATTGGATGAATTTGGAGGACGAATTACACCTTCTGCAACTAAGATGAAGTAAATGGCAAATGGAACTAATACAACGAGAATTACTGGAGAATCAGGTTTTGGTAGATTAATTTCTGATAAGTTAGATGAAGATTTTTCTATAGAATTTACTAGGGAAAATTTTGAAGAATATTGGCTTTTGCTATATTGAATTGAGTCTGACCATGACTGACCAGTGTCATCAAATGGTGATTCAAGCACATTTTGTGATGTATCCATCAATTGGAGCGTCTGTAAGGAAACTCCAGTACCAGCGGTTGTAATTTCTATTGGAATCGTTGGTGTGGATGGAGCCTTTGCGCCGCCCTGGTAAAATGTGTCAGTTATGGTCTCAATAAAGTCAGATATGGAGGTAGTACTACCAGACCCAATGAGGTTATCGCCGTCTGTGAGGCGCAGTCTGGTGTTTGGTAGTATTCTTTCCATCATCGCTTTGGTATCAGAGATATGCTTTGATGCAGTAGCCATATTCTGATATTTATCACCATTTAGCAGTTGAAGCTGCTCACTTAGCATAATACTGTAATTATTGCCTGTTTTTTGGGCATATGCGCCTGAAAGTGACAGGCTTTCAGTCAGATTGACGGTAAATTGTGTATTATTTGTCGTATCCCAAGTGCTGCCTGGTGTACTAGCAGCTGAAAATATAGAAAGTCCTAACGTTGTGAGTAAAAATAAAGAAAAAAGAGTGGTGTTCATTACGAACTAAGTAGGTGAGTTAGCGCCCACTTTGAACGTCCACGTTATGGTGATAGAGTCTCCATCTGTCAGATTGACGGCGGTGAATACGTTTCTTGCAAGCATTCCAGAACCGTTAACTGTGGTACTGTTAAACAGACCAGACTCGGTAATAGCTGCATTTCCATCTGCTGTAAAGGTCTTTTTCATCACAATCTGTGGAATACCGCTTGTTAGATTGCCCCATGTCTTCTCTGTTGCAACACCTCTTGCCAATGCACCGGTACTTTCAGTTCCTAGTTTCACGTCCACTTGATTTACGGCTGTGTTACCTGTACCAATGGCAATAACGTCCCATGCGTCAGTTAGGGATCCTGTACATGCGCCAGCACCTGTGCTGGTATATTCACCTCTACCGTCTGAGTTGGCCACATTACTTGTTGTGGCAAATAACAACTTTAGGATACATTGTTCACCGTCATCGACTACTGCGTTATCGAATTGTCTATAGGCAAAAAGTTCACCGTTTGGACGATGCGCCTCTATCTCCAGATGTCCCGCCATCAGCGCTGTTGATACATTCATGTTGGAAGGGTTCATTCCCTGATCGCTAAATGCACCTGTCAGGGTCATTCCCATGGCACCTGAAAGTACAGCTAAAGCTGCAACGAGGACAGTTATTGTCGACTTCGATTTCATGGGGGATCGATCGTATAGAGGTTTAAAAGGGGATCCGAAAAAATATAATAGTTATGCCTATTTTAGTAGGTTAATTATTAATTAATTAAAAAATTGCCAAAAAGACATATTTTTGAAGATGATAAACTGAAATTATTGTAAAATAGGGGACTCAAAATATGGGGAAAAACCTGATCGCAAAATTAGCAAAAATACCCTACTTTGCCACTATCCCAGCCGTCTTTACCATCCCAGTACCCTTCGCAACGAGAGAGCCCATC
>CAZNVN010000166.1:0-2648 GCA_964576635.1 uncultured Rhodospirillaceae bacterium
TTATATGATGTCTTAGTAAGAACAACTCTATGTTATATACAATTATTGATGTAATGGTTCTTCTTTGGCAGCAAAATTTTTGGGAGAGAATCTTGGTCTATTTTATATTCAGCTGGAATGATGTCCATTTTATAAAGAAGGTAAGCAGTTAACGAATATGTTTCCTCATTAGTAAGAGTTTGAGGTGAGTTATACGGCATAGTTTTGCGAATATAATCAAAAAGAGTAAATGAAAAAGACCAGTCCGTACTAATTGGAATGGAAGTGTTTTCTAAATTATAGGGAATAAACATTTGTTCTTGTCTGCCTATATCCTTATCATGATGGCATGAAATACATTTGGTATTATAAATTTTTTCTCCATTAAGTGCAGTTCCCGATCCTATGGGGAGGTTGCTCCCTTTTACGTTAATAGAAATATCTAAGTTCGAGATGATCTTATTGCTTGCCTCCTTACCCAGGTTAAATTTTATGTCGTTCGCTGAATGTACATTAGAGCAACTAATTACTATTAGGCTACAAATGATATATAAAGTGATAAAAGCATTAGCGAAAATGAATCTACTAGACATATTCATTTATGATTTGACCTTTAGGAGTAATTCTCCAACTTTGAATGGAATTGTTATGATACATTTGGCCTAACCCATATTGCTTAGACCATTCAGATCTTATTGGTTGTTTATTTTTAGAACTGTCAGTAGCTCTACTTTGTAAAGAGCATTCCTGTCCCTCCCAATTCCAGTTAAATCTAAATCTTACAGGAGCTAAAGGTTGGTTGTTTCCTTCTAATATGGCTAATTTCCAAGTCTTACCTTTATCTGTAGAAATCTCTACTTTTATTATTTTCCCGAATCCAGACCAAGCAAGACCTGTAATATGTGTAGGACCCTTCTTTAATAATTTAGACCCTGCTGAAGGTTGAGTAATAACGGACTTGACTTCCATAGGAAATGTAAATTGTAAAGATTTTCCGTTAGGTAATAAATCACTATACTTGGATGTTTCATCTTTTGTATGTGTTGGGAATTTAGTGATCTTTATTCTTCTTAGCCATTTAATATTTATATTTCCTTCCCATCCTGGAACCACTAATCTCATAGGGTATCCTTGTTCAGGTCTTATTCTCTCACCGTTCTGGTATAATGCTATTAAAATATCATCAAGCGCTTTTTCTAGTGGGATGCTTCTACTCATTGCGGCAGCGTCAGAACCTTCTGCTAAGATCCATTTAGCTTCTTTTTTAATTCCAGCTTCACTTAAAATTAACTTTAGTGGAATGCCAGTCCATTCTGAAGTTGAGATTAGACCATGAATAGTTCCACATGTTCGGTCCACTGCAATTGGAAAAGCATTTGAGTTATAAAAACTATTTCCAGCACATTCAATAAAATAGGTTCGAGTTTGCATAGGGTATTTAAGAAGGTCTCCTGTTTTAAATATTAGTGGTCTTTCAACAAGTCCATGGATAAGTAATTCATGTTGTAGAGGGTCTATAGCAGGTATCCCATTGTGGCTTCTTTCAAAATGTAGGCCATTAGGTGTTATGATTCCTTCAAGTTTTTCAAGAGGCGTCATGGATACTCCAGTTCCAGGCGCATATTCTTCATAGGGTTGCAGTATTTCTCGTTTTGTATTGATCTCTTGTTGAGCAGGAAACCCATACTCACTAAAAGTTTTTCCTGGAGTAGTCATCCACGAGGGAGATCCATCTCTTATAGATTTTGCGTTTAAAGAAGCTGGTATCAGACTAGCTGCAGAAGAATATAATAAAGTTCTTCTAGAAATTTTTATCTTATTTTTGATAGAAAAACTATTCTGCTGCTTTTTTATTTTTTTCATACAATTTTCCGCTTATTACATATTGAAGTATAGCAACAACCTCTTCTACTGATCTACAGGTAGCAAGAGATGCCTGATCAATCTCCTTTAGAGCGTGGTCTAGATTATTTTCATGAAGGGTAATTATTGGTTTTCCTTTTGCGGCTGCAAGCCCCACATCAAATGCGGCATTCCATTGTTTATATTGGTTACCAAATTTTACTATTAAAATGTCGGTTTCTTTTAATAATACAGAGTTTCTAATCGAATTTATGGCCGCACCTTTTCTGTCATGCCAAAACTTATTTGGTTCGTTACCTAAAATCTTTACACCACAATCATCTGAATTTGAGTGGTTTGTATTTGGTGAATCAATAATTACAGGTAGTTGATTCTGTTTACATAATTCTTCTATTTCTTCTCTCCAGTTAGTATGAATTTCTCCTGACAGATAGATTTTCCATATCCTTTCTTTAGACATGATTTTCTCCTTTTAAGAATTAATTTAAATGACTTCCAAATTTTGCATAAAGCTTTCTCATACCTCCCAGCCACCTTGGATAATTGCTAGTCTTTAGCTTTATATATTCTCCGACTTGAGGATGAGGAAGTATTAGAAAGTCTCCTTTGGAGACAGTATCTAAAGTAATTGAAGCAACTTCACTAGCTTCTAGCATACCATCTATTCCGGCGACATTACCCTCTTTCATATTAGCTGTCATAGCAGTCTTAACTCCCTGAGGACAAAGACATGATATGTGTACTGCATTTCCATTTTCGTCATCTTTTCCATAGACTA
Organism: uncultured Rhodospirillaceae bacterium; assembly: GCA_964576635.1. Taxonomy (GTDB): domain Bacteria; phylum Pseudomonadota; class Alphaproteobacteria; order TMED109; family TMED109. The sequence continues at coordinate 2,621 of CAZNVN010000166.1, forward strand.
TGGATAAGTACTCAGCGAAACCAACAGC
>CAZNVN010000167.1:0-2594 GCA_964576635.1 uncultured Rhodospirillaceae bacterium
AAGAACCTATTGAAAAGTATGAAGCGTTATGACGCAGTTATAATGCCTGCAGCACTATCTGATTTCATACCTGAACAAACCAAGGGAAAGTTGGATTCGGCAAAACCAATAACTCTAAAAATGAAGAAAGCACCAAAGATAATCAATGGTATCCGAAAGAAACACAAGGGTCTGTTGTATGTTTTCAAACTGGGAGCCCGAATTAGCGAAAAAGAATTGCTGGCAAAGGCCAAAGTCCTGTTGAAAAATACGAACTGTGTTATAGCCAATCATTCAAAGTCAATGGGCTCGGATAAAAGCAAGGTTGCAATCGTTGACAAGAAAAATACCGAGTGGATCGCTGGTAGCAAGGTAGAAATCTCGAATAAGATACTGGATAAAATCGCGTTAGAACTGAATTAGGTCTTGTAAGCCTGTAATTTTCGGATGTTTATATTCAACAAGGGCCCTTTTTTCTTGGTGAACGGTTGCCCATTTGCATCTAACTCGGGTAACGGTTGGATAAGTTCATAATCCTGTAATAATTCTATTATGGCTGCACCATGGTAGGTAGCCTGTCTAGGTTTCAGTCCAAATTCCCGAATAAGGTGCCTTTCGATGACGCGTCTAGCTGTGGTGGCATGACCGGGATAGTAAGTTTCTTTCAGCATTTCAACAACAGACTTGAAACGCTCTTTGAGGGCTCTATCCTTTTCTTTCTGAATCTTTATTTTTTCTTCTTCTTGTAACCTTTCCTTTTCTTCTTCTTGTAACCTTTCCTTTTCGCCCAAAATTTCCTCTATAGCTGTCTATTCAGCTGAAAGGTCTCGTAATAAGTGTATGCCCTGATTAATGCTAAAACCCCCTCTCAAAGTGACAAACGTAAGCCGAGGTCGCTTAGCCCGGTATAGCGCGGGCCTGGAAAGCCCGTGGGAGCAATCCCTCGCGAGTTCAAATCTCGCCCTCGGCGCCATCCTCAACTGAACCATAGACCGTAACTCCTACAATTGAGCCCAATATCAAACACATACCCAAGAATTGCTGAATAGAAGGTAACTCTGATAGCAGCATAACTCCCCACACTATTGTTAAAACGGGTTGGAGAAGAAGGACAAATGAAGTATGTGCTGCTGGCAATCTAGGTAATGAATAGGATATTGCTAACCATCCAAAGACTTGGCCCACAATAGCTAGTGAAAGTATCCAACCATGACCTGGCCATGTAGGCTGGAAATCAATGGGTTCGATATGTAAAGCTTGCAAAGGCAATATACTAAGAACTAAAAGTCCAAAAACACAACCTACTGTGGAATCAAATTGCAGACTCGTTGCAGGCGCAAGTTCTCTATTGGCAAACCTGTAGATAATTAAAAAACCGGAGTAGAAAACGGCGGCGGAAATGCCCGCAATAACACCTCTAACTGGATTTGATCCATAAGGTTCGTTGTCCCATATCCCAGATATTAATAACAAACCGATCATTACAATAGGTAAGGCAATTAGAATGGAGAGATTTGGCTTCTCACCGAACAGCCACCAACTCATCAACGTCACTATGAGAACCTGAGAATTGCCAATTAGTGTTGAAATACCTGCACCTATCCAGTCAACTGAACTATGGTACGATACGAAATCAAGGGCAAAGACAATTCCTGCTCCAATCGCAATCAGTCTCGTGTTAAAGGTTCGGTTATCATCTATACCTCGGAACCAGATAATCAAAGCAAGAAATGGAAGAGCATATAGCATTCTGAAAAAAGCCCCGCTCAGTGGATTTAGACCTGAAACACTATACAATATCGGAGCAAAGGAAATTGCGAGTGCTCCTACAAGAGCAATTGACATTGGTTTCTTCAACTCGCTAGTAGACATAGTACTGTTCAACCTGACTGTTAATTAAATGGTGCTCCCGCCGGGATTTGAACCCGGGTATTCGGCTCGAAAGGCCAAGATGATGGGCCGGACTACACCACGGGAGCTTGGGTGTCCAGCTTAGAGGGCTGGAATTTAACGTTATTGTGAAATTGGTCAGGCTTCGAATGAATCTAGCTTGGCCTTAAGCCCAGCAATCTGTCTCTGGAAATTCATCTGTTGAATCTCCAATTCGGCCTGATAACGTGTCTGCGAGGCTTCCAGTGCCTCATAGTTCTCGGATTTGATTTTGCTCAACTGATAGCTAATCAATTCAATTATTCTGAAGAATTGATAATTCCAGTAGTTTCAGATGCAATTAACTTTAAAGCTGAAAGACCAAAAAATACAGGATTGATTTCTGATAAAATATCTAAATGCATTGATGAGAATATTGACAATATTGATTATATATTAAAAATAGTAAATCAAGCGTAATGAAAAAAACTATTGTAATTATTCCAACCTATAATGAGATCAGTAATATATCGGAATTAATAAATCAGATATTAAACATTGATTATGATTTAAATATACTTTTCATCGATGATAATTCCCCTGATGGGACAGGAGAATTTTTACAGAATATTGCTAAAGAAAAAAACAACATTCATATTATTTCACGATCTAAAAAAATGGGTTTAGGTACAGCGTATATAGCTGGTTTTAAATGGGCGATAGCTAATAATTATGAATATGTTATT
>CAZNVN010000168.1:0-2560 GCA_964576635.1 uncultured Rhodospirillaceae bacterium
CCTCATTGCTCTTGCATAGCCTATACCTGTTAAGGCCATATTATGTTCATGATGGCCTCTATAGCCAGGCAATTGATCTTGAAATTCTTCCATAGCTTGTCCAATGCAGGCCACATTGCCATGACCATATATTCCAAAAGCTCCAGCAAAAAGTTGCATTACTTTTTCATTAATAATTATCTTTTGAGCTACTAAATATTTGATCAGGGCATGAGAGCAACTAAGGCGTATTGTTTCCATTTTTATTAATTTCCTAAAATTGTATCTTTTAAATATGGAACATCATCGTAATTTACTCCTGGAACACCGGTAACGGACTGGTCAAAATCTATAATGCTCCCTGTCATTAGGCCTGAATCTTTTGAACATAAAAAAATAACAGCTTTTGCAATCTCATCTGGCTTTAAAAGCCTTCCAAACGGTTGGTTTTTTTCAGCTTTTTTATCCCAGACATCATCTGCATTATGAAATTTTTTTTGTATGACAGTTTCTCCTTCAGTATCCATCCATCCAGGGCATATTGCATTAACCCTAATATTGTCTCTCATTAAAGCAAAAGCAGTAGTCTTAGTTAAATTATTTAAAGCAGACTTAGAGAGATTATATGCTGCTAGGTGCGGCGGGCCTCCATGAGAAACTATCGATGATATGGAAACAATAGCTCCACCATTTTTTTCTCTTCTCATAATTTTTGCACATGCTTGTATCAAAAAAAATGGCGCCCTAACATTGGTGTTAATCATTTTATTAAATAACTCAGGCGATGTGCTTAGAATAGTTCCTCTCTCTGTTGATGCTGCGCTATTTACCAAAATATTGATTTTACCAAATTTTTTATCAATCTCCTGAATTAGATTGCTACACTGTTGCAAATCACTTAGCTCAGCCTTAATAAAAAATGCCTTTGCTCCTAATGACTCTAATTCTTTTATGACATATTTGGCATTATTTTCATTTCTACCACTAATTATGATAGATTTAATGCCCCTTTGGACAAGCATTTTAGCAATAGATTTCCCTAAACCCTGCGTTCCCCCTGTAACTAAGGCTATTTCATTTGAAAATTTTTTTTCTTCAGAGTTATTCATTTTTAACAATTAAATCTAAATTACTATAAAATTATTTCCATATTTATATTACTGTCATATAGAAATAACTATGATTAATATTGCAATATTGGGATTAGGCAGAATTGGAAAAATTCATGTTGCCAATATAGCTTCAGATCCAAAGTGCAATATTGAATGTATTTATGATATTGATAATAGCATATCTTTAGAAATTTCCAAAAAATATGGATGTAAAGTATCCTTATCCGCAGAAGAGGCTATATCAAATCCAAATGTTGATGCAGTATGCATCTGTTCTGCCACAGCTACACATACTAAATATATCTTATTAGCTGCAAAGGCTGGTAAGGCTTTTTTTTGTGAAAAACCAATAGATCTAAGTATGGAAAGGGTGAATGATTGCAGAAAAGAGTTACAAAAATATAATGTACCCATACAAATAGGTTTCAATAAAAGATTTGATCCCAGCCATTTATCAGCAAAAGAAAGAAAAGATAAAGGTGAAATTGGAGTCCTAGAGCAAATCTTAATAACAAGCAGGGATCCAAGTGGTCCAAGTGCAGAATATTTAAAAGTATCAGGAGGAATGTTTAGGGATCAGACTATACATGATTTTGATTTTGCATGCTTTATTCTTGGAAATGATTCGATTGATGAAATTTTTGCAATTGGAGATAGATTATTCAGTACAGAGGCTAAAGAAGCAAAAGACATTGATACTGCAATGATCATAATGAAGTCAAAAAAAGGTGTTTTATGTCATATCAATAATTCAAGACACGCTTCTTATGGTTATGATCAAAGAGTAGAGTTATTTGGAAGTAAAGGAATGCTGATCTCAGAAAATCTAACACCAACTTCAGTTAGAAAATATGGTGATGATTACACTGACTCAAAAGATCCGATATTAGATTTTTTTATAGAAAGATATGAAATTGCTTATAAACATGAGTTAGAAGTTTTTGTTGATTGCATTATTAATAAAAAACCTACCCCCGTGAATTTCGAAGATGGAAGAAATGCCCTAATTATTGCAGATGCAGCATACGACTCTTTGAATACTGGAAAATCAGTAAAAATTAAATTCGACTAATATGCAAAAAGTAGCTCTCATGGGAGAGATTCACAGTGATGGATTAAAAATTCTTGAAGATTCAAAGTGTAAAATCATTGAAATCACTAATTATTCGTGTGAAAATTTAATAAAAGAGTTAACCGATGTAGGTGCAATAGCATTAAGAACGGCAGAGCTACCTAGTGAAATATTGCAAGAATGCAAATCTCTTAAAATAGTATCCAGACATGGTGTTGGATACGACAATGTTGATTTAAACTATCTTAATAATAATAAAATTGCTCTTGCAGTAACTGGCTCTTCAAATGCAGTAACTGTAGCTGAGCATGTTATGGCAATGTTTCTTAATCTTTGCAAACTTAGCAAAACTTCAGATCAATTAGTTAGAAGTGGTCAATTTGATTCAAAGGCCTCT
>CAZNVN010000169.1:0-213 GCA_964576635.1 uncultured Rhodospirillaceae bacterium
AAGGGTTTTGTTGCATCAATTATTGGTTTGGAAAGATTCAAGTTCAAGCATTATCGATGGTATGTGAATCACAATATAAAGGATGGTATCATACCATTGATTTAAAACATGATCCGAAACCATTAATAGAGGCAAATATTGAAGAGTTTAAAAAACTTATTAAGAAAAAAAATCGCTATGTCATTTGTAATAAAAGTCCAATTTTATTTTCTG
>CAZNVN010000169.1:302-2526 GCA_964576635.1 uncultured Rhodospirillaceae bacterium
ACACAATATTCTCCTTATAGTGAGCTAGGATCCAATATATTAAATCAAAGAGCAAATGAAGTATTTAAAAATAAATCTCTTGCAGATATATTTAAACATATGGAACTTGATCGGCAACTTGAAAAAGAAGAAACAGCTTCACAAGATAATATTTTTCCAGAGAGTCAGGCAAGTTTATTTCTAAATTTTGGTCAATCTGATATTATTAATCAATTTCACGAACAAACATCATGGAAAGAAAAGTATCGTGTAGCACTTTCATTGCGTGATCCTCGAGCCAGCTTTATTGCGAAAAGACTTATTTTTGATGAAAGTCCTGAAACATTATCGGAAAATGATTTTCGTTTTGTACACCGTGAACTTCATGATCGTTTAGTTATTAACCAACATAGACCTTTCACTTCTATTCCTGAAGCAATGATGCAGATCGACATGGAATTTTCGAAGTTAGAAGAAAACGAAGATGATCGAAAAGAAGATAAATTAAAAATTTTAAATGATTATAATACTTATCTAACTTTTCTTGAAAATTACTTTACTAATAAAAATGCAACCCCACTCAAAAAAGGTAAAGAGCTTGTAAAACAAATTTTTGAAAAATGATGGAATAATTTTTGGATTACTTTATTAACCATATATGCATAAAATACATGGTACTTACTGCGCAGCCCTTACACCTCTCAAAGAAGATTATTCCATAAATAAAGAATTATTCTTAGATCATTGCAACAATTTATTATCACAAAACCTAGATGGTCTTGCTATCTTTGGTACAACGGGTGAAGCTAATTCATATAGTATTGATGAAAAAATTGAACTAATTGAATATTTGCTTGAAAATAACATTAAGGCAGAAAAAATTATACCTGGAACAGGTTTGTGTTCCATTAAAGATACAGTTAAATTTACTAAAAGTGTTGCTAACTTAAAAGTTAGAGCAGTTTTAGTTCTACCTCCTTTTTATTATAAAAATATTCAAAATGATGGTGTTGTTGAATATTATAAAAGGGTTTGTGAAGAAGTTGAAGAAAATAATTTTCATTTCATTCTCTACAACATTCCTCAAACAACAGGTGTGACAATTAATTTTGATATTATTGAAAAATTAATAACAAAATTTCCTAATAATATAGTGGGCATGAAAGACTCAAGTGGAGATTTAGATTCAATGTTAAAGACAATTAAATATTTTAATGAATTTTCTGTGTTTTCAGGGTCCGATAGCCTTGCCCTTAAAGCATGTAAAAGAGGAGGAGCAGGTGCTATAACAGCTGCTTCAAATATTTCAGGTAAATTATTGGTTTACATTATAAATAATTATAAAAAAGAATCTCAAATACCTAACTTTCAAGAATTTCAATATTTGCAGGAGAAAATACGTACCACCTTATTAAGCCATGAACCAATTAGTGTTTTAAAAGCTTTTTTATCTATAAAAAATAATAATTCTAAATGGAATAGAGTTAATACTCCATTAACCTCTATTCAAGATCCTACTAATCATAAAACAATTATAAGCTTGATTGAACTTATTAAAAAAATGGAAAGTTTATTGGCGAGTGCGTGAATGAAAATAATTACGTGCGTGTTGAGAAATAAAATTCTGTACAGGTTTTAAAAACATTGCAAAACCTATACAATCAGTAAAAAAACCAGGAGTAATTAATAACAATCCTGAAATTAATAAAAAAATCCCCCCCTTAATTTCTTCCGTAGGCATAATTCCTTGAGCCATATTGCGCTGCGCATTAAATAAAAGATTTAGTCCTTGCCTTTTAACAAAAAAAATTCCAACAATAGCCGTAAGAAGGATTATAGCGATTGTATTCAATATGCCAATATTAGATCCAATAGTAATAAATATAGAAATTTCAATTATAGGGATCAAAATAAAAAGTAAAAATATCATTTCTATATTAATATATTATCTTTCCAAAGCTTCAATCTCTCTAATTTTAATTTGCTTTTCAAATTCCCTTAGACGTCTATATACACTTGCCAATTCAATAATAGTTGGCCATGCCTTAAACAAATATTGGAGTGATCCTTCAACTCTACCAAAAGCCCTTAGTATTTGTTGCATTACGCCAAGAGTCATTACACCTGCAACAATTGCAGGTGCTAATAAAATATATCCAACCAACACATTCGCCTGCAGATAGGCCAGCCTACCAATATTAAAATAAAGATATCGAAGATAACTTTTGTAATTAATTTTTCTTAC